>JAKEIB010000149.1 GCA_022614705.1 Planctomycetota bacterium | reverse complement strand
TGAATGAAGAGCTGACCGACGGACAGCACACCTACTGGCTGGACTTCGCTGTGATCTGGGCGTTGTTCTCGTTGACGGTCATCATTTGTCGCGTGCTCACCGGCGCCGCTTCGAAAACGCGCATGCGCTTCAAACACCCCATCGACCCGGTCGGCGGCCCGCTCGTGGGTCTCATCGCGGCCTGGGTTTTGGCGACGTTCACGCTGGCCACCCTGCACGTATCGCCGATGGGGAAGGATGCCTTTGGCGGCAAGCTTGTTACCTCGGCCGAGGTAGACACCGCGTCGCCGGTCACGGCGCCCGACGCCGCCTGGCTACGGTTCTTCGAGCGGATGTCCAACCCGACTGCGTTCGGAACGGGACCGCGAGATAGATTCATCGCAAAGTCTTGGGTTAAAATCTACTCGGCGCGCCGCGCGGCCTTCGAGAAAGCATCGAGCTTCATCGTGAAGCGAGGCTGACGTGTATTGACGCATTGGGTTGTCGCCGCCACCATTTGACTTTTGCACGCTGCCGAACGCCAAACGCGGTGACTAAGAATTAGCCGCGACCCGGGCACCGCCCGAAGGGTGGTCGGGTCGCCGGGATCAGCAATAAACCGGCGCCCCGCTGGGATCGCGGCTATTCGCTGAATCACATCGTAGCCGTACGACGACAACAGGAAGCTGACCCTTGGACGCTGCCGCACGACCAACCGATTCCGCACCGGCGTTTCATGCCGAGGACGTCGACCAGGTTGCGGACTACCGGTCGGTCAGCGTGCTGGCGCTTCTCAGCCTGCTGATCGGATTGACCTCGCCGCTGATCCTCGTGTCGCGGCTATTCCTGATACTGCCGTTGCTCGGCGCGGCATTATCGCTGATCGCGCTGCGGCGGATAGCCACCAGCAGCGAACTATTAGCCGGGCGTTGGGCCGCAACGGCCGGCCTCGCGCTGTGCGTCGCCTGCGGCATCGCGGCGTTTAGCCGCGACGGAGTCACGCGATACATGCGAACGACCCAAGCGGAGGAGTTCGGACGCGAATGGCTCCTCATGCTTGCTTCGAATGAAACGGAGCAGGCGTTTCGAATGACGGTCGAGGGCGCACGACCGGCGGCGCCGCGGGAGCCCGGGATGCCACCCGCCGCGACGACTCCCTACGACCAGTTCATGAATGATCCGTTGGTGCAGGAAATCTCGACCGCCGGCGCGAACGCAAACGTCGCGTTCCTCGAAACTCAGGAATACAGCGTACCATCGCGCCGCGATTTCATAGTGCGTCAGCGATTCCAAATCACGCCTTACGGCGATGCTGGCAATTCGGACTCGAGTACTGTCATCGAGGCCGTCGTGACGCTGCAGCGGTCCCGTTTTCCCGGGCAGCGCCAGCCGCGTTGGCTGGTGGTGAAATTTGAGGCCCCGAGCGCGACGGCCAACTAAACGCACAGGGATGGCGTCCAGGAAATCTCATGATGAGCACCGATTCGCCCGCCGCCGAAGCAGCCGCGTCGCCGCGATGGCGACCGCTGGAGGCGCTTCAGCGCCGTGTGCTGGGCGTGCTCGTTGAAAAGGCGAAGACGACGCCCGAAGCTTACCCGCTGTCGCTCAATGCCTTGCGCACCGGCTGCAATCAAAAGAACAATCGCTCGCCGCTCATGCAGCTAGAGGAATTACAGGTCGAGGAAGCGCTCGACGAACTGCGGAAGTTGGGCGCCGTGGCGGTGGTGCAGGGGGGTGGGCGCGTGGATCGCTATCGGCACCTCGCCTACGAGTGGCTTGGCGTCGAAAAGGTGGAGCTCGCCGTGATGACTGAGCTGCTCTTGCGTGGTTCGCAAACGGTGGGCGAGCTGCGTGGCCGCGCGGCCCGCATGGAGCCGATCAAGGACTTGAGCGACCTGCGTCCCACACTCGACGCACTCAAGGCGAAAGGCCTCATCCAGTATCTGACGCCGCCCGGCCGGGGCAGCGTCGTGACGCACTCGTTGTATCTCGACCGCGAAATGGAAAAAGTACGCCGCGAAGCCGGCCACGTGGCGGCAGGCGGCCCGCCTGCCGCTTCGGGTGGCTGGGGTCGAGCCGGAGGCGAGCCCCCAGAGCCTGCGGTTTCACGATCGATCGATTCACGCGATTCGTACGGCGCCGAACCACTGCGCGAACAACTCGACTCGCTGCGCGACGAACTGGCCGCCGTGAAGCGCGAACTGGAAGCGGCCCGCAGCGAATTCGCAACCGTCACCGAGGAACTGCGTCGCGATTTCGACACATTGAATCGCCAACTCGGCAATTAACCGGTGCGCAGTGATCAACGACGTTAAACGATCACGCGCACGCTGTCCCGTAGGGACATCCGACAACAGCCCAGCAATTCATTGCTGGGTTTCGGAATTCAGAGCTTCGTCCAAAGTCCCGTAGCGACGAATGAACGGAACCAAGCTATCGGTCGTCCCAACGGGACTTCTATCAATTTATCACGACGCGATTCCCAGCAATAAATTGCTGGGCTATTATCATTCGGTCCCTACGGGACCAATCAATGTTACCTCAATTGCTGGTGACACACCCGTGACCGCCGACAACACAACGCGCATCGGCGACCGCCTCGCGCACTTCGCGAGACGCAAATTTCTTTGGCTGTTGCTAGCCTCCTATGCGTTAGCCGCCGCGTGGACCGCGCCAGGCCTGGCCATGCGGAATTGGGAATGGTCGTCGGCGGAAACGGCCGGCGTGCCGTTCTCGTTCCCGCTTTTGCTGCTCGCCGTCATGCTCTTTTCGGCGGCCATACTGACGGACGTATCGCAAATCCAACTGGTATCGCGACACCCTTTCGTTCTGTGCGTCGCACTATTGGCCGTGTGGCTCGGGCCGGCACTCCTAGTGATTGTTGCAGGCTGGCTTGTTCCGCCCGCGATCGACGGCCAGTCGACCGCCGGTTTGCTCGTGGGACTCGCGCTCGTGGCCACGATGCCGGTGGCCAACTCCTCCGTCGGCTGGACGCAAAACGCCGAGGGCAACCTGGGCCTCAGCCTGGCACTCGTGGTGCTGAGCATTCTGCTCTGTCCGTGGGTGACTCCCAACCTGCTCAACCTGCTCGGCATGTCGCTCTCGGCAAGCGAGCGCGCCTACTGCGAAGCCCTGGTGGGAAAATTCTCCGGCTGGTTCTTCATCGTCTGGGTAATTCTGCCGACGGCGGCTGGCTTGGCGTGCCGCTACTTGCTTAAACCGCCGCGCGTTGCCTCGATGGCGAGTTGGTTCGTTGTCGCGAGTGCTGCCGCGCTGTTACTACTCAACTACATCAACTCAGCGCTCGCGTTGCCGCGGATCCGCGAATCGTCGTGGCCCCTGTTGTTGTCGACCGCCGCGCTGGCCGTCGGACTGAGCCTGGTCGGCCTTGTTCTGGGCTGGGTGCTGGCGTGGATCATCTACGTAAAGCCCGCCACGCGCGCAGCCCTCATGTTCGGCCTCAGCATGAAGCACACGGGCCTCGCCTTGATCCTGGCCGGGGCGGTGCTCGCCGACCAGCCGCTGGCGATTCTCATCATCGTGCTGGCGACGCTCATGCAGCACCTCATGGCCGGCGTCGTGCAATGGTGGATGCAACCCAACACATAAAGCCGCGAGGGCACCGCCCGAAGGGTGGTCGGTCGCGGAATGTGGTTCAACCGGCCGGAAGTCGCGGTCAATTCACAAGCGCCGCGCACTGTCCGCAACGGTCGCGGCTTTTTGTCCCGCCGTCAATCGCGCGCTAGAGGTTCTTGCACCAGCACCAGCCACCGCGTGTCGTAAACAGGTTCATCCGGCCGGCGATCAATGACCGGCCGCAGAGCGCCCCAATACGGTTTGCCCGCCGTGAGCGCTTCATCGCGATAGTTGGTCAGGATCGCACCGTCGGCAGTGGACGGATCGATGCCCGCCAACAACTTCTCAATGCGATCCAAAAGTTCCGCGCCAATCCAGGGCGGCGGCTGGCCTTCGCGGTAGGAAGTCTCGGCCTGGCGGTGCAGCACCAGGCCCCGCCGCGTCTGATCGTCGATCGTTGCCTCGCGAAGGTCGATCAACACGACCTCGTGTCCGGGCGGAAGGTCGTTCTCCAGCACGTTGAACTCGCCCAGATCGACCGACATCGCCAGCACGCCGACGACCTTGCGCCGCGCGCCTTTCAAGCCGTTTTCAATCGGCACCGAAAACGCAACCTTGAGGTAGCGCGTCGACGTGCTGCGATACACGGCCGACAAGTGGGGCGAATCGATCGGCTTCAGGTTCCTGGTGCCTTCCGGAAGCTCCGCGCCTTTGCCGTGGAAGTAATCGCGGTGAGCAAAGTTTTCGCCAATCGTGGTGTCGCTTCGCGGGCTGCGGGCGACTTGAACGCCGCGGGCGTCGTTGATGAACCAACTGTCGGCCGGGGCCTGGCGATCGTAATCCGATCGTCGCGCGCCGAGCCAATCTTCGAGTGGTTTCCACAGCCGTTCGTCTCCCGGCGAATTGTCGATCTGAACCATTCGCTGGCGCAGCGTCTGGTCGGTCGCCAGCTTTTCGAGGATGTCAAATCGCTGATTGATTTCCTTGAGGATCTCGCTCGTGGCGAACCGCGCCGCCACTTGAAGCGCGTGCTGGCGCGCTTGATGCGCTTCGTGAACCGATTCCCGTCGCCCCGTGGCCTGAATGATCAGCCAACCGATCACCGACACCGCGGCGAGTGTAAAAATTCCCAGTGCGATTCGCCAAATCCTCTCCCGCGAAACTTTGGGCAACGACTTCAACCCGCTCCAGCTTATCGGCGTGTGCCCGACGCGCGTGTCCGACTCGGCACTCTTCGCCACGAGCGTGTCCGCCTTGGCGATGCCTTGCGTCTTGCTGTGGCCGGCCTCTGAGAGGCCGGTTACCAATCGCGCCAAATGATTCCCCTCGGCGAACGGAGCGAGCGCCGCCGCCACTTCCGCCGGGCTGGCGAATCGCCCCGCCGGGTCCTTGGCCGTCATCCGTTCAAGCACTTGCCACAGCGCCCGCGGCACCGCACTGTAGCTGGCCTCTGAGAGGCCGGCTACATGGATCGGCGGCAACTTCTCCCGCTCGTGCGCCTTTTCCGGCTTGAGGTCCGATTCCCAAAACGGCGGCTTGCCGGCCAGCAGGTGGTACAGCGTGCAACCCAAGCTATAAATGTCGGCACGTATGTCGACGCTCGTCGTCTTCCACTGCTCGGGCGACATGTACATCGCCGTCCCCATCGCCCGGTTGTCGAACATCGTCAACCGCTGCTGGTCATCGCCGATCAACAGCGCTAGTCCGAGGTCGAGAATCTTCACGACTGCCTGTCGGCCACTCTCTTTGTAGCTGGCCTCTCCGAGGCCGGCCTCATAGAGGCCAGCTACAGAACTCGGTTCGACCAACGTCAACATCAGATTCGACGGCTTGATGTCCCGATGCACCATCCCGTGCTGATGGATGTACGCCAATCCGCGCGCCGCCTGCCGCGCGATCTCGCAGGCCTCCGCCACGCCCAGCGGCCCGTGCCGCGCGACAAGTTCGTCCGCCCCGATTCCCTCGATGTATTCCATCACCAGGTAATGCACCGAGTCGGTCGGCGCCGATGAATCGATCGCCACCACGATGTTCGGATGCTCCAGCGCGCCGACCGCTTTGATCTCTTGATAGAACCGCCGAATCACCTCTTGGTGGCCCGTATCGACGAAATGCTGTTTGATCACCTTCACCGCGCGCACGCGGCCAAATTGCGCATGGCGCGCCTTATACACATCGCCCATCCCGCCGCTGCCAAGCCGCTGCTCCAGCTCGTAGTTACCAAGCCGCCAAGGCACAACATCCGTGGAGACAGGCGGCTCGCCTGTCTTTGCTCGCCCTTGAACCGGCGAGCCGCCTGTGCCACGCCGCGCCCCAAACTCCGTCAGCCCCATCGTCGCCGGCAACACGGTCCACTGCCGCGACAACCGCTCGCGCGGCTGGCTGCGCATCTGCCGCGGACCTTCGCGATCATAGACCAATTCAAAAATGTCGACGCGCCCGATGCCCTTCAGATCGCGCTGCCCATGGCGATGAAACGAAACGCCGTCCATCCCGGCGTCCTCTAACACGGCCACCACGCTGCGCGACGCCAGAATCTGCCCGCTCTCCGCGTAGTCGCTGAGCCGGGCCGCGTAATCGACGGGCTTGCCCACGAAGTTGTCGGCATCGTGCGGATCGATCTGCGGTATGCCCAGGTGCATGCTGATCCGCACCGCGACCGCCCGGCCCTTGGGCGTCAGAATCGGCTCCGCGCGATGCGATCGCTGAACGCCGATCGCCCAGCGGGCGGCCGAAACCGTGTCCGAAAACACCAGAAAATGCCCATCCCCGGCCGTGGAAACCACCCGGCCGCCCAGCCCCGCCAGCTCCCGCTCGATCCGCGCCCGGTGCGGCGAGAGCACCAGCTCGATGAACGACTGGTCGCGCTCCGTGTCGCTATGCCCGGGCATCTCGCGCTTGAGCTCCACCGAGCCGACGATGTCCGTGAACAAAAACGTTCGCAGTTCGGCCATAAGCGCAGTGTAGTCCTCTCGCTCCGCGAGAGGAACGCTGTTCGCAAAACGGCCGGCATCGCCGCAACAAAAAAAGCCCGTCCCACCACACCGGCAGGACGGGCTACATGCCTTCGATCATTGGAATACCTGGGTTGAAAGGAAATGTCCCGCGCGTGCGGTCGTCGAAAGTTACGCGCCCGTCGATGATGTCTTGTCCCATGCCCGGCTGGGCGGCGGCGGTCGACGTTCGCGCCTCACGTGGGCGAGTATCTCCGATCGAAGATTCGCCGTGGCGAAGACTCGCAAGCGCGTCCGCCGCGGCGGACGCGACCACATAGCTCGGCGGGTCGAACACGCTAATCGTTGGTTCACAAAACGAGTTCACAAGCGGCCGCGTTTCCGTCGGCATCCGTCCGCGCCCTCCGAGTGCGAAACAAAGGACACGAACCAGCCCGAAACGACTCGTAAAGTACCTCCTTTCCAAAACCTTGTCACACTTGGCGGCGACGCACAAACGGCACGCGTCGCACAACGACACTCTGCTTAGCAAATCGCCCGCAGGCAAGTCAAAGCTATTTGCAACAATCCGTCGCGCCACGCAAAAATTTCTTCGCGCAAAGTTCGTGTTGTAACAGTCAGCGAAACATTGAGTGGCATGGGGCATGGAAGCGTAGTCAGAAATAATTCCTTAGCGTCGGCGGCCACAGTTTACTCGCCGTGGCGAGACGAATTCTCACCGATCAACCGCCGCCCCACCGCTTGCGGTTTAGCTTCGCGTCGCCGCCCCCTTTCGCCCGAACCCCTCGCCGCTCGCGGCTTAGCGCCAAATCATCGCCCCGCCCCTGAATCCCCACCCCCACCCCCCGCCATTACTAATTTTCTTGCAGCTTTCCCACCCCTTGGTACACTGGAAGATATTGTGGCCCAAATATCATTCGCCGCCTCCCAGGCGCGAGCCGGGGCTGAGCTTGTCGAAGCCCGCCCCCGAGTGAAAGGCCCACAACACGCCAAGGCTCAAGCCTGCGGCAACACACCCCCGGAACAGATCGATCAATTCACACCGCGGCGCCCCCGGCACTTTTCCCGGTCGCGCCACGCTCGGCCAATGATCCGCGCGATTTCGCTCACGCGATTCGCGCCGAACAAGTCAGCGGCCACGGAGAAATCCGGCATGCTTAATCCCTCGTTCGTGAAGCGCGTCGCTGAAAAAATCGCCGGGGACTGTGACCCCGGATTGGTCAAGACTGTAGCCGGGGTCTGTGACCCCGGATCGTCCGAGAAAATGCCGGCCTCACAGAGGCCAGCTACAGCGAGGCCAGGTACGGTCAAGCGCGTCGCGAATTGCCTGGCAGCATGCGCGCTGATGGCGCTCATCGCGCCCGCCGCGCGCAGCCAAACCATCGACGTCAGCCTCAACGTGCATTACGCCGTTCCGTCCGATGTCACCTCCGGCGGCACGTGGCAGATCGTCGCCAAGAGTTCGCACGCCGGCATCGCCGGCCTGAATCTGCGGCTCACTGGAATCAACCCCGCCGCACTTCAAGAAGGTCCGCGCGGCACGGTCAATGGTACCGACGGCGCCGGCTTCTTCGTGCTCGATGAATTTCCCAACATCAACTATCGCACGCTGTTCGTCGCACAAGAGCCCGCCTTTCCAAGTGCCGGACAAGAGGAAAGCGCGTTCTACGGCGTCGGCACGCTCGCCAACGGAACGCCCGGCACAGTCGGCCCCGTGTTGAACTCATTGACAAACGTGCAAGATGTGCCCTGGGCCACCGGCGACGTCTTCGGCAACGCCGCGTGGAACACGGCCGCGATGTTCGCCAGCGGAACGTTTGCAGCGAACGTCACGCCCGCGTTTTTCTCCGGCAGCTCGGGCAGCGTATTCATCTCGCCGGGAACTTCGATGGCGTTCGGTCCCGTCGGCGCCGCCGCGCTCACCACCATCGTGCGCACGAACCTCCAATCGGCGCTTCCCGATTACAACAACAACGGCGTCGTCGACACGGCCGACTATGTGATCTGGCGCAAAGGTATGCCGGCTGCCGACGGCAACGGCAACGGCATGATCGACGCCGGCGATTACGACCTGTGGGTCCAACACTTTGGCGAATCGACCGCCCCCGGCGCGGGCGGCGGCTCATTCGCCGGCGGAAACTCCGGCGCGGTGTCCGAGCCCGCCAGCGGTTTAACCCTCGTTTCGGCCCTGTTTTGCGGCCTGTTTCCCCGCCGCCGATTCCCCCTCTCTCCTTGGGAGAGGGTCGGGGTGAGGGTGACTTGAATCCGATCCTTCAAAATCATTGATTGCACCACGCATCGCGATAATCGCCTGCGCAATTTTGATCGTCCCGGTCCACGACTGGACAACCGGCGTTCTGGTGTTTTTGCCGGTTTTTTCGGGTGTTTTGAGCGAGTATGAAATTCGTAGGAAAAAACAGATAATAGACGTGGAAACTGCTTGACAGCCCCGAAAACCGCGAACATAATGCCCGATGGTGGTGCAGCATGGCCGCTTCGCTACTCTGTGTTCGTCGATTGCGGGCCGCTGGCTCGCCGTCGCGAACGGCTTTTTAGGAATTGTCGAAACTTTCAGCGGGTTGTGCGGGGCAGGAAAAACGGAAACGAGAAGTCGCCCGCGATCGCTTGCGTGAGGTTTCGTGTTTAAGTTTGGTAGCGTACGTGAGGACGCGCTTTAAAGCGCAAGGGAGTTTCGATCGCTGTGTGAGCAAGAGAACGAGTTCAGCTCCCAGGTGTTCTCATTCAGATTTTTCTGAAACCCGAACCCTGAACCCTGAACCCTTCCCTAGCGAGGCTTAGCTCAGCAACTCTGATCTGGTCTTTATCTTTTGAGGTGGAGAAATCTAATGTCCTGGAAGTGCTTCGTAACCACGAGTTTGTTGTGTGTTCTGGCCACGCCGGCCTTCGCCGCGCCAACGGTCCAAGTCGTGCCTGGCGGTACGTTCGCCAACAACCATTTGAACGCGGCCGGCGACTGGGTGTGGCACGTGCGACTTTCTCAATCGAGTCCGCCGGTGGATGTTGACGGCGCGGGGCCGCTTCCGGCCGGTTCGCCGCTCGGCGCCGAATTAGGTTTCGCGGAAACGTCCGGCGAATTGCTCAGCGCGACGAACCTCGCCGATGGTTTCGATACGTCCAACCCAGGTAGCCCGATCTTCGGCTGGGAAGTCTACAGCGACACCAACGGCGACTTAGTGATCGATAGCACTCCGCCCACCGACGATGAGCCGGTCGGTTTGCAGATGGACGCAACCCTGGACCAGATCTTTGCCGCTTTGGGAAGCGTCGACTACCTTGCCGACGTTGACGGCAAGGGCTTCATCGAGATCATCATTGACGGGCCAAACTCGGCCGGTATTCTAGAGACCGACTTGGTCATGTCCGGCGCCTACGGCGTCGCCGGCGACATGGGACGTATCTCGGAGCTCGACGGTGACATGGTCGCCCCAGACTCGGTTAATTACGACACCTTCAGCGGCACCTTCAGCCGCATGGCGCTGGCTGGCGACACCGACCTAAACGGTGCCGTCAACTTCGACGACTTCCAGAACTTGCTCGGAAACTACAACCTCGCCGGTGAGTGGTACCAGGGCGATTTCAACGACAGCGGCACGGTGGACTTCAACGACTTCCAAGACCTGCTCGCAAATTACAATGCGGTTTACAATGTGAATTCCGGTGCGGGCGCGGGCGGCGGCGGTGCCGTCCCCGAGCCGACCACGGCGGTATTGGTGCTTCTGGCCGGTTCCCTCCTGTTCGCAGGGAGGGGCCGTGCGGGCCGTGCCTAAGCGGCCGGCCGATGGTCACAGAATGCTTTTGTAAAAATTTTGGGCAACTAGGTTGACAGTGCCACGGTAAATCGGCTAAATTAGCAGTCGGTTTACCCTTGGCATTTATTATCCAGCTGATTCTCAAACGCTGAAGGAGTAAGAGCTAACGCTTGACCTAACGGGTACCTCGCCGACCTGAATGAACAAGGGCGAGACAGGTTGAACGTAACTTTACTCCTTAGTTTCACTCCTTTTTAGGACGTAAACACCATGCGTTTGAGAATCTTTTTTATTGCGCTTTGCGCATTTGCAATTTCTGTTGCCACGGCCAATGCTGGGCCCGTGTACTTGACTCTCGTTGTCGATCCGGCCACCACCGCGAATGCCGGCGGCCTGGACGGCACGAGCACGCAGTCGGGTGCAGGAAGGTGGCATCTGTATGCCTTCGACGACCACACCGGCAGCCTCGGTATTGCGGCCTACTCGGTCACGTTATCCGGCATCGACACGGTTTTGCACCGTTCGCCATCGACCCTGTGGCAAGATGCCGATGCTGCTGACCACGACGCAGGCTTCCGCCTGCTGCGTTCGGCGAACGACACCACGCCTCCCGTCGCTACTCCCGCTTCGAATCCAATCGTCGCTTCGCAGCCGCTCGTCGGCTCGACGCCGATCAACCCGATTCTTGGCTACGGCCGTGAGGCGAGTGATTTTACGACGAAGATCCCCAATCCGCCAGCCGTCGGTCCCTTTTCGAGCCAGACGTCCCCGTCCTGGGGCGACTATGCCACGGATCCGCCGTCATTGTTGGTTGGTCTGTTCCTCGCGGAAGGTGCCTATACCATAGGTACGCCGCCCACGATTACGGCATCCCGTGTTCAGGTTTACAACAACTCCGATACTTTCCAGGTTGTTGAAACCGAAGAGTGCCTTGGATGTCTTCCGCCTCCTCCTCCCGGGGGCAACGTTCCGCCGGACGTTACGGATCATGTGGTGAACGACTACAACGCCAATTTGCCAGGTGTGCCCCAAACGCTGACGCACCAGTTCCAGGTGGTTGATCCAGACGTTGGTCAGACACACACCTGGGATCAGCTTCAGTTGTTGTCCTTCATGCCGAACTACGGTGGAACCGGCCCCGATAGCCAGACGCCCTTCTTTGACCCGACCCTGTCGCCCAGCGGTCTCTTCAACTGGGTCTCGGAAGGTTCGCGTCGCGGCGACTACGTGTGGCAAGTTCGCGCCACCGACAGCAGCGGCGCGCAAAACAACACCGGCCTCGGCACCATCACGGTCCACGTGACGGGCGTCCCCGAACCCTCGACCCTGGCCCTGTTGGGCCTGGCGATGGTCGGCATGGTCGGCCTGGTTCGCCGCCGAAACGGCTAGTTGGTTGACCGGACGCCCGGTTGTGGCCGGTCTCCCGACCGAGCCACCACAACTTGAAACGCACAAAGGGCCTTGGGGCTTTCCAAGGCCCTTTTTTCCTGTCCAGGCAAGTTTTTAAAAAATTAGTCCTAACCAGCAAAATAATTGCTTGACAGACGTGTCGCGGCATGGCATACTGTGCGAACTAGCGTGTTTTTGTGCGTTTATCGGCGAATGCGGATAGGCGCGGACTTTCACTCAGATTTTTTCATTCGGGCGACACCAACCAGGAGGTATCATGCTAATGAGACTTTTTGTTACAGCGCTATGCTCGGCGTTGCTCTTGGCAACCAGCGCAAGCGCGGGGCCAGTGTACTTGAGCCTCGTTATTGATCCGCCGACTACCGCGAATGCCGGTGGACTAGACGGCACGAGCACGCAGTCTGGCGCAGGAAGGTGGCATCTGTACGCCTTCGACGACACGACCGGTAGCCTCGGCATTGCCGCCTATTCGGTCACGATGGCCAACATCACCACGGTTTTGCACCGTTCGCCATCGACCCTGTGGCAAGATGTCGATATGGTTGATTACGACGCAGGCTTCCGGCTACTGCGTTCGGCGAACGACACCACGCCTCCCGTCGGTGCCACTTCAAATCCAATCGTCGCTTCGCAGCCGCTCGTCGGCTCGACGCCGATCAATCCGATTCTTGGCTACGGCCGCGAGTCGAGCGATTTTACGACGAAGATCCCCGAAGCCGTCAACGGCTTTTCGAGCCAGACGTCCCCGTCCTGGGGCGACTATGCCACGGATCCGTCGTCGAATCCACTTCTAACTGCTCTGCTCCTTGCGGAAGGTGCCTGGTCAGGAGTGCAGCCCTTGATTACGGCCGCTCGCGTTCAGGTTTACATCAACGAGAATTACCAGGTTGGTGAAGCCGTCGAAGTGTTTGGCGATCCGCCAAACCTACCATTGGGCTTCCCGCCGAACATTGTCGGACCAGATGACGGAGAAGGCAATGCCCTCCATCCCCAGATGGACGGCTCGGCGGCCGCCAATCCGATGCCCATTATGCATCAGTTCGCCGAGATGGGTGGCACGCCGCCCGTCGGTTGGAGCGTAGCGCTGGATTCGTACACCGAGAATTACGGTGGCTCGGCCGCGTTCCACACGGCCCACGGACACCCGGGCGGCCCGCATTCGAACGCAACCATTGATGCCAATGGCAAGCTGAGCTGGGATCCGGTTGGTTCGCCACGGGGCGACTATGTGTGGAAGGTCACGGCGAGCAACGATTTCGGGATGGACATGGCTAGGTTGACCGTCCAGATCAAGAACGTGCCCGAACCCTCGACCCTGGCCCTGTTCGGCTTGGCGATGGTCGGCATGGTCCGCCTGGTACGCCGCCGCAACGGCTAACGGCTAGTCCGCCAGTGACACCTTGAAAC
>JAKEIB010000148.1 GCA_022614705.1 Planctomycetota bacterium | reverse complement strand
TTTAATGTAGCAAGATGTGCCGCGTCGTTTGTACGTTCATGGCGCTGCTATTGATTGAAGAAGCGTCGGCGCAATCACAAGGCGCGGCGCATGTGGCCGAGTTGCGCGATCGCGGGTTGTACGAGCAAGCGGCGGAGCAGGGGCGGGAGCAGTGGGAACGCGGGGATCTGTCGGATCGCGAGCGGGCCGAATTGGCGATTCAGCTCGCGCTTGTTTACACGGAGCAAGCGCTGGCCGCGGCGCCGGCGTCGCGCGGCGCGCTGTGGGCGAATGCTGATGCCGCGTGCGCGGCACTTCTCGATGGTTCGCCCAACAATCCGCGGTGGCGGTTGGTTGAGGTGCAGCGGGCGCTCGTGTCGCTTGCGCGGGGCATACAAGCTCGCGAGTCGAGCGACCATGCTGCAGCCGTGGAACATTTACGCGCTGCCGTGCGCGCTCTGGCTGCCGTTGCCGAGGCAGTCGGTAGAGATCTAATCGACCGACGATTGCGGCGGCGGAACGACTTGCCGCGGGATGCACTCAGTGTTGCAGAGCTGGAGTCGCTTGAGTTGCACGTCGCGTATCACTTGGCTAGAGCCGAACGTCAAACGGCGTTATGCCACGCGGCCGGGACGGCGGACCGCGACGATTTGTTGCTGCAAGCGTCGCGGCGATTGACGCCGCTCGTGACGCAAACGCCGGCAGACGAACTAGTCTGGAACGCGCGCGTCGAGCTGGTCGCTTGCCAGCGCGAGCTTGGCAATCCGCAGACGGCGCAAAGGTTGATTGACGCATGGTTGAAAGAGGATCCGCCGGTCGACATAGTCAATCGATTGGCGGCTGAGAAAGCACAACCGGAGTCCGCCGTCGCAGCGACTTTACCTTCGCCGGCCGACGCACCATCCGGAAAGGTCGTTAACGATACGGCGGTGCGCGAAGCCGAGGCGGATCGTGCCGCCGGCCGGTTTGCCGCGGCGGCGCGAAAATTTCGTGAGTTTGCGTTAAGCCATCCAGAACAGGCGCGTTCCGCGGAAGCGCATCGAATTGCCATCTTGTGCACGACCGATCTACTTCGAGAAACTGCGCCCGGCGCTCGCGCGACGATCGCCGAAACCTACGAAGAACTGCTGCAGGAGCATTTGCGTGCATGGCCGACGCAGGCGACGGCCGACGACGTGCGAATGTGGCTGGGGCGGCTCTTGGCGGGACGTTGCGATTGGTCGGCGTCCGTCGCCGTATTGCAGCCAGTGCGGCCGACATCGGCGCACTATGTCGAGAGCGTGATGCTGGTCGCCGATTGTTACGGCCATCAGTTGCGTCAGCTCGATGCGAACGGACCGCCGAATGCGCAGCAACGCGCGGAACTTCTTGCCGCCGCCACGCGCTATTTGCAGCCAGTCATCACCGGCGCCGACAACCGCTGGCCGAATCCGTGGAGCGAGCTGCAACGCGACACAGCCGTATCGTTGGCGCGGCTGCACGTGCGGTATGCCGATCCGACATCGCCGTACGCCGTGCAATTGCTGTCTGCGGCGTTGCAAGGTAATTCGGACGTGGAGGATCCAAAGGCCGGTGAAAATTGGCGTTCAACTGCGCGAACGCTGTTGGTCGTGGCGCTCGCTCGCAACGGGAAGGTGGCGGACGCAGGCGACCGTCGCGCGGCGTTGGCGCATTACGCGGCAGCGGCGGATGAAACGCCCGATGATGGAGACGTCCAGGAGCAATACGCCATGCTGTGGGCGGCGTCGAATTCGCCCGACGAACTGCGACAATCGCTCGCGCGCTGGCAAGCGGTCGAATCGCGAAGCCGCCGCGGCGGCGAGCGCTGGCGGCGCGCCCGTCGGGCGCGCATCGAGCTGCTCACGCGCCTCGGCGACTCGGCAGAGGCCGAAAAACTCGTGCGGCTCACACGGCTGCTGTATCCCGATTGGGACACGACATCAACAAAATAGCCGCGACCCCAAGCAGTGAGGGACAAGGAGACAGGGAGAGGGGGGAGACAAGGAGATTCGTGCTCTGGCTGAATCTCCTTGTCTCCTTGTCTCCCTATCTCCCCCTCTTCCTATTACCACGGGCCACGGACGTGGTACACGCCGAATTGCGTCGTGTCGCTGGGCCACAGCGGCGTGGTGCGGAACGGGCCGCCGAATTGGCCGTCGCCTGGGTAGTTACGTTGGAACTGATGGTCGATCCGCGAGATGCGCGAGCTAGCGACGCCCCAGCCCCAGTTGGTTTGCATGTTCGCGGTCGGCGGCACGACCAGCGCGACCGGCTGGCCGTATTCCGTGTTCGCGTAGTTGCGATTCCAGTTGTACCACTCGGCCCGTTGAATCGGCTTCATGTAACCGAGATCGCAGCCGCAACAACCGGCGTCGCACAGGCAGCAGCCGGGTACTCTGGACTTGTAGGTCGGGGCGCAGCGGCAGTGGTGGCAGGGCGCCTGGGCGGAAGCGATCGGGGCGCTTCCGGCAAAGGCTGCCAGCCCGGTGGTAGCAGCGAGGATTATGGCGTACGTGGGGCGGGGCATGGTCATCTCCGATTGGCGGGAATGTTAGGCGGGGACCGCTAAGCCGCAAGCGACAAGCGGCGCTGATTGAAGCAAATCAGTGGGTTCTGGCTCTTGGCTCTCGACCCTCGACTCGACTAGAACCGAGTGCCGGGGTAGTAAAAGTCGTTGTGCAGCGCCCAGATGTTGTTGCTCATCGGGAACCGCATGTCGCTCATCCAGTTGTCGAAGCGCAGGCCGCAGGTGCCGTAGCGGACTTTGGTGCGTCGCCAGCCGGCGCCTGGTGTATGCGTGTAGTACGTGCGGTGATGTTGGTGCAAGAACTCGTGCGGCATGAACGGCTGGTACGTCACCCAGGTGTGGCCGACGTTTGGCGGCACCGGCTTCGGGCACACGTACATCTGGGCGGCCGCGCCGTTGTACGGGCCGGGCTGCGCGTAGTAGTTGTAGAACAGGTCTTTTTGTTGTTGGTAGCTGATGTGGCGTTTGCCGTCCCAGCCGGCCTTGAGCTCGGCACACGCATGCTCGGCGGCGACGAGCGAGACTAGTAGGGCGAAAAGCAAGGACCTGCCGAAATTGATTGAAAGCGGGCGCATCGGATCCCTCCGGTGAATCGAATAGAAGTTTGATTTGTGGGAGGCGTCTGGTGCGCCGATAACGGCGCAACATGCCAATCCATGATCGGCCTCGGAGAGGCCTCCCACAAATTGTCGCGGCGGAAAGGCGAGGTCTGGGTCGTGGCCGCCGACTGGTAAGGTCTACCTCTGATGTCGGCTGGCGCCGGTCGCAGGGGTGAATCTTTGTGTAACGGATATTCCAGATGCAGCTATTGTCGGGCCGGTGTGAGGTGGAAATGCGTCTGGGTCGGACGCAATACAGCGGCTATAATCGGCAAAATCAGTACAAATTAACACCGTAGACAAATGGTACGTAGGCGAGTTTCTCCGAAACTCGCAATTCGCGTTTCGGAGAAACGCGGCTACGTGTAGGGAGATCAACGCTTGGCTGGGAAGCGCATAAACAGGACCAAGAACAAGGTTTCGCCAACGAAACGGCCCGCGGCTGCGCCGCCCGAGCGCAAAACGCGCCGCGGCGCCGCGCCGAGCAAAAACGGCGACGGCCAGGAGCACGCGGCCGAGACGGACGACGCAACCGACGATGTGGCGCACGCCGAATCGAATGGCGAAGCGCCCGCCGCGCCCAAGCGCCGCGCGACGGCCCAGTCGATGGCCGCCAAGCAGCGCGACATCAGCGTCAGCGAGTTCTTCGCAAAGAACCGTCACCTGCTCGGTTTCGACAATCCGCGAAAGGCGCTTCTCACAACGGTAAAGGAAGCAGTCGACAATTCGCTTGACGCGTGTGAAGAGGCCGGCATCCTGCCCGAGATCTGGGTGCACATCGAGGCGACGGGCAACGATCGGTTCAAAGTCGGCGTGCAGGACAGCGGACCAGGCATACTCAAGAAGCAGATTCCGCTGATCTTTGGCAAGCTGCTGTATGGGTCGAAATTTCATCGGCTGCGGCAAAGCCGCGGGCAGCAAGGCATCGGCATCAGCGCGGCCGGCATGTACGGCGTGCAAACGACCGGCAAACCGGTGAAGATCATCTCGAAAGTTGGCGCCAATAAGCCGGCCCACTACTACGAGATTCAGATCGATACGAAAAAGAACGAGCCGCAGATTCTCAACGGCCGCGGCGAAGGCGTTGATATTCCGCCGGGCAAGAAGGGCGCCGATGCCATCGCCAAGCATGGCATCGAATGGGAAGATCAGCCGCACGGCACGCGCGTCACCATTGAGCTGCAGGCGAAGTTCGTGCGCGGCCGCGGCAGCGTGGACGAGTATCTCGAACAAACGGCAATCGCCAATCCGCACGTCGCGCTGCACTACAAGGATCCGGACGGCAACACGCGCGACTACCCGCGCTCGGCCGACAAGCTGCCGCCGGAGCCCAAGGAGATCAAGCCGCATCCCTACGGCGTCGAGCTTGGCCGGCTGATCGCGCTGCTGCACGACAATCCGAACGTGACGGTCGCGCAGTTCCTCACCAGCACTTTTTCGCGAGTCAGCGGACAGGTGGCCCGCAAGATTTGCAACACGGCGAAGATTTCCACCCGGTCCAGCACGCGGCGGATCGGCCGCAAAGAGGCCGACTCGCTGTTTCAGGCGATTCAAGCGACTCGCATCGCTTCCCCGGCGACCGATTGCATTTCACCGATCGGCGAGGAGTTGATTCTCAAGGGTCTGCATCAAGTGGTACCCGGCGAGTTTTACGCGGCGGCCACGCGGCCGCCGGCCGTGTATCGCGGCAATCCATTTCAAATTGAAGTCGGCCTGGCATACGGCGGTCAGGCGGCGATGCAATATGTCACCAAGGAATTGCTGCGCGAGCTCATCGAGGAGACGGACGCCCGCACGATTCGCCAGTTCTTGGTCCACACGTTCAACGGCCTGGGCAGCGACGCGGCCGACCGCATTTTGAAAGAATCGCAGCTCGGTACGCGGCAGTCGCCGTCAGGGTTGAAACCGAAGGACGTCGAAAAGCTGCTCGCCGCGATGAAGGGCGTGAACGTTTCCGAAGGGCAGACGATGGAAGTGCTGCGGTATGCCAACCGGGTGCCGCTGCAGTTTTCGCCGGCAAGTTGCGCGATCACGCAGACGGTAATCGGCACCAATTGGCGCAGCTACGGGCTGAGCCAATCGCGCGGCGGCCTGCCGAAGGGGCCGGTGACCGTGATGGTGCACGTCGCCAGCGTCTGGGTTCCCTTCACCAGCGAATCGAAGGAGGCGATCGCCAGCTATCCGGAAATTCAGAAGGAGCTGCGTCTCGCGCTGCAGGCGGTGGGCCGGCATTTGGGCACTTATGTGAGACGCCGGTTGAAAGTGAAGCAGCAAAGCGATCGCCGGCAAGTGTTCTTGCGCTACTTGGGCGAGGTGGCCACGGCCGTTAGCGAAATCAATGCCGTCGATCGTGACTCGCTCTACGAACAATTGCTCAGCGTGGCGAAGAAGCGCACGTCGGACGCCGACATGAAGCTCGACGAACGCGGCCGGCCAATCGAGGAATCAGAGTTGGAACTCGGCAAGAACGTGCTCATCGTCGATCCAACCGAAGCGCCGGCGGCGATTAACCGAGCAACAGTTGCAACCGACTCAGAAGTTGTTTGAACCGGTGTGTACCTTGTTCCTGCTTGACATATAATAAAATCGTGTTGCTCACTACTAACGCAGCAACGGAGAATTACAATGATACGTATTACAGTTGATGACGAGCTCCGGAAGAAATTCGGAGATTTTAAGCAAGATGTCGAACTTTACGATGAAGCCGGGCGGGTGTTGGGCCGATTTCAAATCTCCGCTCCGTGGACCGATCCTGACCAATGGGAGCCACTGACGCCAGAAATTAGTCAGGAAGAAATCGAACGTCGTTTGGCCGAGGGAGGCGCAACTTTCACCACAGCTCAGGTTATTGAGCGACTGAGCAAGCTATAAATGTTCCATCTCGAATGGCGTGATGTAGCCATTTCCGATTTAGCAAATGGATGGCTGAAGGCTGATTCACGTTTGCGGGCGGACATCACTTCGGCAATTCACGAGGTAGAACGACGCCTGCTGCGCGCTCCCGATCGGGCCGGTGAATCGCGCATTCCCGGCACGCGTGTGTTGATTCTCAACCCACTCGTGGTCACCTTTCATGTGAACGTGCGCACCAACATCGTGCTCATATCCGCCGTGCGGGTCAATCGACGAGGGCGCAATCAAAGCGAGTAACGACTCGCCCGACCTTGTCGAACTCTGCCGCTTTAGCAAAAAGGTGCTAGATGCCGTTGCTTTGCTGGATGCTTACCCAAATGAGTTAAACGAACATGTCAAAAAAATTGATTCGCCGCAAACGCGGCGCGGTGGCGGAAGCGAAAGCGGTGGCGGCGACGCTTACGCCACGCGATAAGAAGACGATGGGAAGCATTGTCGGCCTGGCCGACGGTGTGGTCAACGCGGCGGAAAAGCGAAAGGATCCGCACGTCGATATCCCGTCGCGAACGCTTTCTAACGTGCGTTACAGTCCGCGGAAACGCATTCTGGAGATGGGTAACAGCACGAATCGTCGCCAGTTGTTCGACTTGGCGCAGGCCAAGGCGTACATGCGAACGATGCTCGTCGCCAGTGGGTGCAAAAAGCTGCTCACGCAGGGGAAAACAACGAGCCTGCGGGGTATGTACTACATGCTCAAGCGCACCATTAGAGACACCAAGGAGAACACGTTCGACGATCAGAGCGAATGCGACACGATCATCGAAGACGTCGAAGTCCTGCTCGCCAGCTTGCGCGAAGAGCTGCATTTATATGCCGACAAGCGCGGCGAGATGGTCGGTAATATCGTCATCACGGATAAAGGAGATGAGATCGATTGTTCGCGCATGGGCTCGGGCGGCTACGCAATTCCGTCGATCGTCGAGCCTGAGGTGATCCAACTCGATTCCAAAAAGTGCGAAGCGAAGTTCGTGCTGCATGTGGAAAAGGGCACGGTGTGGCAGCGCTTCAACGAGGATAAGTTTTGGAAGAAGCACAACTGCATCCTCACGCACGGCGCGGGACAGCCGCCGCGCGGCGTGCGGCGAATGCTGTTTCGATTGCACAACGAGCTCAAGCTGCCGATCTATTGCGTGCTCGATAACGATCCGTGGGGATATTACATCTACAGCGTGATCAAGCAAGGATCGATCAACCTCGCCTTTGAGTCGCAGCGCATGGCGATTCCGGATGTGCGTTACCTGGGCTTGCGCAGCCGCGATTTCGAGCGCTGTCAGCTTTCCGATTCCGTGCAGATCGCGCTCAATGAAACCGATCGCAAGCGCGCAAAGCAGATCGCCGGCTACCCATGGTTCGCCAAGAAGCGCGAGTGGCAGCGCGAAATCGAGAAGATGCTCAAGAACGACTTCAAGCTGGAAGTCGAATCGCTGATTTCCAAGGACATCAGCTACGTGACCGAAGAATATGTGCCGGTGCGATTGGCCGAGCAGGATTGGCTGGATTGAGCGGTACATCAAGCGACTACGAGCTCAGGAACGCACGGCACGCTGTCGCTAGCCGCCTGTTTTTTTAGCACTCGTTGCATGCGATTTAAGCGTTTCGCCGCGCTTTTGAGCGACTTGCCGACCGCGATACGGCCATAAAATCCGGGGAATCGCGGCATTTCTTCAAACAGCTAGCGGCGGCATAGTAGTTGCTTTGCGAGGCCGACTTAAGGCGGGCGCAGCGCGCGATCCGGATCGCGCCGGCATTTTTAGGCGGCTCGTCCCGTCACTCAACCGGGGCTCGGCGATGCGTCCGCAATCGCTCGCACCATTCCCAAAAGCCTTAACCCAGGTATTCCCGGCATTGTTGCGTGCCGGGGCGCCCCAACATCCTTCTGATTGGAGATTGATTTCATGGGATTCGTTACAGAATGGCTTCAATGGAGACCAAGCATGCTTGCGATCGCGGTCGCGGGCGTGCTCCTGGTGGGACTTTCGAACAATTGGGCGTTGGCCCAAGAGGAAACGCCGCCCGCGGAGCCAGCCGCGACGGAGGAAGCCGCCGCGCCGACCGATCCGGTCGCGACTCTGACAACCCAGATGGGCGACATGAAGGTGACGGCCGATACGCTGTGGGTGCTTATCACGGCAATGCTGGTGTTCTTTATGAACCTGGGTTTCGCGTGCGTGGAATCCGGATTCTGCCGCGCGAAAAACGCGGTGAACATTTTGTCGAAGAACTTCATCGTGTTCGCGGTGACGTCTATCTTTTTCTGGCTATTGGGTTTCGGTCTAATGTTCGGCGATGGAACCGGCTTCATTGGCAAAAGTGGTCTGTGGGCGCTTAGTGGAGCAGACAACAGCCCTGCGTTGGGCGAGGCCTACGGAGGCGACTACGAGGGTGTTTACGGTGCCCTTAATTGGACTGGCGTCCCGTTGTACGCGAAGTTTTTCTTCCAACTCGTTTTTGCCGGCACCGCAGCCACGATTGTTTCCGGTGCGGTCGCCGAGCGGATCAAGTATATTGCGTTCATCGTCTTCAGCGCGATGATGGCGATCCTAATCTATCCGGTGGTTGGTCACTGGATTTGGGGCGGCGGTTGGCTGGCGGGTAAGGGTTTCCTTGATTTTGCCGGTTCGACTCAAGTGCACTCAATCGGTGGCTGGGCCGCGCTCATGGGTGTCATCATTCTGGGCCCGCGCATTGGCAAGTACTCGGCGGATGGTAAACCGACAGCCATTCCCGGCCATAACATGACGGCGGCCACAATCGGCTGCTTCGTGCTCTGGCTTGGTTGGTTTGGTTTCAATCCGGGGAGCACGATGGCGGCGAATCCCGGAGCGATCGCGCATGTGTGCGTGACCACGAACATGGCGGCCGCGATGGCCACGTTGACGGCGACCGCGACTTGCTGGATCCTTCTCGGCAAACCCGATCTCGGCATGACCCTCAACGGTTGTCTTGCCGGCCTGGTGGCCATCACGGCACCGTGCGCCTACGTGAGCGTCGTTTCATCGCTCATCATTGGTGCGATTGCCGGCGTGATCGTCGTTCTTGGCGTGCTGATGTTTGACCGTTTGAACGTCGACGACCCTGTCGGCGCGACGTCGGTGCATTTGCTGAACGGCATATTTGGGACGCTTTGCGTCGGTCTGTTCGGCGAAGCCGAAATCATGAAGAGCGTCGCCGGCGCAACCTCAGAAGGCGGCTTGTTCTTCGGCGGCGGCTCGAAGCAACTCGTTGCACAATTGATCGGCATTGTGGCCACAGCCATCTACGTGATCGTCGTTGCAGGAGTTTGCTGGATGATTCTGAAAGCGACGCTCGGCATCCGCGTTTCGCGGGAGGAAGAAATGGAAGGCCTCGATCAAGGCGAACATGGCAACGAAGCATACCACGGTTTTGTCATGGCCGCGGACAGCTACTGATCGTCCGCGACCGTATCGTGCCCGAGAAAGGATTGGGAGCAGTGCGGTCGGAAAACTCAATCGAGTTGCCGGCCGCGCTGCCCAAACCTACGCGGCTCTTCAACCAACAATACAGGACTGATATAAGGCAGTAACCGGATATGAAAAAAATCGAAGCCATCGTTCGCCATTTCAAGCTCGAAGATGTTAAGAACGCCTTAATTGAAAAAGGCATTTCGGGGATGACGATCACGGAAGTGCGCGGCTTTGGCCGCCAAAAAGGTCATACGGAGATGTATCGCGGAACCGAATATCGGGTAGACTTTGTTCCGAAAGTGAAAGTCGAAGTGGCCGTGGATGACGCCAAGCTGCAAACGGCGATCGATGCGATCGTCAAGGCAGCCCAGACCGGCCAGATCGGCGACGGCAAGATATTTGTTTCCGACCTCAAGGAAACGATACGCATCCGCACTGGCGAAACAGGCGGGGGAGCGCTGTAAGAGCTCGCGGATTGGGCGACCCAAAAGTTAGGCGGAGTTCTCAATTGAAGGCGGTCCTCTACACAGCGCGCACCTTTGCGTGCGCGCTCATTTCGGCGTTTACATCGCTCCGTGACGGTGCGGGGCGAATCTTTTGCCCTTCTGGTTTAGGAGACATATGTCATGGAACTGTGGTCGGTAGGCGGAGCGGCGCGGGTCCGACGGATTGCCGTCGGCTGCGCGTTTCTGATGATGATGTTGGGCCGTGGCGCGCTAGCGCAAGAACCGGCGGCCGACGCTTTGACGTTGGAAAGCGTAAAGACAGACGCCGATGCAGCGGCGATGGCCGGGCACAACGCCTGGATCCTCACTTGTTCTGCGCTCGTGCTCTTCATGACCGCGCCCGGGCTGGCAATGTTCTACGGCGGCTTGGTTCGCAAGAAAAACGTGCTCAGCGTCATGATGCAGTGCCTGTTTCTGATGGCACTCAACACAGTCCTGTGGGCCTTGTACGGTTATTCGCTGGCCTTCGGCGCAGCCGATGGGGCCATCAAACCGTACGTCGGCGACGGCGACTACCTGTTCATGAACGGCGTCGCACGGACCTGGGACACGGCGGCGACCGACGCCGAGAATCCCAACGGCCGGGTCGTGGAACCGCTCTACGGAGGCGGGCCAATTCCGGAGATTCCCCGCCTCACGCACATGCTCTTCCAAGGCATGTTCTTTATCATTACGCCGGCCCTCATCTGCGGGGCGTTCGCCGAACGCATGAAGTTTAGCGCGATGGTCCTGTTCATGATCCTCTGGGGAACCTTCGTCTACTGCCCGCTGGCGCACTGGGTTTGGGGTGGCGGCATGCTCTCGCATCCTTCCTTGGCTCTCGCAGGCGTCACGCCCTTGGCCGGCGGCGCGCTCGATTTCGCCGGCGGCACCGTCGTGCATATCAGCTCCGGTGTCTCCGCGCTGATCTGTGCCTTAGTGATTGGCAAGCGTCTCGGCTTCGGCCAAGCGGACATGCGGCCGCACAACCTTACCTACACCGCGCTCGGCGCTGCCATGCTGTGGATTGGTTGGTTCGGCTTCAACGCCGGTAGCGAACTCGCCTCGGATCATTTGTCCGCCAGCGCGTTTTGTACGACTCACTTCGCCGCCGCCGCGGGCGGTCTGACCTGGGCCGCCTACGATTGGCTGACCCGTGGCAAGCCAACCGTGTTGGGCACGGCCTCCGGCATCGTGGCCGGCCTGGTGTGCATCACTCCCGCGGCCGGCTTCGTTAGCCCCATGCCCGCGCTCGTCATGGGCGCGGCGGCCGGCTTGGTGTGCGCGTTCGCCTGCAGCAAGATCAAGTCCATGTTCGGCTACGACGACGCGCTCGACGCGTTTGGCGTCCACGGTGTCGGCGGCACGTTGGGCGCACTTCTGACCGGCGTGTTCGCCACCCGGGCGGCCTGGAACATCAACTCCGGCGAGCCGGTCGGCCTGCTTGAAGGCGGCGGCGCGCTCAAGGGCCAAATCGCGGCTGTGATCGTTACCTGGGTGCTTAGCATCGTCGCCACTTTCATCATCCTGAAGGTCGTCGATGCGATCGTCGGACTCCGCGTTAGCGAGCAGGACGAGGTTCGCGGACTGGATGTTACGCAGCACGAGGAGGAAGGCTACATCTTCGTGTAGCGAGCCACGTCGAGATTTGTCCTAACCACAACCATTCGCCACAGAGGACACAGAGTTCACAGAGTTCAAATCGGATGAGGGATGAAAGATGAGGGATGAGTGACATGGGATAGATGACGGATGACTTTGTCGTTCATCCTTCATCCTTCATCCCTCATCTCCTCTGTGTCCTCTGTGGCATTCCCATAAAAAATAGAAAGTTACCCACATGAAAAAAATCGAAGCGATTATCAGACATTTCAAGCTCGAGGACGTGAAGAACGCCCTCGTGGAAAAAGGCATTTCGGGCATGACGATCACGGAAGTCCGCGGCTTCGGCCGGCAGAAAGGTCACACCGAAATGTATCGCGGCACGGAGTACCGCGTGGACTTTGTGCCCAAGGTGAAGGTCGAGGTGGTCGTCGACGACTCGAAGCTGTCGATGGCGCTCGACACGATCACCAAAGCCGCGCAAACGGGTCAGATCGGCGACGGCAAAATCTTCGTGTCGTCGCTGGAAGACTGCGTACGCATTCGCACCGGCGAAACCGGCAAGGAAGCGATTGGCTAACTCGCGGCGCGGATTGAAACGAACACGGGCCCGGCAACGACTGCCGGGCCCGTGCTGTTTTGCTCAGAGCCCGTTTCAGTACCACGTTGTAGCTGGCCTCTCTGAGGCCGGTTCGATTGCATCAGCCGGGGTCACAGACCTTGTCGTTACCCACAAGTCGGCACCCAAACGAAGCATGTCCCGTAGGGACAATCGAGAACAGCCCGGCGATTTACTCGATTATGCAAGCGCCAGCGTGCTCGTTCGTTCTGGCGAAGAGGTATCCTAAAGTTATGGCCCTTTCAGGGCAATTCTCGGGCGACAACGTCCAACACACTGCTAGCGATTGTATAATCGTGTGAATTGCTGGGCTATTTTCATCGCGTCCCTCCTGGGCCAATCATTTTTCCGCCCACAATCGAGACGCTCACACACTGGTAACGGCTGCGGCAGTTTTCTGTACGCCTGGCCGCCGAGTCAAGCTACAATAGTGCTTGGTAGGAGAAGAGTATGGGCGCGTTAGATCGTACGTTTAATGCCCGGCGGATCGTTCTCATCGTAAGCTGCCTTGCGATCCAGACTTCGAGTCTTAGCGAGAAAGCCCGGGCGATCAATATCGTGGTCGACTACCGGTACGACACGAGCGTTCCCAAGTTTTTCAGTACCCAGCAGAAGAAGGACGCCCTGCAGGCGGCCGCGGATCGCTACAGCGCGATTATTACCACGTCGCTTTCGTCCGCCTCACTTACGGATGGCACCACGACTGACCGGCGGATTGGCTTCACGCATCCGAGTACGGGAGTTCAGTTTGAGGTTAGCGCCGCCAACAGCGTCGCCAGCGACGCGTACGCGCCTCCTAACGGCTGCGCGATGCCAACCGCGAACTGCTACGTCGCCAATGAGTATCGCGGGTCGTGGTCAATCGCCGCCAATGAGTGGATTCTTTACGCCGGCGGTCAGTCGTTGTCGTCGTCGGCTGTCGGCGGAACGGGCACTGGTTTGAATTCCTCAACCGATTTCAATAGCGGTAGCTCGCATTTGAATCGCGGTTTTCGCCCATCGGGAAGCTACACCAATCGGTTGCCGGTTTGGGGCGGTTATGTCTCCTTCGACAGCGACGGCAGCACGAACTGGCACTTCGGCCTCAATACCCCGGCGCCTGCCGGAACCGTCGACTTCTATAGCATCGCGCTGCACGAGATCGGCCACGCTTTGGGACTCAACACGAATTGGCTTGATTGGAAAAACGACGATGCTGGGCACTACATCGGCCCAAACGCCGTCAATGCTTATAACGATGACAACAACACGTCGCTTTCGGCCTTGAATGAAGTCGGCGGTCCCCCGCCGCCCGACTACAATCCACATTGGCAAGACGGCGCCTACGATTCGTTCATCTTCCATAACGCCAACCCGAATTACGTGGGCACGGTCGGACCGGGCGTTTTGCAGGACCTGATCATGGAGCCGACCGCGAATTTCACGGGAAGCATCAAGCGGTTCGAGCTGACGAACGTCGACGTTGCGGCACTGGTGGATGTAGGCTGGTCGGTCGTCCCGCAAATCAACGCGCTGCCGGGCGATTACAACGAGAACGGCGTCGTGGACACGGCCGACTATGTTATTTGGCGAAAGGGATTTGCTTCGGGGAATTACGCCACGTGGCGCGCCAATTTCCGCGAAACGGCCGGCGGCGGTTCGGCAGCGCCTAGCGGCGCTGGCGCTGCGAGCGGTGTGCCAGAGCCGACCAGTATCTTGCTGAGCGTTATTGCCGCGGTCGCATGTCTGGCACGTAAAGGGCGGCCATCCGCCAGTCGTTACAGATGCGTTGTACGACGGTCGAAATCTCCACTGTCGAAGTTGGCGGAACTGGTTATAGTAGTATGACGTGCCATTTGCCCGCCATCTTGAGAATCATCTGGTAGCGACCGTTGACACATCTTCGTTGCCTCGCCTGCGTGGTCTGCGTCGTTTCCAGTTCGAGCATGTGCTATGCGCTCGACGTGGCGGTGGACGCCATCCACGCCGACTTTATGTGGCAACAGGGTTACACCGGCGGCGGCGTTGAGATTGGCGTGATCGATCTGTTCATGGCGCAGTCATCGCACCCTGCGATTGACGGCAACTTTCTGGGCTCGCAAAAGTTCGTCAATGGCCAGTCGTGGGTGGACAACCATGCAACGTCCGTGGCCGGCGCGGCCCTAAGCCAAGACGCGACGCGGCGTGGCGTGGCTTTCGACGCCGGCTGGTGGACCGCTCAAACCACCAACCGCGGCAGCATTTCAAGTCCGCGCACGCAAACCATCGCGGCAGAGACGTTTGCACGTGGGCTGGGGAATTTGAGCGGCAATCCCGCCGAAGTCCTCACGTTAAGCATTGGCTTTGGCGGCGACGATTTGGCCACGGACCAGTGGAGCTTGGGTTTGGATCATCTTGGGTCCACTTGGGGAACGACGATCGTCGTGGCAGCCGGCAATGACGGGCCCGCCAGCAGCACGCTGTCCGGCCCTCCGGCTGCGGCTTTCAACATCCTCAGCGTGGGCGCCACGGGCGGCACCGGCGCCACAATCAGCGAGGATTACACTCAGATCGCACCATACAGCAGCCGCGGACTCACGGGCGACGGCCGCAGCAAGCCGGACATTGTCGCTCCCGGTTCGTTGCTGGAGCTGCCCACGCTGAACAACACCTGGTCGGTTGGCAGCGGCACGAGCTTCGCGACGCCCCTGGTGGCCGGCGGCGCCGCGCTACTGGTCGACATGGGGCGCGACCGCGGCATGAACACGGACGCACTGGTAATCAAAAGCGTGCTCATGAACTCGGCCGACAAGCTGCCCGGCTGGAACCACTCAGCCACGTTGCCGCTGGACCCGGATTTCGGCGCGGGCCAAATGAATCTTCAATCCGCGTTTTATCAGTACGATGCCGGCGAACATGGTCCCGGCACGGTCGCCACCATCGGCTGGGACCAGGGGACAGTCGCAAGCGGCACCGACAACTTCTATGACATCAACCTCAACTTGCCGGCCGGGTCCCAGCTTACAGCCACGCTCGTGTGGAATCGCCAGGTATCGTCCAGCACCTCGGACATCGAAACAAC
Organism: Planctomycetota bacterium; assembly: GCA_022614705.1. GTDB lineage: Bacteria > Planctomycetota > Planctomycetia > Pirellulales > Lacipirellulaceae > JABDGM01. The sequence continues at coordinate 17,195 of JAKEIB010000148.1, read as the reverse complement.
GATCTACGCGGCTTCACCGCTGGCGAATCTCGATTTATTTCTGTTTGACCAGAACGATCTGGTGACGCCCATCGCAAGTTCTGTGAGCACGGTTAACAATGTGGAACACTTGTTCTTCGCGATACCATCACAGGGACATTACACGCTCGGCGTGCGATCGATCGGCGCCTTGATCGATCCGCTCGCATATAGCCTGGCTTGGGATATCGATGTTCCTGAGATTGTCCTTGATGGGGATTACAACAACGACGGCGTGGTGGACGCGGCGGATTACGTTGTGTGGCGGAAGGGATTTGCGTCGGGCGATTACGCCACGTGGCGAACCAATTTCCGCGAAACGGCCGGCGGCGGCTTGGCGGACTCGTCCGGCAATCTGTCGGCCGCTGTGCCGGAACCGAGTAGTTTGCTCGGTTTCATGATGGGTTTCGCGATGCTCGCGGCGAAACGCTTGACTCGCCGGCGTCCATAGGCTTGTCCGGCCATCGCCTCAATTCAATGAGACGCTCTGTTGCGGTGCCTTTCTGCGACCGCTAAGTAGGTCAGGCTTTTAGCCTGACAAAGACCACAAGCACGTCAGGTCGCCACAGGCGACTCGCCGGGGCGAGCTGGAAAAGGCTGACCTACAGCCTAGACCATTCCACAGATCCACATAGTTGTAGTTTGCTTTACATTGCGGTTGTATTCGGCATAGAATGAGCGCGCAAGCCTAAGTGTTGGCGGAATTGAGCGGAGCGTCTGTGGAAGTGTCTTGCGCCATCGAGTAAATGCCAACGGAGCGCGGCGATAATCGGCCGTTGGTCTGGTCGGAGGTGTCTCGTGGTCACGCGCATCGGCTGGGCTGTTGTGATTGTGGGGTATCTGTTGGTCGCCTCGGCGGAGGCTCAAATCTGGGACGGCGGCGGCGCGGCCGGTGGCTCGCTCAATTGGACCACCGGCACGAATTGGGTCGGAGACTTCGTGCCCATCAACAACGGCACCGCCAACATCACCATGGCGGGCACGATCGACGTCGTCAACACGGTCGACGTCAGTTTTGACATCAATAGTCTCACGTTCGACGCCACGGCCGGGCCGTTCGTCATCAACAATTCTGGCGGAGCGACGCTGACCGTCCGCAGCGGTGGCATCACGAATCAGGACATACAGACGCAGACCATCAATGCGCCCCTGATCCTTGGCGCGGGCCAGACGTGGAGTGCCCTGGCGGGCGCGCTGACCATTGGAGGCACCGTCAACTTGGGAACGAACCAACTCACGGTCAGTGGCGCGCCAACGATAACAATCAACGGCGTTATTCAGAACACGACTGGTACGATTGTCAAGAACAGTACGGGGATTCTGGACCTCACCGCCAACAATCTGTTCTCCGGCGGGCTGACACTCAATGCGGGAACTCTCACCGTCTCCAACAACGGCGCGGTGGGGACCGGAGTGTTGACGCTTAACGGCGGCACGATCCAGGCCGGCATCTCCGCCAAAACGCTCGCGAACGCCGTCACGATCGATGGCAGCTTCGCCACCGGCGGCCCGTTCGACTTGAGTTTCAGCGGTGCGGTCACGCTCACGGACGCCGCCGCAATCACCATCAACAACTCCGCCACCCAGTTCTCCGGCGCTATCGGCGAGATTTTTCCCGGCCTGTTCATCGTCAAGAACGGCACCGGAACGCTCACATTCAGCGGCGGCTCGGCCAACACGTACACAGGCAATACCACCGTCAACGCTGGCACGCTGTTGTTGAGCAAGACGGCCGGCGTCAACGCGATCGCCGGCAATGTCGTAACCGCGGGAGATGGAATCGGGGGCGTCGATGGCGACGTGTTAAGGCTCGGCGCCAGCGATCAAATCGTGAACGGCGCAGGCGTTACTGTGAACTCGTCGGGCCTGTTCGATCTGAGCGGGTTTTCCGAAACGATCAGCAGCCTGGTATTTGACGGCGGAAACGTCACGACCGGAACTGGGACGCTGACTGTGAATGGCTCCATTTCCGCGCTTGCCACCATGGGGGGCGCAGCCGACTTTGTCGGCAACCTCAACTTGGGAGGGGGCATCCGTATCTTCAACATTGTCGATGGAATGCCGACAGCCGACCTTGATGTCAACGGCATCATCGCCAACGGCAGCATCACGAAAACCGGCGCCGGCACTCTGTGGTTCAGCGGCGGCAGCGCCAACACTTACATCGGCACGACGACGGTCAACGACGGCACGCTGGTCCTCGCCAAAATGGGCAGCAACGGCACGATTCTTGGTGACTTAATCATTGGTGACGGCATGGGCACCGGCACCGATCAGGTGAACATCGTGGCAGCCAGTCAGATCGCCAACACCGCAAACGTCACGATCAACGATGGCGCCGAGCTCGTGGTGTCGGCAGAAGAAGACGGGTTCGGCCTACTGACCCTTAATGGCGGCGACGTGACCCTTGCCAGCGGAGGAGTGCTGACGCTCACGAACAACGTAGTCGTAAACCCTACCACGGCCACGGTCTTCATCAGCGCGGGACTGGATAGTTGGGTGTCGCTTAACGGCGCGCGGACGTTTACCGTAGCCGATGCGGCGCCCGCCGTCGAGTTCGAAATCAATACGATTGTGCTGAACGGCACGCTGGTGAAAGAAGGCCTCGGCACGATGCGACTCTCCGGCGCCCAGGACAATACGATCGGCGCAACGATTAACGCCGGCACGTTGATTGCCGGCAAACTTGCCGGTCGCGAGGCCATCGCTGGGAATGTCGTCATCGGTGATGGCCTGGGCGGGGCGGATGCCGACGTGTTGCAGTTGGAGGGGAGCGAACAAATTGCCCAATCGGTGTCCGACACCGTCACTGTTAACAGCTCCGGCCTGTTTGATCTTAACATTCAGAGCGAGACAATTGGCAACCTGGTGCTCAACGGCGGCCACGTCGGTACCGGAACCTTGATTCCCTTGGGAGACGTCACCGTCAACGCCAGCGCCCAAACGGCCTTGATCGAGTCGACGATCGACCTGGCCGGTGCGACCACGGATTTTACCGTCGCCGACGGGGCGGCCGCGATCGACCTCAGAATCAGCGGCGCAATCACGGATGGCACGCTCAAAATAACCGGCGCCGGCACGACGCGGCTCACCAGCATCGCCGACAACACGGTGGCTATCAACGCTGGCGGAAACACCTTGCTGCTGGCCAATACGACCGGGGTGGCCGTCGCAGGGATCTTGGATGTGGGTGACGGCGTCGGCGGGCCGCTCGCCGATATCGTGCGTCTCGAGGCCAACGACCAACTCGCCGACACCGCTATCGCCGTCTCGGTCCAGAATTCCGGCCTGCTCGAATTGAACGGCTTTTCCGACACGGTCGGCGCGCTCTATTTTGGCGGCGGCTCGATCACAACCGGCGCCGGCACGCTCACGCTGGCCAACTTCGTAGAGGCGTTTGCTAATCCACAAACGGCATCTATCACCGGCAACATCAATCTCGGCACCGCGCCGTGCACGTTTACGGTCGAAGATGGAGCACAGGCGATCGATCTGCAGGTGTCCGGAACCATCACCGCCGGCATCGGCGGGCAACTGATCAAAACCGGCGCCGGCACGCTGCAGCTCAATACTACGGCGTCGTTGAATATGCCCGTCGTGCTCGATCAAGGCACGCTGGTCAATTTGGGAGTGGGGGCCGCCGGCAGCTTCACGCAAAACGCGGGCACGTTTGACGGGACGCTCACTAACCAAGGCACGTTCACGTTCAACGGCGGATCGTTTCCCGGTCATCTTATCAACGAGGGAGCATCCACGCTCGGCGCCCATTTCACCGCCGGCAACGGCATCGAGAATTTTGGCAACCTGACGGTGAGCAGCGGCCAGTCGGTCACCGCCAACGGCGCCGGCCTCGACAACTTGGGCACGCTTACCCTCACCGGCGGCACGATCGGCGGCAGCGGCCCCTTGATCAACGAGTTCGGAGCCAACCTGATCGCCCGCGGCACGATCGCCAACGCCTTCACGAACAACGGCACAATGACACTCACCGGCGTCCTTACGCTCACCGGCGCCGCGACGAACTACGGCAGCATCTCTGTCGTTGGAAGCGCCGGCCAGAGCCTGCGCTCCGACGGCGGCATGACAAACTCCGGCTTGATCAGCCTCAGCGGCGGCGGCATCGGCGGCGCGGGAACACTTACGAATTCCAACAGCGGCACGATCCAGGGTTCCGGCGGCATCTCGATCCCAGTGACCAACGATGGCGGCATCATCAAGACCATTGCGAGTTCCACCCTGGTGTTGTCGAATTTTTCCGGCGGCAACATCAACGGCGGCCATGTGGAAATCGCCGACAACAGCCAGCTTACCAGCCCAACGGCGTTCAGCAGCGGCGGAACGATTGTGCTCAAAGGCGCAAACTCCCTCCTCACAGGCGGCGCGATTGCCAACACCGGCACGATCAGCGGACTGGGGCGTGTCTCCAACTCGATCGCCAACAGTGGAACGATCCGCGCCGAGGCCGGGCAACTCAACCTCTCCGGCGCGTCGCCCACCAATACCGCCAGCGGCCAGATTCAGGCGGCCACCGGCGCCGCCATCTTCTATACGCAGGGCCTCGCCGCCAACGCCGGTGTGATCGCGCTCACCGGCGGATCGTTCGATAACAACAGCCGTCCGATGACCAACACGAATTCGATCACTGGCTTCGGCCTGATCCGAACCGGCGGGTTGACGAATACGAACCTGCTCAGCGTCGGGGCCGGGGATATGGACGTCTTCGGCAATGTCACCAACAACGGCACCGTCAACGTGCAAGCCGGGCGGACCCTGTTCTTTCACAACAGCGTCGATGGTTCGGGCAATTACACCGGGACGGGCACCGTCGTCTACCTGGGCAGTTTTTCGCCGGGCGCGAGCCCCGCCTCCGTGAGCTTCGAGGGCAACGTTGACCTGACCGGCAGTGCCTCGCTGGTGATGGAATTGGGCGGCCTCACGCCGGGTACGCAACACGATCAAATTCACGTCGCCGCGCAATTGTCGCTGGACAGCGCGCTCCAAGTTTCGCTCACGGGCGGCTTCTCTCCGTCGCCGGGCAACGCATTCGACATTCTGGATTGGGGCGCGCTCGCCGGCAACTTCTCGTCGCTCGAGCTCCCGACGCTTGGCGGCACGCTCACCTGGGACACCAGCCAGCTCTACACGAGCGGCGTGCTGTCGATCGGCAGCAGTGTAAACCTTCCCGGCGATTACAACTCCGACGGCTCCGTCGGCGTGGCCGACTACGTGATCTGGCGCAAGAACAATGGAACGAACAACACGCTCGCCAACGATCTGATTGGCGGCATGATTGGTCCGGCCCACTACGACCAATGGCGCGATCACTTCGGCGAAACCGCGGGGGCAGGCGGCTCGCCTGCCCTATCGACCGCAGCCGAGTCGCCTGTGTCCACGGACGGCGTTCCCGAGCCGGCAAGCGTCGTGTTGCTGTATTTGGGCCTAGTCGGTCTTGGGACGGTCGTTCGATCCCGTTAGCCGCGGCAGTCTGTCGCGTACTTCGGTCTTCCTGCGCCCCGGCTGTGATTTATTTGCTATCCGAGGTTGGCGATGGTATTCTGACCGCGCAGGATCGTTCGGCTGGCAGTGATTCGGAGGCGGGTATCATGACACGCTTCTGTGCCGGTTTCGGTCGATACGTCGTTGTGGCCGCGGCCGCGTGGTGGTTGGTTTCGAGTTCCCCCGCCCCGGCGGCCAATGACATCTGGGACGGCAACTTCCCGAATATCACTGATAACCTGTGGGGCACTGGCGCCAACTGGGTGGACAACACCACGCCGGGCAACAACGACACGGCCACGTTCAATGGGGGCGCCACGGTCTTCTTCAACGCCAATCCGGCCGCGATCCAGGGGCTGACCGTGTCGGCCGGCAACGTCACTTTCACCAGCAGCGGCGGCGAACGAACACTGGCGGTGAACCCCCCCGGTGCCGCGGCTTTTGTCCTTCTCAGCGGCGGTGCGCTATTGTTGGGCACGTCTGGCAACCCCCTACACATTGCCGGAATCTTCGACCTCACGGTGCGCAACGGCTCGGTCTTGAACCTCAACCACGGCAGCGACGTCATGATTTTCGACAATTTAGTTGTGGCTGCGACCGGCGGCGGCAACGGTACGATCAACGTCGAAGGCGCGGGCTCAGAACTCCATGGGTTACACAACGTATTTGTCGGTACTTTCTCCTCCGGTATTGGCACGATTAACGTCGGCACGACCGTCAATAACAGCCGATTCAGGATCGACGGCTCTGGCGCATTGGTCATCAATGCTACCGGAACGGTCAACGTCGGCGATGCCGACAGCACCGGCACGCTCGAGGTTCACAGCGAAATAGTGATTGATGGTGGAATACTCTCCGTTGGCCCAGGCAGCTTTTTTTCTTTGTTTCCGGACTTCGGTCAGGACGTAAAGATGACCATCGAGGACGGCGGCAGGGGCAGCTTCGGCGGAGACCTGTTCGCACATGGAACGTACAAGATCATTGGCGCCGGTTCCGAACTAGAAGTACTTTCCGGCGGGTTGCTCGAGATCGCAGACGGCGCCCAAATAAACGTCGGCGGCGGAGGATCGGTTTCGTCATCGGGTGGTATTACGCTTACTGGACCTAGTGCACTCCTCTCGGTAGATGGCACCGGCTCGACGGTGAATATAGCCGCCGGGGGCGCTCTCGGCATTTACGGTCTTGTCAATGTAAACAATGGCGGTGCGCTCACCGTCGGGTTGGGTGGCACGACAATTCTCAGTTCCTTCGTCGCGTTCATCATCGACGGGGGCACAGTCGATCTGGCGACGCTGGATCACCAAGTCGGTACCATAAATCTCATCTCCGGATCGCTCAGCTACTTGGGCGATCTGACCGTCGGGACCGGCGGCCTACTTGGCAGTAATGTGACGCTCAACAGTGACGAACAATTGACGCTCTCCGGAACAACGACCGTCGATGCTTCGCGGAGCTTGAACCTCAACGGCGGCACGCTGAATACGGGAAATCTAGTGGTGAACGGCACATTCAACTTCATTACTGGCACTCTGTCGATCAATGGACCCGGCGCAATCGTCGATTATCCCATTGTCACGGGCGCGACGACCACGATCAACGTGAACGCGAACTTCGTTCAACTCGGCAGCGCCGCCAGCCTCAACGGCTTCAACCATCAAGGCGTGATGAACGTTGGCAGCAACACGGTGACACTTGCCAGCGCCGGGTACGCGCGGCTTGGCGTGCTGACGACGCTGGCTGGTGGCACGATCAGCGCGCCCAACGGAGTGGTGTTCCCCAGTGGCTCGAACTTCCTCGGCCGTGGCTCGATCAATACCCGCGTGAGCGGAGAGGCTGGTTCGGTTATCGAAGCCAACGGCGCGCTGGCGCTGGGCAGCGCCTCGTCGCCGGTCGGTTTCAACTTCGGCGGCGAGCTTCGCGTCAGGCAGCACACCGTCACGCTCAACAGCTCGGCTCAGGCGTTGCTCGGCGATTTGACGACGCTCGGTAGCGGCGCCAGCCCCGGCACGCTCATCGCCGCCAACGGCGCGATCGTCGATTTCGGAAACGCCGTCACCGGCTACGGCACGATCAGTTCCACCAACACGCTCGCCAAGCGGACCATCATCAACGGTGTGGCGCAGGGTAATTCAATGGCCCAGCCACTGACGTTTACCGGCTATGTGAAAGGACTCGGCTCGTTCGACAACGTCACCTTCACCGGCACGTTCGATCCGGGGCTTTCTACCACAATTGTGACCGCGGGCAATCTCGCCCTGTCGTCCACGAGCACGCTCATCATCGAGCTCGGCGGCACGACGCCCGGCAGCGGACACGACCAGATCGACGCCGCCGGCACGCTTGCTCTCGACGGCACGCTGCTGGTCGCGCTCGCCAACGGCTTTGGACCGGCATCGGGCAACAGTTTTGATCTATTCAATTGGGCCACGTCCAGCGGCATGTTCGACACGCTCATGCTGCCGGCGCTCAGCGCGGGACTCGCTTGGAACACATCGCAGCTCTACGTCAGCGGCGTTTTGAGCATCGTGCCGGGCCTGCCCGGCGATTACAACTTCGATGGCACCGTCGACGCGGCGGATTACGTCGTGTGGCGAAAGGGATTTGCTTCGGGGAATTACGCCACGTGGCGGGCAAATTTTGGCGAAACGGCCAGCGGCGGCGCGGGCGATTCGAACGCTGTGCCGGAACCCCGGATGCTCGTCATGTTTTCGGTCTGTGTTATAATCGCGTTTGCGGTCAATGGCCCGCGCCAGTTCAAGCGCCGCCGCCGCGCTGCCCGTGATGAGTCGCAGACTACGCGATGCTAAAGGCCGCTCTAATTTCGCGCGTTCGGCAAGCTCAGCCGGTCCAACTTTCTTATTTCGGGGTGATCGCGCTGTGCGCAATCATTCCCGTTGCGCCGCTATCGGGAAGGGCGGCGGATTTCGTAATTCACGTCAGCGTCGACGGCCTGCATCCGGGACACTTGCAGACGCAGATCAACGCCGGCCTCGCGCCCCACTTCAAACGGTTCCAGGATGAGGGCGCGTGGACCAACAACGCCCGCACCGATTACTCGCACACGATCACCCTGCCGAACCACACGTCGATGATCACCGGCCGGCCGGTTTGCTCGCCAACCGAAGCAGCTTGCAACCCCGTCGGGGCGGCGCACACGTTCCACCACGGCTACACGTCGAACAGTGATCCGCCGGTCACTTGGACGTTGCACAACCAAGGCAATCTGAACATCCCCTATAAGGCCAGCACATTCGACGTCGCGCACGACGCTGGCCTGTCGACGGCCCTGTATGCATCGAAGAATAAGTTCATCATCTACGAGCAAAGTTACAATGCGGCCGCCGGCTGGCCGCACGCCAACGGCGCGGACAAGATCGACACCTTCGCCAATCCGGAAAGCAGCCTGACGATGCAAACGTCGCTCCTGTCCGCGCTGGCCGCCAGTGACTTCGAATACACGTTCGTCCACTACGCCGACCCGGATGATGCCGGGCATACCTACGGCTGGGGAAGCCCGACCTACATGACCTCGATCGTGACCGTGAACAATTATCTCGGCCAATTGTTCAGCCTCGTCGAAGACGATCCCGAACTTGCCGGCCGTACCGCGATCGTGCTTTCCGCCGATCATGGCGGCACGGGGACCAATCACAGCACCGCGACGAACGCGGCCAACTACACGATTCCATTTTTTGTGTGGGGCGCCGGCGTCGCCCACGGCGATCTGTACGCGTTGAACCAGGGCGCGCGGCTGGACCCCGGGACCGGCAGGCCCGACTTCAACGCAGCTGGCCAGCCGATTCGCAACGGCGACGGCGGCAATCTCGCGCTCGCGCTGTTAGGCTTGAGCGCCATCCCGGGCTCGTCGATCAACTCGTCGCAGAATCTTCGCGTGGCGTTTTCCGGCGATTTCAATCTGGACAACGTCATCGACGCAGCCGACTATGTGATCTGGCGCAAAGGCGTCAGCGTAACGCCGACTCCGGACCAGTACAACATCTGGCGCACCAACTTCGGCCGATCCGCGGGCGGCGGCAGCGGCTCGGCAGGAGCCTCGCCCTCCCGGGCGGCGCCCGAACCGGCCGGCGGACTGATGCTGCTCGGCCTCGCGCCCGCGCTGCTCCTGCGGCCTCGCCGCCGGCTTCTTGAATGTACGCTGGAACTGCAGGCGGTCGGCGCCTAAAAAGTGCTGCCCCCTCTGGCTGGCGCGAAATTGCGTTGTGGACCCCTGTACCAAAGGCGTACAATGTGGCCGCGGCTGCTCTTCAGGTCCCGATCCTACTCTGGAGGACCACGCCGTGAATTCTGCGTCGCGGAGCTTCGGCACAGGCGGCCTGTTAAGTTTGGCCCTCGCGCTGGCGGTCGCTGGCGGCGCGCACGCGATCAGCATCACTGTGCAATACGACAATACCCAGTCGGGCGCGGTGAATCCGGCTTTCGACCCTACTGGCGCGCAATTACTGGCGATCGCCAATTACTGCGCGTCGTTCTATGAGGATGTGTTCGAGGACGCCGGTCACTCACTCTCGCTCACGCTCTGGTACACCAACCTGGCGGACAACACGCTGGGCGACCACGACTTCGTCTCCGATGATGCGAACAACCGCGAGGACGTGGGGAACATCAAGATCGACACCCAGAACACGGCCGGCGTAGCCCGCACCTACTTCTTCGATCCCACGCCGTCGAACGACAGCGAATTTACGATGACGCAGGCGCTGTGGCGCACTATGTCGGCGGCCAATCAGGCCGACTGGTACAATGCCGGCGCCGGCGTGCCCGTTACGTTCGAAACCAGTTTTACCGGACTCGCGCCGGTCGGCAGCCCGGCAGTCGGCGCGATCGACATGCTCTCGCTGGTGTTCCACGAGATGGGGCACTCGTTGGGGATGAGCAGCAGCAATTCGCTCACGGTCGCGGAAACAAACGACGGCGACTACGATTTCGATTCCTCCTGGCTGTTTGGCGGCGTGCTGGCCGCCGACAACCCCGACCAGCCCAGCGACTTTTTGGGCCATCTGGACGACCCCAGCAACATGATGTTCCCCTCGCTATCGACCCCGGCTAGCGGCGGGTCGGCCGGCGTTCGCAAGCTGCCCAGTCACGTCGATCTGTTCTCGATGGCGGCCGGCCACAACTACACGCTGCTCGACGTCCCGCGCCGCGAGTTCTACGACTCCAACGGCGACTGGAACACCGACGCCAATTGGACGGGCGACACCATCCCGGGCAGTCTCGACGACACGTTTGTCCGCAACGGCGCGACGGCCAGCCTCTCTGCCAACGGAAACGCCGCGAATCTTCAGGTGCTGGAAGGCGCGCTCGTTCAAACAGTGACGCACACGCTGCTCGTGCAGAACACGACGACGGTTGGGGGCACGAACTCGCAAATCACCGTCAATACCGGCGGTGAGCTCGACACCGACGCGCTCGTGATCAACAGCGGCGGCGATGTCGTGGTCCTCAGCACCGGACTCTTGCAAGCGGAGAACATCACGATCGCCAGCGGCGGCGTGCTGCGCGGCTATGGCACGGTTGATATCAACAACGCCTTTGGCGAATTGACCAACGACGGCACAATCCAAGCGACCAACGGCGGCGAGCTGCTCTTCACCTCGCTCAACAACCTGGCCCTCGATCTGGGCGGCGACATCGAGGCCATCAACGGCAACATCCGCTTCGAGACCGGCATGAGCACGCCGATGACCGGCGATATGACGGTCGGGACCGGCCGCGAGGTCATCTTCAATGACGGCGGAACGATCGGCTCCGGCGGTCTGTTGTTGCTCCAGGGAACGTCGGCCAGCCCCGCCACCGTCAGCGGCAGCGTCTTGAACGTCGGTTTCAATGGCGTCATTCGCGCCGACGGGGTCGGCGTCGTCGAGAACACACTCGCCGTTGTCTCGGGAGCAATTCTCGAAACGGCGTTCGGCGACCCCAACTCCGAACTGCGGCTCACTGGCTTCACCTTTTTCCAGGGCGGCCAGATTCTCGGCGACGGCATCGCGCGACAAAACGGCGATGCCCTCATCCAGCAAAATACCGAGATTTCCATCGACACGTATGACATGGACGGCGCCGCGGGCGCCACCGCCATCACCATCAACCCGGATCGCACGCTGACGATCTCTTCGCCAAACGTCGATACGGTCGCCGCCAACGATTTCGACGGCACATTCCACGTCAACAGCGGCACGCTCGATATCGAAACGGCCTGGCGGCTCGACGGTGTGCTCAATCTGAGCGAGACCACAACCACGAACGCGATGCTGCGAGGCGCCGGCGGCGTCACGGTCAATAACGGCGGTGCGATCAACATCACCGGCCAGGTCGAGGTTGAAACTGCCGTCAACGTCGTCAACGGCACGATCTTTGTCGACGGCCTGGCCGACTTCACCGGCCCCACGACGCTCGCCGCCGTTGCCAGCGTCGAGGTCAATACCGCGGACGACTTTCTGCGGCTGGCCGGCCAGACGACCCTCGCCGGCCCCAGCCTGGTGGGCAGCGGTCTGCTAATGTTCGACGGTGATGTCGATATCACCGCCAACACGTCCGTCGGTACCGCCGAGACCGACCTCGATGGCTTGTTCGGCGACTCGCAGGTCTTGATCAACTCCGGGCTGACGTTCTCCATCGCTTCGATCACCATCGAATCGACGGGCAACGATGGCTTCGACGGCGTCATCACCAATCGAGGCACGTTCTCGGTCCTCGCCGGTTGGCGACTCGACGGTGAACTGATCATGGAGCAAATCGCGAGCCTTCCCACGCTCTCCGGCCTGGGCACGTTCCGCATCCACACGACCGGGACGTATTCCACGGCGGGTGGTTCGAGCGTCGACCCGCCGCTCGAAGTCGCCGGAACGATGCTCATCGCTGGCGGGGTGACGGAGGCGAACGGCACGAACTCGCTGGAAGCGACAGCCGATGTCGACGTGGCAGCCGGCGCCGAGCTGTGGTTCGACGGCCCCACCACCTTCCACGGCGGCAGCTACACCGGCGGCGGCATCATTCGCTTCAACGCCATGACCACGGTCCAGTCGGATACGACCATCGCCACCGCTCGAGTTGACCTCGACGGCGCCGTGGAGAATACGCACGTCGTGATCAATAATTCCGATCTCGTGCTCAACGTAGACCGTGTCGACTTTAACAACAGTATCTTCGCCGGCACGATCGACGTTTTCGGGTCCGACGCGCGGTTGGAGGTCAACCTCACCAATCCGCTCGCGGCCTGGCGGGTCGCGTCGGGCGGCACGCTTAATTTCTCGACGCCCTCGTCGGCCCCCGTCACCATGCTGGACGGCAGCGACCGACCTCACGGCCGACGGCACGATCAATGCCGACGGTCGCGTGCGGCTGGGTGCTAACCTGTTCTTGCTCGGTACGCTCGACACGTTCGACGGCACAACGGACGTCCACTTCGGCGGCGGCGGCCAGAATTTGGTCTTTAATACGGCCACCGTCGATGGTCCCGGCGGCATCACTATTGATGACCCTACACGCATGCACCTCCAAGGCGGCGCCAATGTGGGCGTCGACGTCGAAAACGCAGGGCGGCTGGAAGTCGGATTCGTGCCAGGTGAGGTCGCCTTCGACCTAACGGAAGCCGGCAGCGCCACGATCCGTGGCGATTACTCACAAACCGCCACCGGCATCTTTGGCGTCGAAGTGGGCGGCCTGGTGCCCGCCGCCGAGCACGACGTGCTCAATATCACCGGCACCGCCCGCCTGGGCGGCAAGCTGGAGGTCGAGCTCATTGACGGCTTCCTTCCAGAGATCGGCGACGAAGTGATCGTCTTGTTCGCTGCCAGCGTCCTCAACGTATTCGACACGGTGACGGCGTTCGACGGCGGCGATTTGTTCGGCATCGACATCTCGGTCCTCTATTCCGCCACCGACGTGACGCTGCGGTTCGACGACTTATTTCTGCTCGGCGACTACAACCGCAACGGCGTGGTCGAGGCCGCCGATTACGTCGTGTGGCGCAAGACGCTGGGCGACGTTGGCATGGACCTCCTCGCCGACGGCAATGGCAACGACGAAATCGACGCCGGAGATTTCGATGTCTGGCGCGCCCACTTTGGAAATACCTTCGTCCCAGGTGCCGGTGGCGGGTCGGCGAGCGGCGTGCCCGAGCCGAGCACTTTGTGGATGGTTCTCGGCGCCGTCGCGGCGTGCCTGCTAATTCGGCGTGTCGGCCGGCTTTGTCCTGGCGAACTGGACAAGCGGCGTCTCACCGCATGATCCAAACGAACGCATTGCCGGCTTCGTCGATGCGCACCTGGCTGCCCAGCCGCGCTTGCGAGAGCGCGCGGTCGATGACTCGCTTGTAGCTTGTGCGCGTGCGCGGCAGACGGACTTGGATTTTCGCTGGGTCGATGTCGTGAGCGGCCAGCGAAGCGTGGTCGAGGTACATCGGGATTTTGATGCGCGGACCGATCGCGGCCAGCGTTTCGGCCAGCGTGTATCCGTCGATCTCGGCGTTTAATGTCTGAAACAGCGACGGCGCCGCCGTGCCCGGCGTGTCGTGCGGCTCCCAACCGATCGGCCAGTGCTTGATTTGTTTGTCGTTTGTCCTGCCGGCGCGCTCGGTTGTTGCCGCGGCGACGGACCACCCTTTGGGCGGTGCCCGCTCGCCCGTCGCTTTTGAAGCAGCCGAGCCGGCCGCTTCTACGCGATAAGCGACCGGTTCCCCGCGAGATTTCTCGGGTCTGAGCGTCAGGCCGTTGGTGCGAAGCATCATCGCCAATCCCGTGCCGGCCGACACGCCCTTTAACTCATCGGCAACCGGCCTTGCATGGCGAAGCGTGCGTTCGGATTCCGCGTCGAGCAAAAGCTTCGACGCGAACTTTGATCGAAGCTGCGTCATCACCGCGCGTAGCGGCTGGCCCCTGGTTTCAAAATCTATCGGTTGGGCAAGATCGGCGAACACGGCTGCGATTTCCTTCTCGGTGAGGCCGAACATGCCGCGCGGAGCCGTGAGCGCTTCGGCCCCGTCGGCCGTGAGCCGATCGAAATAGTCTTTGAGCCGGCCGCGGTCGGCGCGCGAAAACGTGCCGCCCGTCAGTCGCAACTGGTCGCGAGACGTGATTATCCCGAAGATTTGGTAGATCGGCCGCTCGTCGGTGCCGCGATTGGCAACTGTCGGCTCGTCGCCCGGCCGGCCGCCGCGAATCCTCACGTTCTCGATTCCGATGCCGGCCAGCAGTTGCAGCCACTCCTGAGGCGCGGTAATTTGCACTCCGCGCTCGGTGGCCAGCTCCAATTCAATTGGCGCCGCGGCGAAGCCGGCCGTCGCGCAGGCTAATATCGTCACCAAGTTGGCAAGTAAGCGCAATCGCATATCGAAAGTATAGCACTGCCGTACGAAGCTATTTACTCGACACAGCCAAACTTATTGAACAGGAGGAAACAGAGGTAGTAGAGAGTGCGGAAGAGCAGCAGTGGAGTAGCGGAGTAGCTCAGCCGTATACAGACGAGGCTACTCCACTACTCCTCTACTCCACTTCTCCTCCGTTACCTCTGTTTCCTCCTGTTCAAAATCCTTTTTCGGAAGCCTTAGTTCGAGGAGACACACATGTCCCGTCCCATCACGTTGTTCACCGGTCAGTGGGCCGATCTGCCGTTGGAAGATATTTGCCGCAAGGCGAGCGACTTCGGCTATCAAGGCCTGGAGCTTGCGTGCTGGGGCGACCATTTTGAAGTGAACAAGGCGACGGCCGATCGCGGCTACGCCGCCGGCCGGCGCGATTTGCTCGATCGTTACGATTTGCAGTGTCATGCCATTAGCGCGCATCTTGTTGGCCAGGCGATTTGCGATCGCATCGACCAGCGTCACCGCGCGATCTTGCCGCCGCACGTGTGGGGCGACGGCGATCCGGCTGGCGTCAATCGCCGTGCGGCCGAAGACCTCAAGAACACGGCCCGCGCCGCCCAGCAGTTCGGCGTGAGCGTCGTCAACGGCTTCACCGGCTCGAGCATCTGGCCGCTGCTGTACTCGTTTCCGCCCGTGCCCGAATCGATGCTCGATGAAGGCTATCGTCAGTTCGCCGACCGCTTTAACCCAATCCTCGACGTGTTTGGCGAGTGCGGCGTGCGGTTCGCGCTGGAAGTGCACCCGACGGAGATCGCGTTCGACATCATCACCGCGCGGCGTGCGCTGGATGCGCTCGACAACCGCGAGGAGTTCGGCTTCAACTTCGACCCCAGCCACTTGATTTGGCAGGGCGTCGACCCGGTCGAATTCATCCGCGAATTCCCCGACCGGATTTATCACGTCCACATCAAAGACGCGATCGTTAAGCTCAACGGTCGCAGCGGCATTCTCGGCAGCCATCTCAACTTTGGTGACCCGCGTCGCGGCTGGGACTTCCGCTCGCCGGGCCGCGGCGGCGTCAACTTCGAGGAGATCATCCGCGCCCTCAATCAGGCCAAGTATGACGGTCCACTCTCCGTCGAATGGGAAGACTCCGGCATGGACCGCGAACACGGCGCCCGCGAAGCCTGCGAGTTCGTCAAAAAGCTCGATTTCGAGCCGAGCGCGGTGGCGTTCGACGCGGCGTTTGCGGAGAGTTGAGCCGCCTGTTGTGCGCGGGTCTCCCGACCCCGCACATGATGACGACCAAAGTTTTCCGGCTGCGGTGGAACGTACGGGAGATCTTCGGTCAGCCGGCGTTCGGAGTCCGCAGACCCGCGCACAACTGGCGATGCTCGGCGTCGTTGTGGCGTCGTGTCTCATATTGGGAAGCGTCGAGTTTTCCGGAAGGGGACACTACGGGACACGTATTCGTATGCCCTTCTGCGCACACACGATTATCAAGTTTGCGCAAAGCTAGCCGTACGCCGCGGCCGCGAGGTGCGGGCGCACCACGAGCGGTCCGGCAGTTCTGTTGCGGCGGCCAACGAGGGAAATCGTGGATGTATACAGGCGTATACATAGCTTAGCGGAACCGGTGGTCAAAAACAATGGGCCTAGCAGCTCGACTTCGAACCAAGCGCCGTAGCCGTCGACGCGGCGTTCGCGGAGAGTTGAACGCCACGTGGCGACAGGCGGCCCGCCTGTCGTTCGCCGCTCAACAAAGGCGGGCCGCGGTGACTTATGCCGCTCACCACAGGCGGGCCGCCTGTGGCTACGTGATGACGGTCACAAACTGTGACCGATTTATTCGTACGCTTTGCTGCGGTGGGCGATTTTCAAGACGAAGACCATCGGCTGCCGCTCGTCGATGCGATAGATTATCCTGTAATCGCCGACGCGATATCGAAAATGCCCCTTGAGCTTTCCCGCTAGCCGCTTGACATTTCCGGCGCCGCGCGGGTCAACCTTGAGTCGGTCGAAGCACCGATCCAGCCGCCGCTCGCACGATCGAAGAACTGCCTCGCCTCACGGCTTAGCTCGACGTGATACATTCCGCTTGTACTTTCGCCGCAGTTTTTCGACGGGCGTTGTCCGGCCTTCCGCAATGTCTCGCTCCGCCTCGGCAAGGTCCTCCAGCAGCCCTGGGATCTTGAGCAGCTCCTCGGTCGCTTCGACGCTGGCGCGCTCGTCCAAATACCGCAGAAACTCAGCCGCCACCTTTAAGAGGCTGTCCGGAAACTAAACCCCGGGAATTGCAGGGTTATTTGGTGCTAGCAAACAAACGCGGGCTCTTGATTTTGTAGGGTCTGACGAAATCGAG
>JAKEIB010000147.1 GCA_022614705.1 Planctomycetota bacterium | reverse complement strand
CGCCGAGTGCCGCTTACGCGCCGAGTGCCGCTTACGCGCCGAGTGCCGCGCAGTACCCGACGTCAGGCTACCCGGCCTATCCACACGTCGCGTATCAGCCGGCCGAAGCGGCGCCCGCGGCGCCCACTCCCAGCGAAGAAACGATGCCTGCGCCGGTGCAGGACGGCGCTCCGACGAACGGTGCGCCAGCGAACGGTGCGCCGAACGGCGTCGTGCCCGGTAGCGAAGTCGCGCCGGCCAATGGCTATGGCGCCAACTGCAACTACTCGAACGGGGCCACGTACCCGGCCAGCAGTGCCTACACGGGCGACGCAGCCTGCGGCAGCGACTACGGCCTGAGCAGCTACTTCGACAACTCATGCGGCGGCACGCAGTGGTTCGGCGGCGTGTACTGGCTCTTCATGAACCGCGACAACCCCGACTTCCGGCGGTTTGCGGCACAATTCGAAACGCCGGCGGGTGGATATCCATATTATCCGACTTCGGACGTGACAATGCTCTCGTCGCCGGATGTCGATCACGATTACCGCTCGGGCGCCGAGGTGCGGTTCGGCAGCACGCTGGGCGGCTGGCACCGCGATGATTGCGATGACCATGGATATGGGTATGGCGGCTACAGCAATCACTGCGACAACTGTGAGCCGTGTTCGCCGCCCAGATTTGCCTGGGAGGTTGGCTACTGGATTCTCGACGACGACGAAAACATCGAAGAAGTGGTCGATTCGATCCCGACCGACACCTACCGAATTTACGGCATGAAGAATTTCGCCGGGTTGCAGTACAACGGCGAACCGGTCAACCTGTGGTACGACTATCAAGTGCCGGTGCAGGACCCGGCCAACCCGCCGCCGTGGGGCTCGGGCACGGAGGTGCGCGTGTTGGCCCAGCGGATTCGCAGCAACTTCCAGGCCCAGAACTTGGAGTTGAATTTTCTGCGCCTGCCGTTGATCGTTGCAGAATGTGACTCGTACGGCGGCGGCCACTGCGACGGGTGCGAAACGGGCGACTGTGAGCCGTCGTGCGGCTCGCCCTTCAGCGTCACCACGCTGTGTGGTTTTCGCTACCTGCGGATCGACGACGACTTCGAGTATGCCACGATGTGGGCCGTCGACGACGGCACCGGAACGTTGACCCCGCCCGCCTACACACCGTGGGACGGCGGCGGCGAATTGTACTACGACATCGAGGTGGACAACCACCTGGCCGGCTTCCAGTTGGGCGCGAACATGAACTACTGCGTGTCGTGCAAGTGCGACGTGTTCTGGAACAGCAACTTCGGCCTGTACAACAACCACATCGAGTCGAACCAACGAGTGTACGGCGACCTGGGCCCGGCCACCTGGGCTGGAAGCGGCGAGGACGCGACGATCGACTCCGATAAGGATGACGTAGCGTTCGTCGGCGAATTTCTGGTCGGCGGCAGCTACCAGTTCACCTGCAACTGGCGCGGCGTGTTGGCGTACCGGGCGGTGGCGATCAGCGGCGTGGGCTTGTCGGTCGACCAGATGCCGGAAGATTTCTCCAACGAAGCGGAGGTGGCGCTGATCGACTCCGATGGATCACTCATTATCCATGGCGTGCAGGTCGGTGCCGAGTGCAGGTATTAGTGGAAGCGTAGGTTAGTCGTCCCTGATAAATGGTCTAACGGTGTTAGGTTAGGCTTTCCAGCCTGACCTCCGCATCCCGAACGTCAGGCTAGAAGCCTAACTTACAAGTCGCCTCGGCCGGTGGGAAACGCCCCGCCGGCCGAGGTGTTTTCGTTTGCCGATGAAGTTCGCGGCCAGTGAAGCGCAAGGGTGCTGCGAGGGGATTAGGTGTCAGGTGTCGGGTGTCGGGCGTCAGATTACTAGCCCCGACACCTGACACCTGACACCTATACAATCACGCCGGCGAGGAGGCGGAAGTCGGGGTCGTGGCGCAGCGGGTTGAAGTCGGCTTCGTCGGCGATGAGGTCGCGGAAGTTGGCGTCAATCTCCAGGGCCCGCGACAAATACTTCAGCGCGAGCGTGCGGTTGCGGGCGAGACTCCAATAGCAGGCCAGGTTGTAGTGGAGCACAGCTTCGCTGGAGTCGATTCTCACGGCCCGTTCCAGGACGTCGATCGCTTTGCCGAGCTGGCCGGTGCGTTTGTAGCACCAGCCGAGCGACATGAGGACGTGAATGTCGTCGGGCAACAGGTCGGCACTTCGCTCGAGGGGCAGCAGCGCTTCTTCGTATCGGGCCAGCTCGCGGAGGGCGTCGCCCAGCATGTAGCACGCGCGGCCGTTGCCGTGCACCAACGCGCCGCGGCGCTGCAGGGCACGCAAGACGTGCTCGGTCATGCCGAGTTCGGTATAGCCTTCGGCTTCTTCGATGGCTCGGCGGAGGAGGAGTCGATTGACGGACACGCGATTGGCCCTACCGAAAAGTCACATTTGGCCGGGGTTTGGCTCCCAGCGAGTCGCGGCGAGCCGGCCTGTTAGAGGCCAGCTACAACACGCGTCACCTGTCAGGCTGAAAGCCTAACGTACGTCTACTTGAATTGTACTCACGGGCTGCGCAACGCCAAATGATTTGCGATGAAAAAGCGTGCGAAAAGCGCGCGTGCGCGATGGGCGGCGCGCATTGCGAAAAGTCGTATAGCGATGCGGAGAGAAGCGGCGGCGAAAGGTGTGAGGGCGGTGGAGAGTCAAGAGTCAAGAGTCGAGGGTCGAGTCGAAGATTCGCCGTGGCGAAAGTCGAGAGCCGGAAGGAAGGCGGAAGGCAACGGGGACGCGAGATGTTGACGCGGGGCAACGTTCCCGGCGGGTGGTGTGGTGTTTTCGCATCGTGTGGACGTGCCGTTCTGCGGGCCAATCGGATGGAAATATGCGCAAGTCTTCGGCGGATAAGTGTTTTCGCGGTGGGCGGCGATTGGTCGTGGTACGCCGGCATGGTCGTTGCTTGGGAGGGGGTCGGGCCGTTCTTGCGACGGCGCCAGTTATCGTTCGGCTTATCTTCCTTCCCACCCCGTATTGCGGCGCGTCGCTGCTGGTGTTTCGCGGCGAGCGTGCCCAGCTCGTCCCGTGCGCGCGATTTTCGGCATTTCGTGTTTGCTATTCGGTGCGGCGATGTTTGCGTGCCAGGTGGAAGGCTTTGGCGAGATGGGGACCGCTAAGCCACAAGCGGCAATGCGATGGGTTCGGACGGTGGATGGTTGGGAGCGTCCCGACCGTTGGAATTTGGACTCGGTACGCCGGCCGACATTGCATCCGCTGGTTGTGGCGGCGGGCATGGGGTTGTTTTCGGTGTTGGGGCTGCTGGCGTTTGAGCGGGAAGAACGCTAAGCCGCGAGCGGCTGATGCTATCGCGGCAATCGGGAAAAATCGGGCGGGCGGGGATTTTCTTGTACGGGACGGGCGTGCGGGCAGCACTATTATCTGTGCGGCGGGAACGCCGCCGCCCGGTCGCTGAAGCGACCTCGCCGTCAGATTTGGTTCCACCCTCCGTCCCCAGACCCCGGCCCCGATCATGCGTTTAACCCTTCGTACGCTGCTTGCTTATTTGGACGACATTTTGGACCCGGCCGACAAGGAGGAGCTCGCGCAGAAGATTCAGTCGAGCGAGTTCGCCGAGGAGCTGGTGCACCGCACGCGCGACACGATGCGTCGGCTGCGGCTCAGCGCGCCGCAGGTGGTCGGGACGGGCATGGCGCTCGACCCGAACACGGTGGCCGAGTATTTGGACAATGTATTGCCGCCCGAGCAGGTGGGCGATTACGAGCGGATCTGTTTGGAGTCGGACGTGCATTTGGCCGAGGCGGCGGCGTGTCATCACGTGCTGACGATGGTGCTGGGGGAGCCGGCGGATGTCGAGCCGCGGGCGCGGCAACGGATGTACATGGTTCCGGCCGAGTCGCGCGAGCGGCGGCGTTTGCGGGCGGAGCCGGCACGTGCGAGGACGGGGGCGACGACGACGGCGGCTGCACCGGTTATGGCGGCGTCTGCGACCACGGCTGGGGCACGGCAGTCGGCGGCGACGTACGAGATTCCCGAATATCTGCGCACGCGATCGTGGTGGCAATCGCGCGGCGCGATGGCCGCATTGGCGGCCGCTCTGATCGTCGGGACCGCGTTCTATTTCTTGTCCGGGATGTTGGGATGGTTTGGCGGCTCGTCGGATGTCGCGGCCGTAACGCCGGACGCATCGGAAGCGCCGGCCGGACCGCAAATTGAAATTGGACCTGCCGAGCCGGCGACAAATCCGGCAGAATCGGTGGTCGCCGACGCCGCACCGGCAGCAACGTCCAACCCACCGGCGCCGGAACCAAACACGACTTCTCAACCGCTTGCTACGCCGCCGCAACCGCTGTCGCCCGACATCGGCCCTTCGCAGCCAGAGGCGAGCGCGACTACGGCAGAAGCGAGCACGACCGTTGAGTCGAGCACCGCGCCGCCTGCAGCGGTAGAACCGGCGGCTGCGCCCGTCGTAGCAACAGCACCGACGAATCCACCAGCGACGGACAGTTCCGTTCTTCCCGTCGGGACCGAACCGGCAACAGGAGTCGATCCGACTACCGCGATTCCGCCGCAGGGCGATGTGAACTCGAACGTAGCGTCTCCGGCGACGGCGGTGACGCCGACAACGGAGGCGACCACGGAGCCGGCCGCCACGGTGAATGATGCGCCGCCGCTTGCGGCCGCGACACCGGGCGGTCCGGTCATTGCGGTGGCCGACGCCGATCCTAGCCCAACCGATACGGCCGACGTGGATGATGGGCCGAAGGGTCCGCCGGAACTCGGAACGTATTTGAGCGGCAAGACAGTATTGTTGCGTTACGACGAGCCGACGGGCGGATGGTTCCGCGTCGAACCGCGTAGCGCGGTGATTGCCGGGCAGCGTTTGCTTGCCCTACCGGAGTTTCGGCCGAAGATCACGCTGGCGTCCGGCGTGCATCTCGATCTATCGGGTGGCACGCAAGTGCTGATGGCGGCGGGCGACGAGGTGCAGGCCGAAGGGTTGCCGGCCGCGAGTGCCGAGACGCCGGCGATCGAGGTGCTGTACGGTCGCCTCATCCTTATTAATACGTCCAACGTGGAGAACCAGGTCCGTCTCAAGCTGGGTTCGACCGTCGGAGACGCGAAACTGGCGCGCAACGCGACGCTGGCCGTGGAAGTGGAACGGCAGTACGTGCCGGGGAACGATCCGCGGACAGCGGCCGCGCCGGTGGCGGTGCACTTGTTTGTTACCAGCGGCGGCGTGACGTGGCAGGATGCGTCCAACGAGTTCGTCGTCGACAAGCCGTCTCGGTGGACGATTGTCCAGAACGCGCCGGTCGAAGTGGTCGCCGATTCGGCGCCGCCGGAGTGGATCGATGAGGAGCCGGCCGTGCATTTGAGCGAGCAAAAATATGGCGCGCCGGTGATCGATCGCACGTTGGTGTCGGACCGGCCCGTGGATATTCAACTGCTGGAGCTGTTCAAGGGTCGCGATCGGCGGGAAGTCAAGTCGCTGGTGACGCGCTCCAGCATTCACGTGGGACTGTTCGCGCCGTTCATCGACGCGCTGCGCGATTCGGGGCAGAAGTGGCCGACCTGGCGGACGCACATCGAAACGCTGCGGTCGGCGATGGCACATAGCCCGGATTCGGCGGAGCGCGTGTACCAAGCGCTGGTGGATCAGCGCGGCCGGCCGGCGGCGGGCGATTTGTATGAAATGCTGTGCGGCTACAACGCCGAACAAATCGGCACGACGCCCGAGCAGGTGAAGAGCGGCGCGCTGGCGCGGCTGATCGATTGGCTGGAGGAAGATAGTCTCGACTATCGCGTGCTGGCGGTGCACGATTTGTGGGAGATCACCGGCAAGCAGCTCATGCCCAACCCGGCGGCGAACTTGACGGTGCGGAAGCAGAATGTTCGCCGCTGGCGCGACCGGTTGGAGTCGGGCGAGTTGGAGGTGATTGAACGACCGTAGTGCTGAGCAAGACGGGGAGAGGGGGAGATAGGGAGAGGGGGAGACACAAGGGTGCCAATTGTCCGAAAACGCAGTGCGAATGAATCTCCCACTCTTCCGCCTCCCCTCTTCTTCAAAAAATCGGGAAAGAACCCGGTTTGTCCGCCAGGCCGAATCAGGCTAAAATAAATGGTTTGCAGCGGCCAGGGCACGCAGGCGTGTTTGCCGCTGCGGTTGTCACCACGCGAACCTGGCCACTGGGGACCATACAACGTGCAGATCGAGATTTCCACGCGGCATGGTCACCTGAGCGACGCGTCGCAAGAGCGGATTAAGGCCAAGGCTGAGAAACTGCTGAAGATCTTCGATCGGCTCACGGCGATCGAGTTCATCATCGACCTGACCGTTCCGGCGAACTCGCGCGTCGACTTGAAGGTTTCCGCCGAGCACAAGCACGACTTCGTGGCCCACCACGAATCGGATAACCTGATGGGTTCGGTGGATGCGGTGCTCCATCGGTTGGAGCAGCAGCTTCGCAAGTACAAGGAAAAGGTGCAGGAGCGGCACCGCAACAATGATCCGCGACGCCGCGCGGCGACGTTACCGGAACGAGAAGTGGAATAACAGGTTGGCGGGTTAAGCTATTAGCTATTAGCCTGTTAGCTCTTAGCCAGAATTTGGCAGCTAAAAGCGGCTCTGGCTACCAGCGAATGGCCGATAGCTAACGGCTTTCCCAACCGGCGCACGAGATCTTTGGCAAGTGAGCAGTAAACCTTCGACGCGCCGCCGTCGTGGTTGTCTCACGAATGGGATGCAATCGCGACGAACGCGGCGCGAGCACGCAGCAATCAGGCGATCATCAACAATCGCACTTGAAGAGGGCACACAAGCGATGAAGTTCTCCGATTTTATCTGTAAAAACGCGATTCGCACGCAATTGGAGGCGGATCAGAAGGAAGCGGTGATTCGGGCAATGACCAAATCGCTGCTCGAAGCGGGTCGGATCAACGAGAAGGATTACGAAAGCATCGTCGAAGCGATTTTGAAGCGCGAAGAGTTGGGAAGCACGGGCATCGGGCGCGGCGTGGCAGTTCCGCACACGAAGCACCCCTCGATCGACAAGTTGATCGGGACCGTGGCGATCAGTGACCAGGGCGTGGATTTTGAGAGCTTGGACGGAGAAAAGGTGCATTTGTTGTTTTTATTGGTTTCTCCGCCGGACCGTCCGGGCGACCATTTGCGGGCCCTGGAAAACATCTCGCGGCAGTTGCGCGACGACACGTTTTGCCGATTCCTGAAACAAAGCAAGAAGCCGGAAGACGTGTGGCAATTGCTGGAAGAGGCGGACGCGAACAAGTTTGGGTCGTGAGTATTATAGCTGGGGTCTGTGACCCCGGCGGCTTGCGGCAGCCGGCCTCACCGAGGCCAGCTACAGATTGATGAGCACGCCGGTTACCCGCGTTATTGTGATCCGCAATGAGCAGGGGTTGCATGCGCGGCCGGCGGACATGTTTGTCAAGCTGGCGAATCAATTCAACGCGCGGATCGTGCTGGTGCGCGACAATTATCGAGTTGAAGCGCGAAACATCATGGATTTGTTGACGCTGGGCGCCGGGCCTGGAACCGAGTTGGTTCTCGAAGCATACGGCGACGACGCCCAACAGGCTGTGGAAGCTTTGGCACAGCTCGTGGAAAGCGGCTTTCCCAAAGAAGATGCCGAAAACGAACAATCGCAGGCTGAAGGAGAGTAGTAAGCGTTTCAAGCTGTCATCCTGAGCGGAGCGAAGGATCTTGGCCATTCGCGCGACGGATTCTTCGCTTCGCTCAGAATGACTAGGCTTGCAGGTGGATTCGCAAGAATTCAGCAAAACTCGGAAGTCGTGCGACTTCAGCTACTTCTTCCGGCGCCTGCGCGATTAGCGAACACTTAACAAGATATTTTGAGTAGGACCCAGGCTCGACGAATCGGCATTGCAGCCGTGGCAACCCCCGCCGCAGTTCTCTTCACCTGGAAGCGGCGACTGGGGTCCGGCATGGCAAGTGAGCCGACGTGAACGGCCCGCCGCGCTCGTCGCGACTTCCAAAGTTCAATCAGGAAGCCGCGCAGCGGCGCAGGCCTCGCGACGACACCCGTCGAGCGAAGCGGCCGACTCTGGCGAAACAACATGGAACGTCTGCAAGGGATTGCCGTGTCGCCCGGCGTGGCGATCGGCGAAGTGCTCGTCATGGACACCGAGGGGTTCCGCATCCCTCGGCGGTTCCTGCCGCGCGACGCGGTGGAGGACGAGCTGGAGCGGCTGAATCGGGCGATTGCCGACGCGTCCGCGGAGATCGAGCGCCACCGAGAAAAAGTGGAGAAGCAGCTCGGCACGGAATACGCGGCAATCTTCTCGGCCCACATCCAGATGCTCAACGACCGCGGGCTACGGAGCAAGCTGGAGGAAATGATCCGCCAGCGACATTATTCGCCCGAGTATTCGGTCAGCCGCGCGCTGCGGCACTACGCCAAGGTGATTCAGTCGCTCGACGGCGTGATGCAGGAGCGAGCGACCGACATCTTCGACATCGAGAAACGCCTGCTGCGACACCTGTTCGGCAAGCGCCGCGAGGAACTGGCTCACATCCACTCGGAAGTGCTGGTGCTCGCGCACAACCTCACGCCCAGCGAGACGTCGAACCTCAATCCGAAGTACGTGAAGGGATTCGTCACGGAGATCGGCGGGCCCGGCAGCCACACGGCGATCGTGGCCGAGGCGCTCGGCATTCCGGCGGTCGTGGGGATTGGGCCGTTTCTGGCCGATGTCTCGGGCGGCGAGACGGCGATCATCGACGGCTACCAGGGCCTGGTGATTCTGCACCCGGACGAAGAGACGCTGGCCCGCTATCGGCACGAAGTCGTGCAGTATCGGTCGCACGCCGCAAAGCTCGAAAAGCTGCGCGACTTGCCGGCCGAGACGGCCGACGGCGTGCGGATTCAGCTCCTGGGCAACATCGAGTTTCCATACGAAGTGGAACAATGTCAGAAGCACGGCGCGGATGGCATCGGCCTGTATCGCACCGAATTTCTGTTCATGGCCCGCGATGAGGAGCCCACGGAGGAGGAGCAGACCACCGCTTATTCCGCGGTGGCCGAGGCGATGCGCGACCATCCCGTCGTGATGCGCACGATCGACCTTGGGGCCGACAAACTGCCCAGCGTTCCCTTCCCGGAGGACGAGGGCAACCCGTTCCTCGGGCTGCGGAGCATCCGGCTGGCGCTCAAGTATCCGGCGCTGTTCAAAACGCAACTGCGGGCGATTTTGCGCTCCAGCACCGCCGGGAACATCAGCATCATGTTTCCGCTGGTGAGCACGCTCTTGGAGCTGAAGCACGCCAAGATGGTGTTGCGCGAGGCGATCGAGGATTTGGAGGAGGAAGGCATCGAGTTCGACCGCGACATCAAGGTCGGCATGATGGTCGAAGTGCCGAGTGTGGTGATGATGATGGACCACTTCGTGGAGGAGGTGGACTTCTTCAGCATCGGCACGAACGATCTCATTCAGTACGTGTTGGCCGTGGATCGCAGCAATAAGGACGTCGCCGGCTTGTACACGGCGTCGGATCCCTCGGTGCTGCGGATGATCAACATCGCCGTTCGCGCGGCGAAGGAGAACGAGGTGCCGATCAGCATGTGCGGCCAGATGAGCGGCAACCCGATGTACACGATGCTGCTGTTGGGAATGGGGCTGCGGAGCTTGAGCGTGACGCCGGCCGCGATCCCGGAGATCAAGCAGGTGTGTCGGCGGGTGTCGATTGCGACCTGCGAGCGCGTCGCCGAGCGGGCACTCAAGTTGGAGAGCGCGCGCGACGTGCGGGCGTTCTTGAGAGAGGAGTTGGCGAAGGCCCTGCCGGAGACGCCGGTGTGAGGCGAAGGTTGCCCTAAAAGGGCAGCATGTGACAGCCCAGGGCAACGCCCTGGGAAAAGTATGAAAGACATTTGTGAAGCTCTGAAAGAGCGCGATATGAGTTCGATATTTCTATATCGCCCCGTCAGGGCTTTGGATCAATTCAACGTTCGCAACCCAGGGCTGCGCTTCGCTGCGCCCTGGGCTGCCGCATTTTGCCCTTTCAGGGCAATCGCAAAACATCAAGGAAGCAAGTCAAGTAAATCATGAAACAAGAAATGCTAATCAACGTCGCCCAGCCGGAGGAGTGCCGGATCGCGATTGTTGAAGACGGACAATTGGAAGAGTTGTATTTGGAGCGGACCAGTCAGTCGAATTATGTGGGGAACATCTACAAGGGGCGAATCGTCAACTTGGAGCCGAGCATCCAGGCGGCGTTCGTGGACTTTGGAGTGGGGCGGAACGGGTTTCTGCACATCAGCGACGTGGAGCCGCAGTATTTTCGTCAAGGCGGATACGACCCGCGCCAACCGATCCAGCCCGGTGGCGGACAACAGCGCGAGCGAGAGAACGGTTTCGAAAATTCAGAGGGTGGCGACGAGCCGCGAGGCAACCAGCGTGGCCGCGGCGGTCGGAACGGTTCGGGTCCCAAGACGGCCCGCTATCGAGCCGGCGTGCGACCGCGCTTCAAGCCGCCGATTCAAGAGATCTTTCAGCGCGGCGACGAAGTGCTCGTGCAAGTGATCAAGGAAGGCATCGGCACCAAGGGGCCGACGTTGTCGACGTACATCAGCATCCCGGGCCGGTACGTCGTGCTGATGCCCGCGCTGGGCCGGATCGGCGTGTCGCGGAAAATCGAAAACGACGACGACCGCCGCCGGCTGCGCGACATCCTGCGCGAGCTGAACCCGCCCAAGGGCGTCGGCTTCATCGTGCGCACCGCCGGCACCGACCGGACCAAGAAAGAATTGCAGCGCGACCTGGCCTACTTGCTGCGGCTGTGGAAAGTGATCGTGCGGCGGATCAAGAAGACGTCCGGCCCGGTGGACATCTACGAAGAAAGCGACATGATTATCCGCACGATCCGCGACATCTTCACCGGCGACGTGGACACGATCTACATCGACGAGCCGAAAGCGTACGAACGGGCGAAGGAGTTTTTGCAGATCGTGATGCCGCGTTACGTCAATCGGCTGCAGCTCTATGAGGGTCGCGAGCCGCTGTTTCAAAAGTACAACCTCGACGAGGAGATCGCGCGGATCAACCAGCGGCACGTGCCGCTCAAGGGCGGCGGGTCGCTGGTGATCGATCAGACCGAAGCGCTTGTGGCGATCGACGTCAACAGCGGCAACTTCCGCACCGACGGCTCGGCCGAGGAGTCGGCCTATCAGCTCAACCAGATCGCGGCCAAGGAAATCGCCCGGCAACTGCGGCTCCGCGACCTGGGCGGCGTCGTAGTGAACGACTTTATCGACATGCGGAAAGAGCGCAACCGCCGCGGCGTGGAGCGCACGCTCCGCGACGCGATGAAGCGCGACCGGGCCCGAACGAAGATTCTGCGCACCAGCCCGTTCGGCCTGATCGAGATGACGCGGCAGCGCATCCGGCCGAGCATCAAGCGCAGCGTGTACAAGGAATGTCCGTCCTGCGGCGGCACCGGCCTGGTGAAATCGGCCGAGAGCATGGCGATCGACGTCGTGCGCAAGCTCTTGATGCGCAGTCACTCGAATCAGGTGGCGCGGATCACCGTTACGGTCGAGGAAGAGGTCGCCAACTACGTGAACAACAAGAAGCGGCGCGAGCTCGTGCAATTGGAGCAGGAAAACAACGTCGAAGTGCAGGTCGTGAGCGGCGAGGGCTTGTCGCCCGAGTATCTCAAGATCGATTGCGTGGATGCCAACGGCCGCGAAGTGCGGTTCGCGGGTGAATAATGTCACGCCAGCGCCAACGTTCGGTGGCGAGAGCCTGATGTTAGAATCGGCAATTGTTGCTCTCCTGGCCTTCGTCGTGTGGGTCGCCGTCCAAGGCGGGATAGGCGGTTTGCCCGTTGCGCGTGGTACTCAGCCAGAATTAAGGTCTAGTCGCCTGCCGTTCAGATTTGGCATGCGCTCCCTGCTAATCGCCATGACGGCAATTGCCGTACTGCTCGGAATTCTAGCAGTTTTAAGAGGACACTAGCTGAAGTCACATTATTGTTGACGAGTTGTTGCCTCTTCAGGCACAATGACGGATTCTCATTTGTTTGGTTTCTGAGGTTGAGGGCACGATGAAGAAGCATTGGAAGAAGTTTTTGTGGTCGTCGAATTTTTGGGCTATCATCGGCGTGTTCGCTTGCTGCGCTGGCTTTTATTTTCAAGGAGTGGCCGGCAATGGTTTGGAGCTTTGGTTTATGGGCTTAGTTTTCTTCGGAGCCGCGTACATCGAGCGAACGCACTGAAGACTAACGCAATAAGACAAAAGTATTGTCTCACGCAGAGGCGCAAAGACGCAAAGATTGAAGAAGAAAACGAATACCTTTGGAACAGGAGATAACAGAGGCAACAGAGTTTTGGGAATGCTCCGTTTTCTCTGTTGCCTCCTGTTCAAAATTGTATGCGTATCTGAAGAATCGGAATCATCAACTTTGCGCCTTAGGGCCGTTGCGTGAGTTCTTTGTTCGACGATTACAGTTTTAGAAGTTCAGTAAGAGTGAAAGTCATGTACGCCATCATCAGCGACGGGAAACGACAATATCGTGTGGAAGAAGGCCAGGAGCTGGTGATCCATTACCGCGACGTGCCGGCCGGCGAACAGATCAAGTTCGACCAGGTGCTGGCCGTCGGCGGCGAAGGCGACACCAAGCTCGGCGCGCCGCTGGTCAAGGGCGCGAGCGTCGCGGCCGAAGTGCTCGGCCCCGAGAAGGGCGAGAAGCTCGTCATCCAAAAACTCCGCCGCCGCAAAAACATGCGCCGCAAAACCGGCGAACGGCACATCTACACGCGCGTGCGGATCTCCAGCATCACGGCATGATGGCTATAATATATGAAGGAGAGTCGGTCATGATTAAGCTAACCGAACAACAATTGCATGAGCTGGAAAATCCAATATCCGCTCCGCCGCGCATCGTGAACCCGTTGACGAATGAGACGTTCGTCTTGCTGCCCGTCGGCGAGTACGAACGCCTCAAGGAACAGGAATACGACGATAGTCCCTGGTCGCGCAAGGAACTTCAAGCGCTCGCCTGGGAGGTCAGCGAGCGCACCAGCTGGGAGGAATTTGACGACGCCTCCAAGAAGTGGCGATGATCCTCACATTGAACGAATACGAGAAGGCGCAAGACGAACTGCATTCGCTCGAAGAACGCCTTAACCACTTGCAACAGACCAACCCGGTCGGGTCGAAAGGTTTTACCAAGGCTGGCATTCGCAAAATGATTGCTTGCATCCAGGAAGAATTGGCTTTGTTCGAAGGCAGCGAAGAAGCGCGGCAATCGACGTAACAGCGGCGGGCAAAATCGGCGCGCGAACATTAGGCGACGTTCCAATGGCGGCAATTCGATTTCGCGTACGTTCTTTGCTTCTCTTGGTGCCGGCTGTTGCCGTTAGCATAGTTGTTTACATTCGTTGGGTCGATGCGCGACAAGTTCTTGACTTGACCGGAAATATGGCTCATCCGAAAAAATCTGCAACACAACAACGGAAGAAGATGCCGCGAATTAGCGAAGGGTTATTGGACATACGTGTGAGCTTGCTTTGGG
>JAKEIB010000146.1 GCA_022614705.1 Planctomycetota bacterium | reverse complement strand
GTTTGTTTTCTCAAGTTGGGCCGCAAGGCTACGGACCCTGGGGTAGTGGTACAGTTTGTAGTCGTCTCGCTCCGTTCGGCTGAGCTCACGGCCGAAGCCGCGAGACGCAATTTCCTCTCGCGGAGCGAGAGGACTACAAACTTATACAGGGGCAACGGCAGAAGCTTTTGTGAAGCCTTCAGTCGTCCCTACGGGACTTGGCGCGGGTCGTGCAATCTGCTTACCCAGCGATAAATCGCTGGGCTATTTTCAATTGTCCCTACGGGACATACCTCGTCTGGATGTTGACTTGTGGGTAAAGGCAAGCCTCTCGGCCCCGGCTACACGACGTCGCCCGTGGCGGGGCTTCAATCCGTGTGGGAAGGAACGAGGGGGTGAGTCCCCATTTTCTCAGAGCAGAAAATGGGGACAGACCCCGGGTTATTCGCGGGTCATGTCGGAGCTGAGGCCGCCGGCGGCGACCAGGTAGCATTGGCGGACGTAGTCCGTCACCATGCGGTGCGCGCTGAAACGGGGGGTCAGTGTGGCGATCGACTCGACCATCATGTCGATCCATTGCCGCGGCAGGCCGTCGGCATCGCGGTCGTAGTACAGCGGGATCACCTCCTCGCGCAATACCTTGAGGAGATTCTGCGCGTCGCGAGCGTCGGTGATTTCATCGTCGACGTGCTGCCGGCCGTCGCCGATGGCGAAGCCGTTCTTGCCGTTGTAGGCCTCGGCCCACCAGCCGTCGAGGATGGACAGGTTCAGCCCGCCGTTGAGCACGGCCTTCATGCCGCTGGTGCCGGACGCTTCCTTCGGTCGGCGCGGCGTGTTGAGCCAGACATCGACGCCCTGCACAAGGTGCCGGGCCACGTTGATGTCGTAATCCTCAATGAACACGATCCGCCCGGCAAAGCGACGATCGTGGCGCAGGGTTTCGATTTTCTTAATGAGTTGTTTGCCCGGTTCGTCGGCCGGATGGGCCTTGCCGGCGAAGACCAGCTGCACGGGCCGCTGTGGGTCGCTCATTAACTCGGCCAACCCATCGATGACGCGGAAAAACAGGTCGGCCCGCTTGTAGGTGGCAAACCGTCGCGCGAAGCCGATCGTCAGCGCGTTGGGGTCGAACACCGTGCGCGCGGCTTCGACGACTGCATCGGATTCGTTGCGTCGGCGGGTTTGCCGGCCCACGCGCCGCCGCACGAAGTCCAGCAGGCGGTTCTTGAGATCGCTGTGCGTTTCCCAGATCTCGCCCGGATCGACGTTGTACAAGTTCTGCCAGACCTTGGCGTCGCCCATCCACTCCTGCCAGTCGCTGCGCAGCACGCGGTCGTACAGCAAGTGCATGGGATAGGCGAGCCAGGTGGGAATGTGGACGCCGTTGGTGATGTGGCCGATGGGGATCTCTTCTTCGACGCGCCAGGGCCACAAGTGGGCCCACATGCGCCGCGAGACGTGGCCATGCAGCGAGCTCACGGCATTGGCGCGGCGCGACATCTTGAGGCCGATCACCGTCATGCAGAACGGCTCGTGCTCGTTCTGCGGCTCGACGCGTCCGAGGCCCATGAGCTGGGCTTGTGAAATGCCGAGCTTGTCGCGCAACGGGCCCAAGTGTTCTTCGACGAGATTCGCCGGGAAGCGGTCGTGACCGGCCGGCACGGGCGTGTGCGTGGTAAACACCGTGCGATGGGCCACGTCGCGCAGCGCTTCGTCGAACGTGAGCCCGTCGTCGGCCATCCGCTGGCGGATCACCTCCAGCGGGGCGAACGCGCTATGGCCTTCGTTGAGATGGTACACGCCCGGCATGATGCCGAGCGCGCTGAGCGCCTTGACGCCGCCCACGCCGAGCACGAGTTCCTGGCGAATACGTGTTCGGACGTCGCCGCCGTACAGACGGGCCGTGAGATCGCGGTCCTGCGGACTGTTGCCCGCGACGTCGCAATCGAGCAGATACAGCTTGACGCGACCGACGTACATCAGCCACACCTTGGCCATCAGCACGCCGTCGCGGGTGTCGATCGAGATCGTGATTTGTTTTCCGTCGGCGCCGATGGCCGGGTCCATGGGCAAGTTTTCGACGCGCGTATCCTGATACTCTTCCTCTTGGTAGCCGCCAATGTCGAGATGCTGCTTGAAATATCCCTGATCGTAGAACAGCCCGATCGCCACGAGCGGCACGCCCAGGCCGCTGGCGCTTTTGATGTGGTCGCCGGAAAGCACGCCCAGGCCGCCCGAGTAAATTGGCACCGACTCGTGCAAGCCGAACTCGGCGGAAAAGTATGCGACCGGGCTTGAACCGAGCACGCCCGTTTCGCGAGCGCCCCAGGTCGTGCGGGTGTTGGTCAGATACTCCTTAAGCCGGCGGTGGGCCTGGTTGATACGCGTGTAGAGCACCATTTCGGCCGCCCGCTCAGCCAATTGCTCGGGCGTCATTTCCGCCAACAGCACGATCGGATTGTGGTCGACCTTGCGCCACTTGATCGGATCGATTTCGCGAAACAAGTTGACGACTTCCGGATGCCAGCTCCACCACAAGTTCTTGGCCAGCGCGAGGCACTTTTCAT
Organism: Planctomycetota bacterium; assembly: GCA_022614705.1. Lineage (GTDB taxonomy): Bacteria > Planctomycetota > Planctomycetia > Pirellulales > Lacipirellulaceae > JABDGM01. The sequence goes on along the minus strand of JAKEIB010000146.1, from coordinate 13,783 downwards.
AGAGGGCCTGGGGCGTGATTTCGGCCCGGCCTCCGCGATCGATGTTCCTACGAGGTCCCACCACAGTTTGACTCTTGGGGTTGATTTCCTTGACGCCGAATCCCACGGCTGCCAGCGCGCATTAGGTTGGCTGACCGCGCGACGCATTCTCGTCGCCGCTCGCGCGTTGGCAAATTATCCCCGTAAGTCTGGCCAATGAGTGCTACCACGGCAAGGCCGAATTTCTGGCCGCAGTGTCACAGTTTGTAGTCGTCTCGCTCCGCGAGACGCAAATTCCTCTCGCGGAGCGAGAGGACTACACTGTTGTGACCGACAAGAAACCGCGCTGAACCCGACTACGACCTGGCGACCGGCGCCGCATCCGGCTCGCGTTGGCCGCGCTCGGCGACACAGCGGCGCAGCTCTTCACACGTTTGTGCCAATTCGGCCGAGATTACGTCGCGCTCGAGGTAGGTGCCCACGTCGATCGGCTGATTTGCGGTCGATGCGTCCGCCGAGTAGCTCTCAGGGTCGGCGGAATGAATCAGTTCGACGAGCCGACCGGCCGGGCCCACGGGTAAGCATGTCTCACTGCCATCGTGAGTACACGTGCGATTGCGACCCGACGCCTTGGCCGCGTACAGTGCCGCGTCGGCCCGTTGAATGATTGAGTCGGCCGTGTCCGGGGGAGCAATTTCGGCTAACCCACCGCTGACCGTCACGGCGACTTTCTGCCCGTTGTAATCAACCGTCCCTGCGGCCACGGCGTCGCAGATTTTTTCGGCGACGTGCCCCGCCTGTTCCAGCGATGTATTCGGTAAGAGAATGGCAAATTCCTCGCCACCGTAGCGAGCCACGGCGTCCTCGCGGCGCACGGCGCCGCGCAGCGTCCGGCCGATCGCCGCCAGTACTTGATCGCCGACCAGGTGCCCGTGCTCGTCGTTGAGCTGCTTGAAGTGGTCCACATCCAGCAGCAGAAGCGAGAACATTTCCTGCCGGCGTTTCCATGCACTCATCCGTTCTTCCAACCGATCGTTGAATTCGCGCCGGTTCGGCAATCCGGTGAGCGGATCAGTGAGCGAACGCGAAATATGGGCTTCAATTTCCACGGCCTGCTGCTCCAGCCGATGCTCCGCGGTCTCGAGCTGCGACTGCAAGTTTTGATTGGCGCGAACGATGTCGTCGATGACGTCCACGACCAGTTCCGCCAGCGATTCATCCGTGCGATTGCAGTCGGACGTCAGCAGCTGGCTCGCTTGATCAAGCCGGCTGCGATGCTCATGTGCGCTCGACGACATGTCATCCGCCAATTCCCTCAGCCGTTCGGCGATCAAGCCGGCCTGAAGCATGTCGTGCCGGTCGTGACCCACGTCGGCTGCGTCAGATCGGCGGAGCCAAATGCCGATCGCCACACCGACGATCAACTGGATCGCCCCAAGTAAGCAGCCGCCCAGAATGAGCAAAGTTGTCTGACTGATCATGGCCGCGGCGCGCGGTTGGGAATTGCCTTCGGACCGGAGTATTCGGTCCAAACGGAGCGCTTCCCAAAAGCCTACGTTACGGCCGACCTATCGGCCTCGGCCTAAAACGTGCGGCCGATTGCGATGGTGGCCAGAAGGGGCGTAGGCGCGGTTCGATTGGTTATGACGATTCTACAACCATCCAAACTGCTCCCGGCTAACATACGGGAGAAGGGAACAGGCACATTTTGCTGCGAAGACTCCGCAAAATGAGCCAGTCCCCCGCATCGAATCACTGTCCGGCCGCGACGTCTTCCGCATTGCGGCGCAGCGGACGACCGGCGAGCACGGCTTGCGGCTCGCCGTCAGCAATCGCGACTTTGCCGTTCAACAGCAGCCAACGAACGCCGGTTGAATTCTCGAACGGCTTCTCGTACGTCGCCCGATCTTCGAACGTATTCGGATCGAACACGACCAGATCGGCGGCCAGATTCTCACGGACGTATCCGCGGTCTTTCATGCCGATGATGTCGGCCGGCAGGCCCGAGGCGCTGCGAATCGCCGCCGGCAGCGGCAGCACTTTGTCCTTAATCGCATAGCGACCAATCTTGCGCGGGAAGGTGCCGTAACTGCGCGGGTGGGGCCGGGTGCCGTCGTCGATCTTGGAGCTGCCGTCGGAGGCAGTCGCCACCCAGGGCATCGTCATGGCGTAGCGCACGTCGGCCTCGTCCATGCCGAAGTTGACGCCTTGCGCCTTGGCATCGGTGAGCAACTCGAGCCCGATCTCGACCTGTTCCTTGCCCTCGGCTTTCGCCACGTCGCCGATGAGTTTGCCGACCCAGGCCGGGTTCTTCACAAAGCTGGCGATCATCAGTTGCCCGCGCTCGTCGATCGATTTCGCGACGATCGGCCGCACGCGCGCCAGTTCATCCGGATTCTGCAATCGCTCGGACGTCGCCTCCTCGCCGCCCTCGCGCTCCTCGTCGGGCAGGAGCATCGCCATGATCGACGTCGACGACGCCGTGTAGGGGTATTGATCGGCCGTGATCCGCAATCCGCTCTGCCGTGCCTGCGCGACGACCTGTGTCGCCGCGCGAATCTTCCCCCAATTCCGCGGCTTGCTCGACTTCAAATGTGATATGTGACATGGCATGTTGGCGCGCCGCGCGATTTGCAGCACTTCCTCGATCGACTCCATCAGCTCGTCGCTCTCATCGCGCATGTGACTGGCGTAGATGCCACCGTGCTTGCTGACCATCGTGGCGATCGCGACTAGTTCGTCAGTGTCGGCATACGCGCCGGGCACGTACTGCAACCCTGTCGACATGCCCCAAGCGCCCTCTTGCATGCCCTCATCGGCCAACTGCTGCATTTGCTCCAGCTCCTTCTCCGTCGGCGCGCGGCGCACCTTGCCCATCACCTTGTCGCGAATCGAGCCGTGCGGCACGAGTTGCGCAATGTTGATGCCGACGCCGTCGGCGGCCAGCTCATCGTAGAATTTGCCGACGTCATGACGCCCGCCGCCGCAGTTGCCGGTGACGATCGTGGTGCAGCCTTGCGTGAGGTAGCAGCGGGCATCGCGCGTGTCGGCCGTAATGCCGTGGTCGCTGTGGTTGTGCAGATCGATGAAGCCGGGGCAAATCACCAGACCTTTGCAATCGATCGTCCGCTCGGCCGCCACATCGCCCACATCCCCGACCGCAACGATTCGATCTTCGCGCACCGCCACGTTGCCCGCGTACGGCTCGCCGCCCGAGCCATCGACGATCGTGCCGCCTGTCAACAAAAGGTCCACTTTCGGCGCTTCTGCCGCGGCTACTAGCCGTGCGTGACATGCAATGAGCATCAACAGGACAAGCAGTATTCGAGTCGAGTGCATTGGAAGCATCACATAGAATCGTGGTTCAACAATCGGTAGTCCGCTCGCTAAGCGAGCGGAATTCATTTCGCGGAGCGAGATGACTACAACGGGGTCAGTATGCTAGAGGCGAATGTCATTCGCCAGTAGCGATCAGCCATTTTGACGGTGACCAGCCGTGGCCGCTATACTGCACGCCACTCATGCAAAGCGAGCCGCCGGGTTTATCCCGGCGGTAGCGTACCTCGTTACCCACGCCCCGTCGCCAAATGTTCGTTTCCACGCGCAACTCGCGAATTGGCCTGATGCTGTTCGCCATCTACCTGGTGCTCTACGGCGGCTTCGTGCTGCTCGCCGCGTTCTCGCCGCAGACGATGGAGGCCACACCGCTGGCTGGCGTGAATTTGGCGATTTGGTATGGGTTCGGATTGATCGTGGCGGCGATTCTGCTCGCGCTTGTTTATGGTTGGGCATGCCGGGCTTCGGAAAGGGGACCATCCGCGGCGGATGGTGCCCGGCACAATTTTGCTCCGAAGACTCCGCACGACCATCGCCGCGATGGTGCCCGGCCAGTCCCCGGCGGTTCCGAGGGGGGCAGCCCGTGATTCACGAACCGTCGACCTTGGCCATCGCCGTGTTTCTGGTGTTCGTCGCGGCGACGCTTGGCTTGAGCACGTACCTCGGCAAGAAGGCCAAGTCGTCGGCCGGCTACTTCGCCGCCCACGGCCAGATCCCGTGGTTCGTCAACGGCGTGGCCTTCGCCGGCGACTATCTATCGGCGGCATCGTTCCTCGGCATTTGCGGGATGATCGCGTTCTATGGATACGACGGTTTCCTGTACTCGATCGGCTACCTAGCCGGCTGGGTCGTCGCGCTGTTCGTCGTGGCCGAGCCGATGAAGCGGCTGGGCAAGTTCACGTTCGCCGACGCTCTAAATGCCCGCTTCAATTCGCCCGGCATCAAGCTGGCGGCCGGAGTGAGCACGCTTGCCGTGAGCGTGTTCTATCTCATTCCGCAGATGGTCGGCGCGGGCGTGCTCGTGCAGCCGCTGTTGGGTTTGCCGCATTGGGCGGGCGTCGTACTGGTGGGCGCGGTGGTAATCTTCATCGTCGTAACTGCCGGCATGGTTTCGACCACCTGGGTGCAGTTCATCAAGGGTTCGTTGCTAGTGGTGTTCAGCACGGTGCTGACCGCGCTCATCCTCGCACGCGGATTTTACGTAATGCCGGGCGCCGCGGACGAAACACAAACTGTCGTGAAGCAAGCCGATGGTCAGGTGCTCGTCAACGGTCAGCCGCGCGGCACGGGTCCGAGTGAAAGCCAACTTAACCCGGTCGGCCACATCAGCCGATTGCCAGGCGATGTGGAGAAGACGGGCCCGCTTGGCCCGCTGGAGTTTTTCCGCGTGCTGCAGCAAAGCGAAGTCGTGCTCTACAGCAGCGAAACCACGCGCTCCGCCGACGGCACGACCACGACGACGTACTCTCCCAAACCTACCCCCGGCAGTCGAATCCTTCGTCCCGGCGAGCACCCGACATTTAAAGGCATCCGCAGCGACAAGTTGTTCGACAAGCTGAATTTCATCTCGCTCATGTTCGCGCTGTTCTGCGGCACGGCTTCCCTGCCGCACATTCTTATCCGCTACTACACGGTGAAAAACGAGGCGGCCGCGCGTAAGAGCACGATTGTCGGGATCGCCTGCATCGGCTTTTTCTACGTGCTCACGCTGTACATGGGCCTGGGCGCAATGACCAGCGGCGCACTCGATGTGACCGACAGCAACATGGCCGCCCCGCTCCTGGCCCGCAGCTTCAGCGAGCTGCTGTTCGCCGTCATCTCGGCGATCGCCTTCACCACCGTGCTGGGAACCGTTAGCGGCCTGATCCTCGCCTCCGCCGGCGCGGTAACGCACGACTTGCTGGAAAGCTCCGGGGCCGTGCACCTCAGCGATCACGAGCGCGTGCGTCTGGCCAAGATCGCGTCCGTCGGAGTGGGCACCGTGGCCATCGTGCTCGGCATTTTGTTCAAAGAGCTGAACGTGAGCTACCTCGTCGGCTGGGCGTTCAGCGTTGCGGCGAGCGCCAATTTGCCGGCGCTCGTGATGCTGCTGTTCTGGACGGGTACGACGCGGCAGGGCATCATCGCGGCCGTCATCGTCGGCATGGCCAGCTCGCTGGCCTGGATCCTGCTCAGCGGCGAAACGTTCGAAAAAGTTTACGGCCTCTCCGCGTCGGATGCGCTGGTCCCATTCAGCCAGCCCGGCATCGTGACGATTCCGCTGGGCTTCGCCACGCTCATTGCCGTTTCGCTCGCCACGCGCGAGCGCGCGCAGAGTTGACGTGGCCACGAAAAGACACAAAGAAACGAAGGGGCGGCCATGTACAATGATCGATGACTTCTTTCACTTTTTGTGACTTTTAGTGCCTTTTTGTGGCTATCGAAAATCGAATGTCCGAGCCGATTCAATCGCTGTTCGCGCGTCGCACGCTTCTCGTCGCCGTCATACTGACGATTGTCTTTGTCGGATTGCTCTGGGCGAGCGGCCGGCCAGCGACTGCCGATAAGATCGTTGATGAGTGAGTCCGATTTTCAGATTGACGTATCCAGTGTTAATGGGTGGCTGGGGTCGACCGCAGGGGGCCCCGAGCGGCGCTCTTGTCGTTACCCACAAATCGGCATCCAAATGAAGCATGTCCCGTAGGGACAATCGAAAATAGCCCAGCGATTCATCGCTGGGTAAGCAGATTGCACGACCCGCGCCAAGTCCCGTAGGGACGACTGAAGGCTTCGTAAATGCTTCTGCCGTCCCTCCGGGACTATGATGCTTTTCTTGCAATTCTTCCCAGCAATGAATTGCTGGGCTATTTTCATCACGTCCCTCCGGGACGGAAATTGTGGGTAACGACAAGGGCGGCGCTGGAGGTCGCTTCGCTCCACGCCAGCTACCCCGCCACAGCAATCTGAAAGGCGGACTTCTGTCGCCTACGTCGCCGCCTCCAATTCGCGTCGCGCGTGCTGTACTGCCCGTTCCAGGCAGCCATCTTCAAACGGCGACCCGAGGCCCGCTGATTTCACCAATTCGCCGAACGGGGCTTCGCCGCCACGGTGGCAAAGACGCACGTACGCGTCCATCGCGCCGTCGCGGTCCTCCGCCGCGCGGGCCCACAACTGCATCGCGCAAGTTTGAGCGAGTGCGTAATCGATGTAATAAAACGGCACGCCGAAAATGTGCTGCTGTGCGTGCCAGCGGCGGCCGCTCGCCGGATGCGCCAGGTCGCCCCACTTGAGAGTCGGCAGATAGGTCCGCTCCATCTCTTGCCACATCGCGGCCCGATCCTCACGCGAACAGTGCGGGTTCGCGTAGACCAAGTGCTGAAAATGATCCACTGCCACAATGTACGGAAGGATTACAAGTTTTTGCTTCAGGTGCGTGCGGCGGGCGCGCTGGGCATCATCACCGAAAAACAGCCTCATCTGCGGCCAACTGAGAAACTCCAGCCCTGTCGAATGCACTTCGCACGATTCCATCGTGCCGATGATGTAATCAGCAAGCGGCAACTTCAGGCTGACGTAGGTTTGAAACGCGTGGCCCATCTCGTGCGTGAATACGAGCATGTCGTACATCGTGCCGTCGAAGTTCGCGTAGATGAACGGCAGGCCGAAGTCCGGCAACACGTCGCAAAACCCGCCGCCCGCCTTGCCCTCGCGCGACTTCAGGTCCATGGCGTTTCGCGCGCGCATTTGCTCATACAGCTCGTCCATGCCGCCGCCCAACTCGGCGAACATCCGCGATCCCTGCTCGATCAACCAGTCGTGATCGCCCCGCGGCTTCGGATTGCCGGCCGGATCGTAAATCGCTTCATCCCAGGCCATTAGCGGATCGACGCCCAGCGCATCGGCCTGTTGCCGGCGCAATTCGATCGCGACTGGAACAACCAACTTTCGCACCTGCTCGCGAAACCGTTCGACGTCGGCCTGGCCGTAGTCGATTCGTTGCATCCGCTGGTAACCGGCGCCGATGAAATTCTCGAAACCCAGCTTCTCGGCCATCGTTTGCCGAACCCGCACGAGCTTGTCGAAGATCGTATCAAGCTGCTCCTGGTTTCCGCCGAACCAGTCCCATCGCAATCGAGCTGCGTCGTGCCGCACTGTGCGGTCGGCGTGCTCGTTGAACTTCATGATCTCCGAGAGCGTGAGCGACTGGCCTTGAAACTCGAACTTCGCCGAAGCTAACAGCGCTTTGAATTCCGCATAAAGCTTTGATTGTTCGACGAGATCATCCTCAATCGCCGGATCGAACGCCGCGATGTCGCACTTCCAAAGATCGAACACATGCCGGCCGAACCGATCTTCAATTGCCGCGCGATGCGGACTATCCATAAGCCGACGCTTCATGCTGACCGCGAGATTCGTCAGCTTCGGCTCAAGTTCATCACAATACTCGCGGCTCATTATATACTCCGCGTTGCGCGTGTCTTGGTTAAAGCGGATATTTACTAGCGAGATCCAATCGAAAAGCCGGCGCCGCAGCGCGTCCCACTTCTCGACCGCGGCGATTGCATCCGGCCCCGACGCCGCGCCATCAAGTTCACGAGTGATCTGGTCGTACTCCGCGGCCACGTCGTCGTACTGGAGCGCCGGCAACGTGTATTTCTCGAAATCGGTCGTGCTCATTGCCATCCTGCCTTTCTTCGCCAACAGATTCGCGTCATTCAGTCATTCAAACTCGGACATTCGTGTCTGCCGCCGCCTAAAATCTATCGCGTCCGTCGATGGCAAACCACGTATCACCGGGTTTTCGCGAACACTCCAAGCCGTTAAACTGCGATGCAGTCATTATCCTCTGCTTCCAGCGAGATTGCTTTCTTGATTTGAACAGGAGGTAACAGAGGAAACAGAGAATGAATGAATCTCCGTTCTCTCTGTTACCTCCTGTTCAAAAAATGTATGAGATACATTGTGGAGGGCGCCGTGACCAGGAGATTGATCGCATGAATGGTAGCTTGCGAGTTTTCGCTCTCTTGCTTGCGGCCGTCGTCTTTGTTTCGAGCAGCGCGCATGCACAGGTCGACTCGGCGGAATCTGGCGGTAAATTAAACGGCGAAGATTGGCCCGATTTTCTTGGCCCGCAGCGCAACGGCAAGTCCACTGAAACCGGATTGCAAACGAGCTGGCCCGCTGGCGGCCCACCGATTGTCTGGCAAACGCCGATCGGCACGGGCTATTCGGCGCCGGCAATCAGCGACGGCCGCCTGTATCACTTCGCTCGATTCGGCGACGCCGCCCGCCTTACTTGCTTCGACGCCAAAACTGGCGCCGAGGTGTGGAGGTGTGAACATCCGAGCGACTACGAGGACATGCTCGGCTACAACAACGGTCCCCGCGCGACGCCGGTCGTCGACGGACCGCACGTTTACACGTACAGCGCCGAGGGAATTCTGCAATGCGTGCGCGCGGCGGATGGCAAGCCCGTGTGGCGCGTCGACACGATGAAAGACTTTCACGTGGTGAAGAATTTCTTCGGCGTAGGCAGCACGCCGCTCGTTTGGAACCATTTCCTGCTTGTGAACGTCGGCGGCAGTCCGGCAGGCAGCCCGGCCGACGTGTACGCGGCCCGCGGCATGGTGCAAAGCGACGGCTCTTGCATCGTCGCTTTCGATAAACATACCGGCAAAGTCCGCTGGAAGACCGGCGACGACCTCGCCAGCTACGCCAGTCCGATCGTCGCTCGCATCGACGGGCGCGACGTCGTATTCATGTTTGCCCGTGGCGGCCTGCTGGCCATCGACCCAGGCAAGGGACAAACGATCGCGAGTTTCCCGTGGCGAGCGCGGCTCCTGGAAAGCGTTAACGCGTCGACTCCGGTGATGAAAGTCAACGAGCTGTTCATCTCCGAAACATATGAGTTGGGAAGTGCGCTCGTCCGCTTCAATGGCGGCAAGTTCGAAGAGGTGTGGACCGACCGCGGCCGCCGACGGAATCGCGCGATGGCCCTACACTGGAATACGCCGATCGAACACGAGGGCCATCTTTACGGCTCCAGCGGTTACCATGCACCGGAGGCCGAGCTGCGCTGCGTCGAATGGAAAACGGGCCGGGTCGTGTGGAGCCAACCCGACATGGGCCGTTCGTCGCTGCTCTTGGTCGAAGGCGTTCTGGTCTGCCTCAGCGAAGACGGCACCCTCCGCCTCATCCGCGCAACGCCCGAACGCTACGACGAGCTCGCCGAATGGGAGCCAACGTCGGCCGACGGTGTGCCGCTCCTCTCGTACCCAGCCTGGGCCGCGCCGGCACTCGCCAACGGACTGCTATACGTCCAAGGCGCCGACCGCTTACTCTGCGTGCGGCTCATCAACGACCAATGAATGACGCTCTCGTAGCCGCAAGCAACGCCGCGCCCCGGCGTTGTCCGCTGCCTGCCCTCACGCGGTTTGCCGTTTCCCGCGAGCCCGCGCCGGTTTACACTGAGACCGCTTCAAGCGTCGGCTTTTCGGTGGAATCGACTTTGTACGAAAGCGAGCCGTCCCATGGCCACAACTCAGTACCGCGCTCAGGACGAATTCGACCAGCAGGAACCACCGGCCAAACGCCGCAATTGGATGACTGGCTGCCTGCTGGGCTGTCTGGCGGTCATCGTCGTGCTCCTGGTGCTGGGAACGGTGGCCACGATCTGGATCTCCCGCAATTGGCGGGACTGGGTTTCCACGGCCGCCTCGCAGGGCGTTAAGCAAGCCATCGACGAATCCGACTTGCCGGCGGAAGAGAAAGATCAAATCAAGGTCCAGGTCGATCGCGTGGCGGTCGCGTTCCGCGAGGGCCGCCTGTCCAACGAGCAAGCAGCCCGGCTTATGGAAAAACTGACGCAGTCGCCGCTGATCACGGCATTCGTCGCTTCCGCGGCCGAAAAGAAGTATCTGGACGGGTCCGGCCTGAGCGACGAGGAAAAGGCGGAAGCGAAAGTCACTTTGCAGAGATTCCTGCGCGGCGCCATCGATGAAAAAATCGATCGCCGATCGATCGACGCCGCCCTCGGTCACGTTGCCGACAAGCAGCCGGACGGTAACTGGCGTTTTCGCAACAAGGTCAGCGACGAGGAGCTGCGGGCATTTCTTGCCGAGGCCAAGAAGGCGGCCGACGACGCCCAAATCCCGGATCAACCGGCGGAATTCGATCCGTCCGACGAGGTCAAACGCATCATCGACGAGTCGATGAGCGAACCGGCAGCCGCTCCGCCCGCGTCCGATGCGGCACCCGGGGCGTAAGCGGGGATTGTGCGTTTATTCTTGCCAGTTTGTAGTCCGCAGATTGCGCAGATGATCGCAGATGAAACGTAGACTCGGCCTTTCCCTAACTTGATCCGTTGATTTCGATCCCGCTCATCCATCATAATTATCTACGGTTGTCCGGGAATTGAATTGTCATTGGGGGTGGCACGCCCTGAGGCTTTCGCGATTATGCATGTAGTAGCACCCCAAAGCGCCGCAACGCGGCGACCGTTAATAGCCAGGGGCGTCAGCCCCTGGAAGCGATGTTTATTGAAACGACAGCCCCAAAGGGGCGGCAGTACGACGATCACTGTCGCCCCGGTGGGGCTTGCTGATCCTTACCGTTTTACCACCAGGGGCTGACGCCCCTGGCTATTGACTGCCGGCCCTTCGGGCCTGTTACCAGCACTTGCAAAATCCTGCTTTGCGAAAGGGCGTGGTCGCTCTCGCAGCAAGTTCACCTCGCCCTTACAGGGCGTGCCACTCGGAATTTCCGGAAGGCCTCAATTATCTGCGTTGATCTGCGACATCTGCGGACAAAGAAGCCGCCGCACAAATCATTGAAACAGTCGCCACCGCGAAACCACCGATGACGCTGTCCACCGCCTACGGAGCCGATAAGTTTGGCTTGTCGTTCGAGCTTTTCCCGCCAAAGTCGCCGCAGGGCGTTACCAACCTTTTTCAACACGTCGGGCGGCTCGTCGACTTTCGCCCCAGCTTCATCACCTGCACCTACGGCGCCGGCGGATCCACGCAGGAGCTAACGCTCGAAATCGTAGCGCGAGTGCATCGCGAGTTTCAGCTTCCCGTGGCGACGCATCTTACTTGCGTCGGCCGCACGGTCGGGCAACTTCGCGAATACCTGCAAACGGCGCGGGCGTCGAACGTCCAAAACGTCGTCGCCCTGCGCGGCGATCCGCCGCGCGGCGACACGGTCTTCCGACCGGTCGAAGGCGGATTCCGCTACGCGAACGAGCTCGTAGCGCTCATCCGCGGCGAGTTTCCCGACTTCGGCATCGCCGTCGCCGGCTACCCGGAAACGCACCAGGAAGCGCCCAGCCCCGAAGCGGACCTCGCGAATCTGAAGCGAAAGGCCGACGCCGGGGCCGACGTCATCATCACGCAGTTGTTCTACAACAACGACGACTTCTTCCGTTTTCGCGAACGCTGCCAGGCGCTCGGCATACGCCAGCCGATCGTCCCCGGCCTATTGCCCGTCACCAATCTCGCGCAGATCCAGCGCATCACATCGCTCTGCGGCGCGAAGCTTCCCGCCGACTTCGTCGAGCGACTGCAGGCGGCCGGCGACGACGCCGACGCCCAGTTTACGGTCGGCGTCGAGTTCGCCACGCGTCAAACGCAAGCCCTCATCGACGAGGGCGTCCCCGGCATCCACTTCTACGTCCTCAACCGCTCCGAAGCGGCGGCGGAAGTGCTCAGCAACGTCGAGCGCCAAGTGTAGGCCGCTCGCTCCGCGAGCGGAAATGCATCTCGCGGAGCGAGATGTCTACACTTCGCCGCACTGCCACCTTCACAGTATATCGTGATATGATGAAACGTTGACCCTCGCCGCACGCTCGGAGCTGTACGGTGGCCGATCTCGTTGGCAAAAAGCTGAAAGATTTCTTCGTGCTGCGGCGCCTCGGCCGCGGGGCGATGGCGGAAGTCTACTTGGCCCAGCAGCTCTCGCTCGGTCGGCAAGTGGCATTGAAGGTGCTCAACGCGGAGCTGGCCCGCGATCCGAATTACGTCCGCCGCTTTCACCACGAAGCACGCGCCGCTGCGGCCCTGGTCCACGCCGGCATTGTGCAAATCTACGAAGTCGGCCAGGACGATAGCGTGCACTTCATCGCGCAGGAATATGTCGCCGGGCGCAACTTGGGCGAAGTGATCCGCAGCCACGGGTCGCTTGCGCCGCAGCTCGTGCTCGACATCCTGCGGCAAGTGGCCGCCGCGCTCACGAAGGCGTCCAGCCAAGGCATCGTCCATCGCGACATCAAGCCGGAAAACATCATGGTCGCCGCGGCGACTGGCGAAGTGAAGGTAGCCGACTTCGGCCTGGCCCGTGTTCAGGGGGACGGCGGTGCGAACCTCACGCAGGTCGGCGTCACCATGGGCACGCCGCTGTACATGAGCCCGGAGCAGATCGAAGGCCGGGAGATCGATTCGCGCAGCGACATCTATTCGCTCGGCGTGACCGCCTACCACATGCTGTCCGGCGAGCCGCCGTTCGGGGGCGACTCGCCGCTGACCGTGGCGGTTCAACACCTCAATCAACCGGCGAAGCCTCTCAATGTAGCTGGACTCTCTGAGGCCGGCGGAACCAAGCTGAGTCGCATCATCGAACGCATGATGGCCAAGAAGCCGGCCGACCGATTTCGCGATCCGTCCGCTCTCTTGGAAGAACTGAATTCGCTGCTCACGCAAGGCATCGAGCAAGGTTGGGCCGCCCGGCCGGACCACGGTTCACTAGCGGAAATACTGCAAGCTGCCGACGAGCGCGCCGTCGCCACGTCGCGGCTCGACGAACTCATGAAGACCACAGCTCTGGCTCGTCCTAAGCGAGCGCCGTGGGGCTGGATCGCCGCCGCAATCGCTGGGTGCGCGCTGCTGGGAGCAGCCGGCGCGGCGATGCTGCGGCCACCGTCGCTTCTGGCCGGCGCTCAAAGCGGTCCTGCACAGAGCGACGACGTTTGGGGCCAGTTGTATCAAGCCAAGTTAGTCGACACCGAAGAAGGCTGGCTGGCCGTCGCCAAGAACTTTCCCGACCTCGAAAACGAATATTGCCACAATCTGGCGCGCCAGGGTCTCGTTTACCACTATCTCACGCGCACGCAGGATTACGAGAAGGCAATTCAACCATCCGAAGAGTTGACCACCGCTGCCCAGCCCGCCTTTCAAGCCTTCGGCCGCGCGGGACTCATCATCGCGTACGTGCACCTGGGCGACGATGACGAAGCCTACTACGCGAATCAGCGCCTGACGAGTGACATGCGCACAATCCTGAATCAGCAGTCGCAAAGAATGTCGCAGCTTCTCAATCAAGCGCTCGACGAACTGGCCGACCGCGCGCTGTGATCTCTACGACGCCGTGTCAAAACTCGCCCTCTCCCTGCGCAGGATTATGGCCCATCGCAATAAATCTGCAACATTGGCCTGGACAAGTACATAATATCATGGGACAAGGCGCGCGCCATGAGCGTAGGCGCCTATTCGACGTG
>JAKEIB010000145.1 GCA_022614705.1 Planctomycetota bacterium | reverse complement strand
GTGGCAGGCAACGCGTTATTACGACCGGCATCGCGAGGAGCTCCGACAGGCGGCAGCGGACGAGGGGCTTGAACCGCTGGTGGCTATTATCGATCGGCTCCGCAACCGGTTGCGACCGTCGCTATGGTTGTACTTGCGAACGCGGCTTCGTGTACGCGGACGGCGTGCCGTTCGACATATTGGCCGCGATGTGCTGGGCCGCGGAGTGTACGCCCTGCAAACCGCGGTCGGCTGCGGCATGGCCGAGGTGTTCGTCCGGCCCGGCCACGCGCCGAGCCTGCCACGAGAGATTCGCGACCAAGTGATCCGATTATTGCGGCCGGGTGACGTGCTCGTGGTCCGCAAGGAGTTCGCCGCGACGAACTACTTTTTGCCCGGCTATTGGCCGCACGCGGCGCTGTATCTTGGCCGGGCGAGCGAGCTGGCCGCCTGCGGTATCGCGCAGCATGACCACGTGCGGCCGCGGGTCGCTCAATTGTCGTCGGTAACGCCGCTCACCGGCGTCTTGATGCCGAATGAAGCGCACGCATGGTCCGACGGCGCCGAGCATCCGTGCGTGCTCGAGGCGATGAAAGACGGCGTCAAGATTCGCTCGATCAACTCGACGCTCAACTCGGATTCGGTCGTGGTGATCCGGCCGCTATTGGACGCGTCTCAAATAGGCTGCGCACTCGCGCAGGCGCTGATGCACGAGGGCAAGGCATACGATTTCGATTTCGACTTCTGCGCGTCGCATCGTCTGGTGTGCACGGAAGTGGTGTATCGCGCGTACGAAGGGGTGGCGGGCGTGCAATTCGATCTGCAGCGGCACGTGGGCCGTTTTGCGCTTTCTGCCAGCGACTTGGTGCGAATGGCGCTTGCCCGGCGACACTTTGAACTGGTGGCCGCGTATTCGCCCACGCATGCGCCGACGGTTCAAACCGGGCCGGCGGCGGCGGAAGTGGTCCGCCGCGCCATTTAAGGGGTAGCTGGACTCTCAAGAGTTCAGCGGGCGCTGGGAATCTGAATTCTTGCGAATTCAGCTACGTCAGCCGCTCCGTTTGAAATATTGGACTTCGCGTTCGTGCTGCTCGGCGGCGGCGCGGCTCTGGAACGTACCTAAGTTCCGACGCTTACCGGTCTTCGGGTTTTTCTTTCGCGAGTACAACCGGTATTCGCCGGATGCCAGCTTGCGGATCATTGTCGCGGTCTCCCACGGGTAATCGCCTTCCTTTGGTGCAATTCTCGCGCCGTCGCACGGAGCGCTGCCGGTAGAGTCGTGCGATCGGATATCTTGCGGCGGCGCGGGGTTTGCACCTGCAAAATCCGTGGTACACTCAAATCAGGTTCGACCGCGGCAAGTTGGCTCAGTCGCCAGGTAGCGGACGGATCGATCGGGCAAAGATTCGGAGTGAGCGATGAAGAAGTTGACCAAGACGCAACGGGAGAAACTTCGTCGAAAGCTCGCAGCCTTGGCGTCGCGCGTACGATCCGATGCGACCGCCATGATTGAACGGGCGCGGCATTCGAGCGGCGGCAACGGCGGCAGCGAGTTGTCCAACGCGCCGTTCCATCTTGGCGACATGGGGACCGAGGAATATCTCTACGATTTGAATACCACGCTTCTGGCGAATGAACAATTCATCGCCATTGAAGCGCGCGACGCGCTGCGGCGAATGGATGACGGCAAGTTCGGCGCTTGCGAAGCGTGTGGCACGACGATCGCCAGAGAGCGGTTGGAAGCGATTCCGTATACCCGATATTGCGTCGAGTGCGCGGAACGGGAGGATTTGACGCCGCAAGTGAGTCTCGATGAAGGCCGGCCGCATTCGCCCGCCGACACGCTGGCGCCGGAAGGCGAAATGGATGAAGATCGCCCGAGGCACGTGGACCCGTTGGAGTTTCCGCCGCCACGAATTCACCGCGGCGACGTTCATGCGGCCGGCACGGCCGGCGGCGGCACGCCGGTCGGCGGATTGGCGGGCGGTACCGAAGGGGACGGCGACCCGGTCGTGATGGAACTGGAAGAAGCCACTGGCAGCAGCTACTTCGACGCCGAGGATGATCGCGCCGACGACAGAACGCCTCGTTCGGGACCATCCGGCGGCGCCGTAGGCGGCACGCCGGCGCGCAAGCGCGCGAAATGAATGTCGCCAGCGACTGTCATTGCTGTTGACCGATCACGCGCAGTACGCCGTCGATTCCAACGGCAAGCACTTCCACGAGCTGGTCGCCGTCGACATCTGCAATGATGGGCCTCCCGCTGGCTGCAATCGACCAAATCTCGCGACCGTCTTTGCCGCTAACGGCTCGCAGCCGGCCGTCGCGACCGGAGAAGACCAGCTCCACCACTCCGTCGCCGTTCACGTCGCCGGCAACTACGTCGCCGGTCACGGGAGTCTTGATCGTCCATTTTGGTTTGCCATCGGCGGCGGCGAGGCACATGAGCATTCCGTCTAAAACAGGCACCGCGATTTCCGGCGCGCCGTCGCCGTCAAAATCGCCGACGGGCCCGAAGCCATCGGAGCCTTCGCGGTTGTCGTGGAAATCGACCCACATCGGTCGTCCGTCGATCCGGCATGCCGCGTATCCGCCCCTCGCGAAGGAATTTGAATTGAGATATGCGTCGAGCGCGCCGTCGCCGTCGAGGTCAGCAAGCGTGGGGCTAGAGTATGCAATCCACTTTCCGAACCCGTTCGGCCCTGGCAAAAAGTTCGGCGGGAACAAGGGTGCGCCGGTCCGGCCGTTTAGGGCGGCGTAGATGACGGATGATACAACGACTGCGTCGTCGAAGCCGTCTGCATTAACATCGGACACGGCAGGCAGATCGCAGCCGAACGGCATGGCGGATTCGGCGGAGTTCATGCCCATCTGATGCCACGCCACCTCTCCGGTGTCGCCGCGCAGGAGCCAACCTTCGCCACTGTTTTTCGAGCGGCGATGCACGCAGGCCAGCACGTCGAGCGCTTCGCCGCGGCCAAGAAAGCGGCCGAACGTCCACACATCCACTCCTGCTTGCAGTCCGCCCCACGGCGTGTCCTCAAACGAGCGGCGCCACTTGGGTTTACCTGTGCGGCCATCCACGCAGACCAGCGCCGACAGGCCAAGAGAATCCTGCCCCGCGAAAACGACCTCGGGATAGCCGTCAGCGTCCAGATCGGCCGATTGTGGACAAAGCGGACCATTAAAAGAGTGCCCACCGGCCGGCGACATGGCGACGCCCGACGTCTTCCACAGGATTTCCGGCTTGTCGCCATGCACCGACGGCGACCGCATGGCGACGATCTCGTTCGCTGCGTTCTGCAGCACAATTTCGTTGCGGCCGTCGCCATCGAGATCAACGACGATCGGCGTGGTGCTGAACCCGGCGGCGCGGCCTGTGAACTCGGTCGCCATGACTTGCGCTTTGCCGTCGAGCGTAGCCGTTTCGTCCACGGTGAGGTCGCGGATTTGCAGTTTCGTGACGCCGGTCTCGTCGGAATCAACGCGAACGAGATTCAGATGATGGCCGGGACGGGCAAACTCCCATTCGATTGTCAAAACGTCCAACGATTTGTCCGACAAACGAGCGGCGCGAATCGTGTCTTCAATTCGGCCGCCGTCGCTGGCCATGGCGTAGTAGAATTCCGCCTTCGAGTCACCGTCCAGGTCGGCGCGCAACAGGTCGAGTTGCCCTTCGTCGGCGATCGTGTGTACGTTCAGCGGAAGCGGCAAGTTGGTAAGCAAGGGGCGTACGCCTTTAATGACTGCTAGATCGACGAGTCGGTCGCCCTTCAACCGGCCGATGTGTAAGTCGCAAAGCGACGGCGGCCGCTTTGATTGAGTGGGAGTGTAAACGATGTCTGTTCGGCCGTCGCCGTCCATATCGACGATCGACCATACCCACACGCCAGCCAGGTCGGCTTTTAATTGGCCGGAGCCGCCGTCCCGGACGTGGATGTGCCACGAATTGTCCGTCGCCATGTCGGTGTACATGTAGGCAAGGTCATCGCGGCTATCGCCGTCCAGGTCGGCCACGGGGTTTGGCCCAACGCGGATGTACTGCTCGCGGCCGCGCGGCGTCGGCTGATTGGGTTCCATGTACTTGTGGCCCCACACGTGTTGCCATTTGCCGTCGCGAAAACCAATGCAATCAACATGAGGTACAAAGTCGCAGACGATGAAAATGTCTTTGTACTTCGAATCGGGCCGCGGCCGTGTGACGAGGATACCGTAATTGCGTCCGACATCCCAAGGCGTCTCCGCCTTGAGCTGGCCCGTTTGGGCGTCGAAGATTTGCACCCGATAGTGCGGGGCCGTGACGATATCCAGCCGGTTGTCGCCATCAACATCGTCGATAACGAGCGTCGGCGAGTGCTGACCCGTCAGCGGGCCGGTCGTCCACACGAGTTCGCCGCAGCGGGCTCCCTTGTCGAAAGCGAACAGGTAGCCCTGGCCCTCGCCGGTGTCCATACGGCTGGAGAATGAAAGAATTTGCAACCCCGCGCGGTCAGGTAAAAGCCTGGCAACGCGCACATTGCCGCCAAGTGGCAAGCCTTCGACCTTATGTGACCACAGCTCGGCGCCCGCCAGATCGCGGACGCGGATTGTATTGCCGTCCAGCGTGAACCGTTCATTCGTGCCGTTGCCGTCGAGATCAGCAACGTCGGCCTGGACTGCGGAACCAGTCGTAACCAATGGCGCGGCTGGGACGCCAAGAAAATAGTCCCACTTCACCACGGGCGCAGTGATTCGCCCCTTGCCGGGCGACATGCCACTGAGCCGCGTATCATGCCGATAAACGGGCCAGTCGGCTGCGGCCCGGCCATTCGATTCACCCGTGGGCGAAGCAGCAAAGCCCGCCGGAGCTGGCAATAGGAATGCGGCCGCGATTGCCGCCAGGATTGCACGCCTTACTGCGCTGAATGGACCTCGTCTCATACGAAGCCAATGTAGTGCTCAAGAACCGGCTGGCAAGTGCGGCAGCACGGGACGGGCGCTATGACCGTTATGGTTTACCTTTCGGCTTCGGCACTTTGATGTGGAACGGTGAGTCCTCCGTGTCTACCACGAGCGGCGTGGTATTGATCGAAAGGTACTCCTTGGGGACCGGCGGCCGCGCGTCCGGCAAGCCCTCTTTTTCAATCGCCACTTTGTGCTTGCCCGGAATCAGGCCGTCGCCGAACTTGTGGCTGGTAACACCGGCGAATTCGCCCTGCGCGTCGACGTTGGCAAACGCCGGCCGGGGAAATGCGTTTTCCACTTGCGGAGCGTCTTGGGCGATAAACCTCAGCCGCAATCCGCCCCCCGGAATGGGCGATCCGTCTTCGTACGTGAGTTTCCCACTCACCTTGTCGTAATCAAACGGGCTGCCCGAACCGCAACCCATGACGAGGCCGCACGCAAGTACAATGAGAATACGCATCGCAAGCAAATGCCAATTGATCAGCCGATGACTAGAACGAATCGGTCGTAAATCCGTCGCGCGAAGTATTTAGCCGCTGCCACGTGCGGAAGTCACTCGGAGTGATGTCTTTTGGATCGGGATCGTCGTCAATCAAACCATCGACCGCCACCTCGCCGCTGTCGATAAAGTCCGACAGAAACTGAACGCTGCCGTCGGCCATGGCCGCGTTCGCGCCGCCGGGATGGCGGCTTCGAACCACCGATTGGCCACTCATATCCAAGCCCGGTTGCGGCAGCATGCACTCCAATTCAAGCACCTCCATCCCAACGTCCGAGATGATGGCATCGGCGCCCATAATGTCGTCTTCATAGCCAAAGCAACTGTTAATGCTGAATGCGGCGTGCCGACAGTGCAGATTCGAGCCGCACATCCCCATGGCCCATACGCCTCGGCGATCCTTTTCGCTCAGCCCCACCCGAAGCTCGGCAAGAGCAATTGTCTTGGATGTGCCATCGGTAATCTTCGAGATGTTCAACACCATGCGATTGGCCGTGTCGTCGAAACTGCCCATTCCCACATTGTAGTTGTAAAACGGCCGGTAGTCTTTTGATCCACTCGGCAACGCGCCCATCAAAAATAACCAACCCCACTCATTGGGCCAGAACTGAAACCCATTGTAGGCATAGTTGCCGCGAGCCCATGGGCCGTTAGTGCCGTCAACGAACACGCTGCCGCGCCCGATGTCGCTGGGGCACAACATGATGGGGATTTCCGTGCTCCGCGGCACGACGTTGGCCGGGATTCGCAGCGACTTCGCGGGCGGAATGTTGGTGACCGTGAACAGGTCTGCCAGGTTTTCCTCTTCAATGAACGGCAGAATCTCAAGGGCCCAATTCTGAAAAAGTCGGCTATGGGTCAGAATGTTATCCGCTTGATGCGCCGGATGATCGCGCGGGCCGAGTTTTGCAGCAGGTGGAAAATTCTTGTGGACGTCGTGGTAATTCAGCAGGGCCAAACCAAGATTCTTCATGTTGCTCGTGCATTGCGAGCGGCGCGCGGATTCGCGAGCCGCCTGGATCGCCGGGAGCAGAAGCGCTACCAGAATGCCTATGATCGAGATGACGACCAATAACTCGACCAGGGTAAAAGCGCCGGTCGACCGACGACTATGAAATGACAACATAACGTTGCCCTCCGCTCCAAGCCGCTGCCCCGATATCGTGCTAAAGCACTTGAACACCGATGATAATCGATCTTTCCCGGCCTGGCCAGCGGTAAAACAAAAATTTTCTGCCGGCCAACTGCCGCAATTATACCCGCCGCGTTCACGGCAGCCACTATTCAGGCCGACGGCGCGCAGGCTCCGGATCCTCGCCACGACGAATGTCGCAGCGATCGGCGATTGAAGTTTGGCGGGACGAAGCAGCCTTTCGAGCGATTCTTACCACCGGTATCGGCAGCTGCCCAGAATGCCAGCGATCGCGCAGGCGAACAACACGAATGTTGTTGGTTCCGGAACGGACGAGCCGCCACCGCCGGCGCCCATCGCCATCTCGCCGAAATTCCGCACCCAGAGATTGTAATTGGCTGCGCTACCACCGGCTTTGCGCCAAATCACGTAGTCGGCCGCGTCGACCTTGCCATCCTGGTTGAAGTCGCCGTCAAGCACTTCCGCTTCGGAAAAACTGACCAAATCGACGTTCATGATCAAGTTGTTGGCATGTGAGAACAGATTCATCCCAAACGTCTGCACGTTCTGCCGATCGGTCACGCTTCCCAGCGAAAACACGAGATCGTGATATTGCCCGTCGATCGGCAACAATAGTTCCCCGAATTGTCCGACGGCGCCGCCGGACGTCGTTTGAAAGTTATAGTTACCGGTTTGAAAAAAAGCCTGCACGCCGAGGAATCCGCCGCCGTTTAGCGGGTCCGTCGCCGACATGCGAAACGTGACTCTGTTGTAGTTGGAAAAATCCGCAAGACGTTCGTTAAAGCTGTTGCCATCGAAAACTGTTCCGTTAATCCAGCTGATCGCCGCGCCGCTCGGGTTTTCTGGGACTCCGGAATTGCCCTTATCGGTCCATTGAAGCGATCCGGGGCCGCTCGCATTGTGAGATAAGCCAGTTTGATTCTGACCGCCATCGTTGCCCACGACGGCATTAAGGTCAAAGTTGATGAAGGCGCCGTTGAGGCCGCTGTCAGATGTGCCGATATTGTGCGTCGCCAAGTCGCGAACGGTCGGCGAGGCGCCGGTGCTGCGAACCTCGAAGATGTTCCAGGTCACGTTACCGAGGGACACGTGATCGCGAATGTCGACACCAATAGTTCGGATGTACGATTGCTGGGCAGACGTTAAAAGGTTAAGTGGAAAGTGCAACGTATGCGTCGTGCCGGGAGCCAGCAAAAAATCGGGGCCATTAAGGGCGCCGTTACTGCCAACCCATACGTAGTCAAATTCCGGTCGGGCTTGTACGAAAAACTGCACATTGATCGGTCCACTACCATTGTGGGAGAGGTCAACTTCCAGGGCCTCCAGTCCCCACACGTCGAGTCCCCCCTGTTCGACCGATGAATCAAGCCGCCGATTGAAACCATCGCGAATTGCATGACGGAGACCCGGATCGAACGGCTCAAGCGGGTCACCCATTTCCACAACCGTTAATTGACCGGCAATGCTATTCGAAACGGTCGCCGCGTTGTCCGAGTCGCCGCCGACCCACTCGCGGTCGTCCCCCGTGCCAGGCCAGGTGTACAGAATGCCCGCCGTCTGGGCATTCACCCCGCGGCAGCAAGCAATTGCGATCAGCGCGCCTATCGTGAGCCTCAACCACATATCCCACCTCTTTTCCTTCCAACCGAGTCCAACTCGGATTAACAACCGAATGAGTCTCAGCGCAACGGGGCTGCCTCCGACGGCGGAGCACAGCCCCCATTACGCGTTTCTAATCGAACGCCATCAATTGCGCCCACCGTCATGAACGGCGAGCTGGTCGCAACACGCCCAAACATCCGATCACAGCCAGGAAAACGATCGAGGCCGTGGCCGGCTCCGGCACCTGCAGGAATCGCACCCGGTCGACGTTGATCACCAGGTTTTGCGGATGTCCGAACAAATTGATGCCGGTCGTGTCGACCACGTTCAAACTTGTCATGCCGGCCAAAGACCACCTTACGGTATGGAATTTACCGTCGATGGGGACGTTTGCTCCCGCGCCGCCCTGAACACTTTGGAATACAAAATTGTTCCGCTGCATAAAGGCGTTCAGGCCGAGCGAGCCGCCGCCGTTGAGGGGGTCGGTGGCTGAAATTCGCACGAGCATATCCGTATAGTTCGACAAGTCGGTCGTGCGGTTGTTAAACGTGTTGCCGTTCCAGGCGGTGCCATTGCCCCAGGTAATCGCCGCGCCGTTTTGGCCGCCGAGATCGGTCCACTGCAACGAACCGCTGCCGACCGCGTTATGCGACAGACCAGTTTGATTTTGACCACCATTATTGCCCATCACGGCCGCGTTGTCGAAATTCACGATCGCGCCTTGCAGGCCGCCTTCGGCCGTGCCCGTGTTGTGCGTGACCAGATCACGCTCCGTGAGCGGTGTGCCGGCACTGCGCAGTTCGTTAACTGTCCACACCAAATTGCCTTCGGCGGCGTGATCGCGGATGTTGATGCCCATCGTCCGCACGTAGACCAACTGGTTGGGCGTCAAACCGGCCAGCGGCAGTGAATAGGTGGCAATTCCTGGCCCCACCACAACATCCGGCCCCAGCGCCACATAGGTGCTGCCGGTTGATGCCTGAACGAAGAACTGCACATTAACGTTTCCGACACCGTTGTGCCCAAGATCCCACTCAAGAAAATCCAGGCCAGTTAAATCCAGACCGCCACTGGCGGCCGTTGACGACTCGCGCACCCGGTTAAAACCATCACTGAAGGCCTGCGATAAACCGGTCGACGCACCAGGGCTGGTTTCAGTAATGGTCAATGTTCCGGCAATCGCATTGTCCAAAGTCGCCGTGGTGCCTGCGGCCCCAAATCCTCGAATCCAAGCCTCGATATTCGGGACCGCGTTGCCCGAATTGTCGAACGTGTACAGCACGCTCGGCGATTGCGCGAGGGCATGGGTTGCGGCGCCGAGACAAACCAGCGCGCAGAGTAAAGCAGGTAACAATCGTCGCGAATTCATTAGATCTCCTCCACCTTGGTCAAAGGATGCGCGCTCTCAGCGCTTAGAATTCCAACCGCTGCTTATCCTAATAGGCGAATTGTTCCGCACCCGCCCACCGGACTAAGCACTCCGTCTCCGCCTCCGCCTCCTGTCGCCGATGAGTTGTTCAACTACTTGAGCACAGTATAACGCGGCCTCTGTGGCTTGTCTACCATTTTGTGGCGGCCGTCAGAAAAAATCCCTGGAAAGTGCCGAATAGCCCGATTTCGGGCCGCCTTTTTACGCGCTTGGACCGCTTTCTCCCGCCTTGTGGCCGGCTAACGACCAGCGGCAATCGACTCGTTATGCCGCTGAATTGCCCTCACGATTTCCGGATCGGCAAAGGCCGGGTGACGCATTCCCTGGGGATCCCACGAACCGGTGCTCCAAAAGAACGCGGCCGACACGTTCCACTTGGCCGGCTGCGTCGCCAGGAACTCCAGCAGCGCGCGGTGATACTGCCGGCGAAGATTTTGCATCGGCTCCGTCCGCCAGGGATTGGCCCGTTCATCGCCGCTGCCTTCCCAAGGAGTAAGCACGGCCTTGGCCGGGTCGGCCGCGTCGTCGTCCTCACGATGGCCGCCGCCGATCCCGACCTCGGAAAAGTGCATCGGCTTCGAGGTCGGCACGGAGAGACCGTGCGCGGCGAACTCAGACATGAAGTGGTCGATGCCGCGAACGAAATCGTGCGGCGTCGGAATTGCGCCTACGGGCCGATAGAACGACATCCCCACGAAATCACACTCATTGATGAGCGATTGCATTTGTCGCCGACCATCGTCAGTCAGCTCAATATTCTTGACGCCTGTCGGGTTCCCTTGCCCCGAGATGCCACCGTGATTCAGGCTGATGCCGAATTTGAGCTGATCCAAATCGGGCCGCGCGCGAAGTTGACGAACGATCTTGCGGTACGACTCCGGATATCGAAACAGGCTCGTACCCATTTCGCCCGACAAGGCCATTTCGACGCGCGTGTCGGGCTTAACCGATTCGGCTAGTGCGTCGGCAATCGAATTGATCATGAGATCATCGTATGAGTAACCGCTGTATTCCTCCAACGGATCGAAGTCATACCAGTTGCGCCAAGTGCGTACCCGGCCGCCCGCATCGACGTGCGGCAGGATGTAAATGTCCATGTCGTGCTCGACCATCCGCGCGAAAACTCGGCGCGAGGCATCCTGAAGGGTGGCGCGCATCTCGTCGTTACACGGCTCGAATCCACGCCCTGGGCGGCGAAACCAGCCGTAGCTTTTGACGCGCAGGTCTTGCGTAAGATCGACCAGAATCGTCACGGCGACGTTTAGCCAACGGTCGCCGCGGGCGGCCGCTTTGTCGATGGATGCCAGCGTGTCCTGAATGAAGAGCGGATTGTCGATGAATACCGTCGCATTCATTGGCGTTGGCCGGACGTCGCGCTTTAGCATTGCCAAAGATTTCGACGTTCTGGTCGCCTTGTCAAACTCAATCTCGATGCGGCCAATCTCCAGCGGCGCGGCATCTTGCTTGGCGCTCGTCGCGACTGCGGCCGGCAGCGTCAACCGCAGGTAGCGGTTGTTGCCGCCCTGCGCCTCGCCCTCGTAGAGAACTGGGGTCAGATAGCCGTACACGGTTTGTCCCGACTGAAACTCCTCGCGTTTTACCGTGATCGGCTTGTAGGTTATGCCATCTCTCGAAACGGCAAATTCGAGCCGGGTATTTTCATTACCGGCGAAACTGAAAACGCGCCAATGATCGATCGGTCCGTCGACGCTGTAAACCACCGAGGAACCGGGCGATATCGCCAGGCGATGGGAATCCTCCTGCGTCGTGCGGGCATTCTCGGTGGCGATCGCCACCCGTCCTGTCGTCGAACTCGTCTGCGCTAGGTCGCGACATTCATCGACGAGCGTACGGCACTCGACATTCACCGGGCCGACAACGTTGGACGGCTCCGAGGCGCCGGCACTATTGCGAGCGACGACGCGATAGAAGTATTGCCGACCCGGATCCGCCGTTTGGTCGTTAAACAACGGCTGGTATTGCACGTCCGCATCGGAAACAGCGTCGGCGATTTTCCGCCAATCCGCGTTGGCTGTCGCGCTACGCCAAACGTCGTAAGAATCGGCGCCGGCGGCGCCTTGCCAAGATATCGCGCTCACGCGATCGATCGGCAGCAGCTTCGGCGGCGCGGGTTTCTCCAACAGCGGCGTCGGAAGCCCTCGAATCTGGTGTGCCTTCTCTCGCACGAGCTGCAGAATTTGCCGCTCGTCGTAGCGGTCGCCCGAGGCGAAGCCGGGCCAATGGTACGCTTTATAAATGTTCCGCCCGGTGCCGACTTCCATGTGCCAGTAAAATCCGCCTTCCCGGCGGTGCATCCGCAGGCTCCAAAGCAGCGCGCCAGAAATCCCGTCTTCGATCACGGCCTCGATCGCACTGGCGATGTGCGGCGTTTCCACAAAGCCGAACTCGCCGACGAAGTACGCCTTCTTGCCCTTTGTAAGTGCGTGCGCTTCGCGAATAGGCTTCACATAGTCGTGATCGGCGCCCCAGGGATAGTGATGCGTAGTGATCACGTCGATGTTCGGATCGTCCAGCGACCACACGGGCACGCCCTTGAGCGATTTGCCGTCCAGCACAACGTGATTCGGATCGAGCTCCTTGATATAGGCCGCCATCTCGCGCGTCCACTCTGGCGTCGAGGAAATCTCGTTGCCCGTTTGCCAGCCGAAGATAGCGGGCTCATCGCGATAGGCGACGCCGGTGAGACTATTCTTTCGAGCGACCACATGTTCCACGGTGGCCTTGAAATCGTCGATGATCTGCCGATCCGACCAGAACGCCTCGGCCGGCTTGCCGCGAAAGGCCGCGTACTCGCCGATGCCGCCCCACCACTTGTGCTGATCCACCAAGGGGATGATGACGCGGATCCCCTTGCGACGCGCCGCCGCGACCAGCATGTCCAAAGCGCGAAAGCCCTCTTCATTGAATTGGCCGGGGCCGAGTACGTGGACGAACTTGCCCATGTCCGATCCGTCGCGATATACGCTCACGACGTAGGTGCGCACGACCTGGCCGCCCATCTGGCGAACCGACTCCAGGGCATCTTCAATCTCAAACTCATTCGGCCAGCGCCACGGGTTCGGCTTGGTGAACTCGTAGGCGTCTTCAATGACCATCAAGTTGGGGATGTTGAACGAGATGAAACGAAACGGTTTGTCGCCGTCGTAGAGCCGATCGCCGCGGCGCGTGATGAAGTTCATCGGCGCCGGCTCTACCGCATGCGCCAATTCGGCGAGGCACAGGCAACAGCAGATCACCGCGAAGCGAAGTCTCATAGTTGCTCGTTCATGCCGGGGCGCGCTTGCGATTCGCTCGCCGGCTCTTCGGCCGACGCGTATCCGCTCGGATAGTTTTCTAGCTTGTCGTACCAGCGATATTTCAACCAAACCGATGTCAGTGCGACGACGCCGATCGACCACGCCAGCCGGCGATAGTCCTGCAAAACGAGGTAAATGCCCGTAGTCGTGAGGGCCGTTTGCCATACGATGCCAACCAGCACGTTCAGCATATCGTGGCCGAACGCCGTGTTGGCTTCGGCGCCTGGATTTTCCGCCGCAACCAGGTCGTGAATCGGCCGCCAAAGGCCCCATGGACGCACTTGCAGATAAAAACGCTTCAACACTTCCACATCATCCGGCGGAGTGAGCAGGCTCACGATCACGCACCCAGCCAGTGAAATCACCAGGATTATTGGGAAGGAATAAATGACAGCCAGATTGGGAAGCAGCTCCGGCACGATCGCGACGGCCACCAGCCCCGTGATCATTCCCCCGAAGTACCCGTAACTGTTGAACCGCCACCAATACCACTTAAGCACGTTTGAAGCCGTGTAGCCGCCAAACAGAGCGGCCGTAATCCACTCCACGATATTATTGAGCGAAGTGGCGGCGAAACCAATCGCCGTGCCGAGGATCACGACGGCGATCGAAGTCGCATAGCTCATGCGGACGTAATTCCTTTCCGAAGCGTGCGGATTGATGTATCGCTTGTAAATATCGTTCACGATGTAAGCCGGCGCCGCGTTTACCGTGGCGGCGTACGTCGACATGAATGCGGCCATCAGCCCGGCGATCACCAGGCCCAATAGCCCCGGCTGAACGAAATCCCGTAGCGCCAACGGCAGGATTCTTTCGAAGTTCGCGTCATCGGTACCCGATGCAAGCTCGTCGGTAAAAAACGCCAACGCGAGCACCGTTAACCCGGTAATTAGAATATACCGCGGGATGAGCAACACGACGTTCACAAACCAGCTCATCAAAGCGGCCTCGCGCGGCGTGCGAGCCGAGAGGACGCGCTGCATGTCGTAGTCGGGCCGCGGGCCAGCCATGCTCTGCAACCAGCCTTTGACAAGCAGAAGCATGAAGAACGCCGAGAAGAATTCCCAGCCGTCTTTCGTGATCTTGTCGTTGGCCGCGTCGAGGATGCCGCTCCAGTCGAGGTCGAGCCGAGCGCCGAAGAAAATAGAATCCCAACCGGCCGGCACTTTCGTCGCCAGCAGCTCCGGCGACACGGCCTGCATGGCGATGATTCCCACCCACACGCAAGCCACGGTCATTACGATGAACTGCAACACCTCGGTGAACACAACGCTCAGCATGCCACCTTTCACGACGTAGATCGTCGTGATCGCCGTGATGATCAGCCCGTACAGGTTGTCGTTCGTCACCGGATCGGTCGACAACTGCCAGGGCAGCATCGTGGCCGCGAATTTGCCGATGCCCACGAAGCCGTACGCGAGAAAACTGATCACGATCAGCATCGCGTACAGCACGACGATCAGGTGCGAAAGATGCGAACCGGCGCCTTCGCCGAAGCGGAAGCGAATCCATTCGGCGCCGGTCATCACCCGCGATCGCCGCAGCCAGATCGAAAGGTAAACCATCATGAAAACCTGGTTGAACACGGGCCACAGCCAGGGGATCCACACGCTCTTGAGCCCGTACACGAACAGCCAGGCGACCATGACCATCGTGCCGCTGATATCGAACATGCCCGAGGCGTTCGATAATCCGAGCGCATACCACGGCACACTATTGCCGCCGAGAAAGTAGTTGCGCAGGCTGCGCGAGGCGCGACGCGAAATCCAGAACCCGATCGCAAGCGTGGCCGCGAAGTAAACCGCCAGAACGGCCAGATCGAGGGTCGTTAGAGACACGGCGGCGACTCCCGCACCACGTACGACGCTTCAGTTCTAGGCGGGGACTGGCTCATTTTGCGGAGTCTTCGGAGCAAAATGTGCCTGTCCCCTTCCTCTGAGGCCATTTTGTTTGACGTTCTAGAACACGCACGAATTATCTTTGACGAACGAGACGAGCTCGCCGAGCCGCGCGAATGCCAGGCAGCAGGACGTGTCGGCAGCGCCATAGTACACGGCCAGCCGGTCGCGCTCTGTATCGACGAGCGCGGCGCACGGGAACACGACGTTGGGCACGTGTCCGCTCACCTCGTAGTCCTGCTCTGGTGTGAGAATGTGCTGATTCGTGCGATAGCGCACGCGCGACGGGTCGTCCAAATCCAAAAGTGCGGCGCCCATGCTGTAGACAAATCCGTTGCACGTATCCATCACACCGTGATAGATCGTGAGCCAACCATCGTCGGTTTCGATCGGGATCGGACCGGCGCCGATCTTCGTGCGCTGCCACCACTGGCCGACCTCGCTACCGCCGCGGCGCATCACCAGGCGATGCATGC
Organism: Planctomycetota bacterium; assembly: GCA_022614705.1. GTDB lineage: Bacteria > Planctomycetota > Planctomycetia > Pirellulales > Lacipirellulaceae > JABDGM01. Next base: position 6,663 of record JAKEIB010000145.1, on the reverse strand, counting down.
CCCAGTGACACATGTCGGGACTCTGGCTCACGTAGATGTCGCCGAACGGCGTGTGCCCGTCGTCGCTGGGTCGGCTGAGCATGAAGTATTTGCCGCCGATCTTGCGCGGGAACAATACGCCGTTTCGATTAAACGGCAGGAACGCGTTCTCCAGCCGATCGAAGCTTTGGAAATCGCGAGTCGTGGCCACGCTGATCGTTGGGCCGTTGTGTCCGCCGCACCAGGTGATGTAGTAGATGCCGTCGATCTGGCACAACCGCGGATCATACGCGTAGTCGGCCGGCGACTCGGGATCGCCCGATGCAAATTGAATCGGTTCCGGCTCGATGTGCCAATCGAAGCCGTCGTCGCTCCAACCAACATGGAGACGCGGAAACCGGCAACGCTTTTCCAGCCGGAAGACGCCGACGAACCCGTCGCCGTACGGCGCGACCGCGCTGTTGTAGATACCTTGCACGCCCGGCATGTGATGCCGGCCGATGATCGGATTCGCCGAGTAACGCCACATCACGTCGCGGCAACCGGCGGACCGTTCCTGCCAGGGAACCGCGGCGGCCGACGTTACGAGTGCGCCGTTTGCCGGCGCGGATTTCCCGCGACCTTCAGCGCCCGCCGTACCGTTTCGCTGACGGGCTTTTAGGTCGCTTTTCATCGAGACCGCCTTGTTTTTCTGGGAAACGACTCGTCTCGACCGATGGCACGGCCGGGCCGCCGATTGACACCTTGCGGTGATCGAGCATAATAAGGACTGCAGTTGTAAACTAGTTTACTCGCAGTTATGGCACGTGTCTACGGTTGGGTTTCGCCTTCCCGATTCCGTAGGGTGGCGCCCGGCCGGAATCCATCGGCGCATTCGCCTCCATGGCCAATTCACAGGTTCCGCGTCTGAAAGATGTGGCCAAAGCGGCCAACGTCTCGCTCGCTGCCGCCTCACGCATCCTGCGCGGCGATCGCGAACGCTTCGGTGAGGAAACCTGCCGTCGCGTCCTCGAGGCTTCACGCCAGCTCGGTTGGCGGCGCAATCTGCTCGTCAACGGCATGCAGACGGGTCGCACGCAGACGATCGGCGTGATGATTCCGCCTTACGATTCGTTCTGGGTGAGCGTCTTGTCGGGAATTCACGACACCCTGGGCGCATCGGACTATCTTCCGATCACCGTGTGGATCGGCAGCCTGGAGGACATGCCTCACTTCGAGAAAGACGAAGCCGAGGGTCTGCGGCAGATCAATCGGTTGCTCGACCGCCGCGTCGACGGTCTTATTCTGTGGCCGCCATTCAGCGTTGCCTACTATCACCACTTTCCGGAATTCGTCGAGCGACGTGTGCCGGTCGCCGTGATCGATCACTACTCGACGGTCGCCGATTCAGTGGAAACCGACGAAGAGCAGGCCACCGCAGTCGTGGCCGATCATCTGCTCGGGTTAGGCCATCGACGAATCGCCTGCCTCTCCAGCCGCGAGACGCCATCGCAAACTTGGGCGGTGAAGCGTCGCGGCTCGTTCGAGGATGCAGTGCGGCGCTGCGCGGACGCCAAGGTGCAAAGCTGGCGCCTCAATCCACAGGGCACCAACGGTCCGCAAGTCGCCCGCGAGCTACTGACGAGCGATTTGCAGCCGACGGCTGTGTTCGCCGCATCCGACCACGAGGCGGCGTTCGTGCACGACGTGGCGATTGAGCTGGGCATGAAGATTCCGCAGGACCTTTCGATCGTCGGCTTCGCCGACCTCGACTTCGCCGCGACGATGAGTCCGCCGCTGACGACGATGCGGCAAAAGCCGCACGAAATCGGCCGCCTGGCCGCGAAGCTCATCATCGACCGCATCGACGGCGTCATGCCCGACAGCGATTCGCCGACGACGATCAAGGTGGCCGCGGATCTGATCATTCGCAAGTCGACGGCGGCGCCGCGCCAAGCGCGAACACCCGTCGCGACGGGCTGATTCAAACTGTAGCTGGGGTCTGTGACCCCGGCGTACCACGCTCTCCTCAAGCCTTCCGATTTCCGCGCAATGGGCTGGCCCACGTGAACCGTCCAGGATCGTCGGGGACTGGCCGGGCACCATCGCGGCGATGGTCGTGCGGAGTCTTCGCAGCAAAATGTACCTGTCCCCTTTCCGTCTACGCGCAGCATCAACCGAGGAACACCCTATGGAAGCGACCACTGGACTAGGCTCACAGCGACGCGCCTCGGCCTGCAATCCACGCTCCGCCCACGCGGCAGACCACGAAAAAAGTAGAATGTCCGCTTTGTTCTCCCCCGGTTGACGGATAGGCGTCGACGACCCAGTCGCGAAAACTGGGCCGGGGCCCCTTGACCTTTATAGTGCGTTACGTAATAATACGTCACGTACTATGTCCGCGCCAGACATCTCACTGCTTGGCTATGCCCTGCTGGGGCTCCTCGGTCAGAAGGAGTCCTCCGGGTACGACCTGCGCAAAACATTCGCCCTCACCCCGATGCAGTCTTTCAGCGATAGCCCGGGCGCGATCTATCCGGCCTTGAAGCGGTTGGAGAAAAGCGGGTTGATTCGCGGCAAGGTCGAGCAGGGCTCGGGCCTACGCCGGCGGCAGGTTTTCCGCCTGACCGCCGCGGGGACTGCCGCGCTCAAGTCGTGGTTGCGCAAACCGCCGACGCACGACGACGTGATCCGTGCGGTGGATGAGATGATGTTGCGCTTCAGTTTCATGGACGTGGTCCTCGGACCGGAGGATTCCCACCGGTTTCTCGTGGCCTTCGAAGGCGAGCTGATGTCGTACGTTCCCAAGCTCCGCGAATACCTCGCGGCGCACGGAGCGAAACTGCCGCTGTCCGCCAAGCTGGCGCTGGAGTGCGGCATCCGCCGCTATGAAGCGCATTGGCAATGGGCCAAAGACGCACAGGCAGCCTACCGCTCGTTCCAGACACAGTGCGACGGCTAATTCGCAGGAGAAGAATATGAAGACTGCTTTTTCCATTGTTCTAAAGGTGATAGTCCTGACGATCATTCTGTTCATCTGCTTTGCTGTAGCAGGCGGAGTCATTGGACAACTAGGCAGTTCTCAAACACCCGAACAGGCTGGCGGGGCGGCAGTGGCTTTACTGGCGGTGTGCCTTTTGAACACCATTGTTCTGACTCCTATCATCGTTCGTTCCCGTTGGGCAGGTTGGCGGCTTATTGCAACAGTCTTTTTCGTTTTCTATGGTGTGACGACGTTCATGTCGCAAATTGAGTCGGCAGTATTTATCACACGACTACCATCGGGCATGTTGCCACGACTGTTTCTGATGGGCGCCCTGATTGCCGCGCCCTTCTCGGTGCTGGCTGTTCTAATTCTGGGAAAGAGAAAAACCGATACCCTAAGCACCGAACTGAATGCACGATTGGTCATGCCAGCAAAGGAATGGGCGTGGAAACTGGTGGTCATTGCCATCGCCTACCTAATCTTGTATTTCACGTTTGGCTATTTCATCGCTTGGCAAAATCCTGCGGTCCGCGAGTATTATGGTGGCCGTGACGAAGGTAGTTTCTTCGCCCAAATGAGCACAGTGGTGACAAATACGCCTTGGCTTATCCCCTTCCAGATTTTGCGGGCGATGTTGTGGGTGGCAATCGCCTTGCCCGTCATTCGAATGATGAAAGGGCAGTGGCAAGAAACCGCGCTGGCACTCGGATTGCTTTTCGCTGTGGTGATGAATGCCCAACTGCTATTACCCAACCCGTATATGCCCGAGGCAGTGAGAATGACGCACTTGATCGAAACCGCCTCATCCAATTTCATTTTTGGATTTTTGATAGGCTGGCTACTTACGCCACGACACGAGTTCGCTAACGTCTCGATCACACACAACAACGGGGCGAGCTAACAACCGCTTGCAGTCAACGTTGCTCCGCTGCGCTCCGCAACGCGGCTGAATCGCCGGACGCGGCCGCGCGCTTGCCACCTGTTCGACGAATCTCGGCTCTGACGGCCCCGGCGGAGCAGGTGGTGTTGGCAGGTTTGATCTCCGGCGGGAAGGCTGCGGCATAGTACGGACCCCAGTGCGGTGTCGCACCCGATCGGGACTGGCGATCCGTCGCGAAAGCGATTAACAGTATGATGTATCGAGACTGACCAATCCATACTCGATCGCAAAACTGCGGTAATGTTTTGCCGCACTTCGGCGGTCTAATACCTGTGCGGCGGCGAGGACGAACTCTCCATGACTACGCTGTTGAGCCGTCAGTTCACGGTGGACCGGCCACTTGAGCAGGCGTGGCAGCACCTGGCCCGCGCCGAGCAGTGGCCCACCTGGGCCAAGCATATCAAGCAAGTAGAATTGCAGCCGCCGGGGGAATTCGGACCGAACACGACGGGCCGCCTCACTCTGAGCAACGGCGTCAAGTCAGCGTTAACAATGACCGAGTTCAATCCGCAGCGCAACTGGAAATGGGTCGGCCGCTTCCTTTGGCTAACGGTCACTTTCGACCATCGCTTTGAGGAACTGAACCCGATGCAGACCAAGCTCACTTGGATAGTTGAAGCGAAAGGGTTCGGCGTGTCGGTGTTCAGGAGGCTCTTGGCGAAGTTCTACGGCCAGAATCTGGATCGGGCGATTCCCTTGTTGGTCGAGGAGATGAAGGCAAGTAGGGAGTAGTGGGGCCGAACCAGACGCTGCACCTGACCGGGGCCGCCAGTTTGGTTTCGCGCGGCATCACGCTGTTGCAGGCGGCCCCGGCAGGTGAGCTTTATCGTTGGGCCACGTAGGCCGCGGTTACCTTCGAGCGAATGCACATGGACTTCAAACGGTTCCTCAGCTTTGCGGCCAAGGTCACCGTCGTGCATGTCGTCTCCTACTTCGTCGTCGGGGCGGCGGCCTACCAGCTGCTCACCAAGCCATTCTACGAGGGCAGTAACCCCGTCTTCGCTACCTTCATGCGCACGCCCGCCGAACCGGAACTGTGGAAACACGCGATGACCTGGTTCATCCCCGGCCAGCTGCTCCGCGGGGTACTCATTGCTGCCGTGCTGTACCCGTTCTTCGACACGCTTAAAGCGTGGGGCTGGGGCAAGCGATTCTTGTCGATCTCGGGGTTATACTTCGTGCTCGCGTATTGGGCCTCGGCGGTCGCCGCGGCCGGGACGATCGAGGGGCTGATCTACCTACGGCCGGAGTTCACGCCATACACCCACCTGATGATGCAGCCGGAGATCGTCGGGCAGGGACTGATCTTGGGTGCATGGGTGGCACGCTGGATGGGACGCAGGCCACCGTCACATCCGCAGGCAACCACAGTTAGCGCACCGGAGGCCTAACGAGGCGCTGCAGGGTATATCCGAGATGTGGAGCGGCTGGGAGGACTTCCGTCCAGCGGGGTGCCGAAAGGGAAAAAGGGACGCAGTTTTTCGGCCGCCGCGCTTGCAGGGAGCACGGACGAGACGCAACACCGCGCGGCATTCGGTGGGGGCGACATTCGATGGGAGGCGATTGGGACGCCGAATCCGGCACGTCTTGTGCCAGGGCCGCCGAAGACGAAAAAAGCTGCATCCAGTTTCTATATTCTCCCCTTCCTATATTCCGCTGAAGTCAAGCCACAATGCCGCACACGCGCAGGACATCAGGAAGAGAATTAGCCCTAAACTGAACCTGTTCACCGATTTCACCGCATCATTACGTGACGACGCAAAACTCCATGACGCAAAACTCCATAATGTCACTAGCGGTGCAGCTTTTGCGGCGGTCCTCTGTCGGTAGAATAGATGGCGACGTGGCCGGTGCATAGCGTTCATTCCCTCCTATTGAAAATCTGTATGGGCAAGGTGTTGATCGTGATCGGCGACGGGGCGGAAGTGATCGACACGATGGTGCCGTACTATCGCCTGGGCGAGGAGCACGACATGGTGAAGGCGGGGCCCGAGCGGCGCACCTATCACATGGTGCAGCACGACCACGATCCGAACCGGGACGTCACGGTCGAGTCGCCCGGCTATCGGATTGAAGCCGACGTGGCGTTTCGCGACGTGAATCCGGCTGAGTATATCGGGCTCGTGCTGCCGGGGGGACGGGCGCCCGAGTTCTTGCGGTACGACAAGGATTTAATCCGCATCACGAAGCACTTCTTCGACCACAAAAAGCCGGTGGCGTCGATTTGCCACGGCATCGAGATCCTGGCCGTGGCGGACGTGATTCGCGGCCGGCGGGTAACGACGATTCCGAAGTGCAAGTTCGAGGCGGAGGTGGCCGGGGCGACGTACGTGTCTGAATCCCTCGTGATCGACGGCAACCTGTACTGCTGCCGGTTCAAGAAAGAGTGCTCGGCGTGGATGAAGGCATTTGCCGAAGCGCTGCGCGGGAAGTGAACACGGTGCCAAAAAGGGGGCAGAGTGCGTCGGCGTTAAGCCGGAGGAAGGTAGCGAATGAAAGAGTTGTACATGGTAAGACCTAGCCGGTCGCCTAGGCCTCGAGTGATGCGTTGTGTCGGGCGACCGGCAGGGCGAAGCGTTCACAGAGGTACAACCGGGCTATGTATCGGGCTCCGAAAGCGTCTTTTTGCGGTGGCCGACCCTGCTCTGACAAGAGGAAGGAAATAGACATGTCGAATGTTAGAGGGTGTTTTTGAATTGCTATCGTTGGAAATGGAGGCGGTGAGTTATCGTGTGTTCCAGGGGCATCCACATACCCTGGAGGGCCCGACGATGCTCAC
>JAKEIB010000144.1 GCA_022614705.1 Planctomycetota bacterium | reverse complement strand
GTCGTTGGTATGAAACGAAAGCCCTGAAAGGGCGGCAGTAAATACGTTCACTGTCGCCCCGGTGGGGCTTACCGGTCGTCACGGATTTGCTTCCAGGGGCTGACGCCCCTGGCTATTGACTGCTGGCCCTTCGGGCCTGTTATTAGCACTTGCATAATCCTGAGCTACATCGAGTTCGCCGTTCTGTAATGCAATCCTCCGGATACAAGCCGCTTTTCTCCGCAACTTATCGTCACTTCCCCGTGGAAAATATCCATCCTTCACAATCCGCGGCGCCGCTACTCCGCATGACGGGGATATTTAAACGATTTGGCGCGACAAAGGCGTTGCGCGGCGTTTCGTTAGAACTGCGGGCCGGTCAAGCCTTGGCGCTGATAGGTGAGAATGGCGCGGGTAAAAGCACACTGATGAAGGTCCTCAGTGGAGCGCACTCGCCGGATAGCGGAAGCATGGAGCTAGCTGGCCGACGGTATGCTCCTGCGGGTCCCCACGCAGCGCGGCTGGCCGGCGTGGCCATGATCTACCAGGAATTGAATTTGGCGCCTGATTTAAGCGTGGAAGAGAACATCATGCTTGGGCAGGAGCACGCGCGGTGGGGAGTGGTCGATCGAGTCGCGCAACGTCGCCAGGTCCGCGCGGCGCTCGAGCGTTTGGGTCATGCCGACTTGCCGCTGGAGACACCGGTGGCGCGGCTTTCAATCGGTATGCAGCAGTTGGTGGAAATCGCCCGCGCACTGGCTAGCGATGCCAAAGTGATCGTCTTTGACGAACCCACCAGTTCATTGGCCCCGGCCGACGTCGAGCGCTTATTTGAAACAATCGCCCGGCTGAGGCAAGAAGGCTTGGGAGTGATCTACATCAGTCACTTCTTGGAGGAAGTTCGCCGCGTGTGCGATTGCTACACCGTGCTTCGCGACGGCGAAACGGTCGACAGCGGAGCGCTCGCCGGAACGAGCACAACACACATTGTCTCGGTCATGGTGGGTCGACGGATCGACGAGTTGTATCCCAACGTGCCGCACACACCGGGTGAGACCATGCTGTCGCTATCTGGTCTCTCCGGCGCGCCGAAACCCCGAGACGTGTCGTTCGATCTCCGTCGCGGTGAAATCCTCGGCTTGGCAGGATTGGTGGGTGCCGGACGGACCGAGTTGGTTCGCTCGATCTTCGCGCTCGATCCGGTGCGCGGCGGCCGCGTGCGCGTGGGCACAATCTATCCCAGGGCCACACCCAAGGCCCGCATCCGCGCGGGGCTGGCCTATGTGTCGGAAGATCGCAAACGCGAGGGGCTGGCGCAAGCCCGCTCGATCGCCGACAACATCACCTATAGTCGGTTGTTTCCGTACAGCCGCTGGGGTTGGCTAAATCTGAACCGACGGCGGCAAGCCGTCGCGCAGTGGATGCAGCGACTGGAAATCAAAGCCGCCTCACCAGAACGTGCGGTCGAAACACTATCGGGAGGGAATCAGCAAAAAGTGGCCCTGGCCCGCGTGCTGCATCAGCGTGCCGAAGTGCTGCTGCTCGACGAACCCACTCGCGGGATCGACGTGGGCACCAAGGCGACCATCTATCGCCAAATCGGCGAGTTGGCGGCCGAGGGCCGGGCCATTTTGTTCGTAAGTTCGTATTTTCAGGAACTGCTGCGGGTGTGTGACCGAATCGGCGTCATGTCGCGCGGGCGACTGCGCGAGATTCGACCCGCCGACGCGTGGACCGAGAAATCACTTTTGTCGCGAGCCATCGAAAGTGATTGACTGAAACTGAAAAACAACGAACCATCGATGGCCGCAAAGAGGCACAAAAAGACACAAAGTAAGAGACGAGATGATTAACGCCGCCACGACTGAAGATATCTATCGATTCTTGTGTCTTTTTGTGCCTCTTCGTGGCCATTCGAAATTCCGTTTAGCGTTTGGTGAATGAGTAATGACCACATCCCGCGCCAACGTGTGGACTTTGCTGGCCGGCCAGTTCGGGCCTCTGTTGGCATTGCTGCTGGTGTTTACCTTTTTCGCCCTGGCCGACGCCGCCCAGCCGGATGGTGGACGATTTCTGTCGCTGAGAAATTTGCAGACGATGCTCATTTCCTCGGCTCCCGTCGTGGTGGCGGCTTTGGGAATGACCGTCATCATCATCGCCGGGGGGATTGATCTTTCGGTCGGCACCGCTGTAGCGTTATGCGCCACCGTCATGGCCTGGGTGCTCAAACAGGGCGGGCCGATCGAATTGGCTGTGGCTTGTTGCGTGCTGACCGGTTGTGCCGCGGGAAGCGTGAACGGCGCCTTGATCAGCGCGTTGAGAGTCGCGCCGTTCATCGTGACCTTGGGAACAATGACTGCATACCTGGGCATCGCCAAGTTGGTGGCCGATGAAACTACAGTCCGCCCGCCACTGGCGAGCGTTCCCGATTGGATGAGTGGCTTAGCCATGCCCAATCCCGATCCGTCCTGGTTGCTCGTGGCGCCAGGGGTATGGATCATGCTCGCGCTTGCGGCGATCTTGAGCCTCGTGTTGCGCTATACTGTGTTTGGCCGGTACGTATTCGCGCTCGGCTCGAACGAACAAACGGCGCGGCTCTGCGGCCTGAATGTACCGGCGATAAAACTTGCCGTGTATACGTTGGGCGGTCTGTTCGTCGGGCTGGCGGGCCTGTATCAGTTTGCCAAGCTCAAAGTCGGCAATCCGACGTCGGGCGTCGGCTTGGAATTAAAAGTAATCGCCGCCGTCGTCATCGGCGGCGCTAGCCTGAGCGGCGGTCGCGGCACCGTCCTGGGCACCCTCACCGGCGCGCTGCTCATGCAAACCATCGCCAGCGGTTGCACACAGCTCGGCTTGAGCAATCCCGTGCAGGACATCATCCTTGGCGTCATCATCGTCGCCGCTGTGACGGTAGACCAGATACGGGTAAGACGCTCAACGTCGTCCTCATGATCCACATGGGAAAGAAACGCAAGGTTGCGTTCATTACCCGCCGACATGTCAACGTGGGAAGGCGTCTTATCCTGCCCGAGAACTGGCGGCTGGACGCGGCAACTTGCGCGCGGCTTCCGCGCCGTTGTAACCGAACCCCGCCCCGCGAATCGTCGTCAGATCGATTTGGCCGGCCACGCGCGTAAACAGGCCAGGATGAATCTGGGCTTCGGCGACTGATGCTTGTGGATAAAACTGCATGGCGTTGGTTTCGACACCCATGATGGTGCCGGCGTGGGCAGCCAGCAACACATGCGGAATCTGGGCCAACATCGGATTGGTGAGGTCCTGCACCATCAAATCCATGCCGTGCGCTTTTGCCCAGCACAGCGACAGCAGCGCGCCCGTCTGTGTTTTGCAGGTCTTCAGCGCGACTCCCGTCCAACCCAATGCCCGGCCGAGACGGACTTGCTGCCAACTGTGCGCACTTTCATCCATGAACAGCGGTTTGCGCGCCGCCACGCTGCGCACATCGAGCGGAGAATCCTCCAGCTCATACGCAAACGGCTGCTCGACGTAGAGCAGTAAGCGACTTATGGCCGGTTGTTCCGCCGTCAGTCGGTCCAAAATCGTGTTTACATACTCCAGTTCCATCACGGTGCAATTGAAGTCGGCCGACAGGTGCCGCACGCCGCGCTCCAACGCGATTTTTCCCACGCGAACGATTCGCTCGTAGTCCCACGCGGAGTCGTTGCCGCGCAGCTTGATCTTCAAGCAGAACAGCCCATCATGCTCGATCCAATCGCCAAGAAGCACGGGAAATCCATACGCCGACCCGGCGCCCGGCTTATCCGGCTGCCGGGCGCCCGGCTGGCTATTCACCTCGCTGCTATCGAGCGGATCCAGGCCGCCGACGAGGTGCCAGGCGGCCAACCGCGTTGCCGGCGGGTGCGAGAAGAAATCCTGCGGATAGCGGCCGCGAAAATCGACCACCGCGCCCTTGGCGGGCTCCAAATACCAAGACAAGTCTCGGCCCATCCATTCGCGATTGTAGGTCGTGTAGATCGGCACATCGTGCAACATGCCGTAGGCATCGTGCAACGCGATGTCGAATGCCGAAAGCGAGACCAATGCCGCCAGCAACGGAAGGCGGTGGGCCGCATCGCGGCCGTCATTGAATTGCTGGCGAAGCCGGGGCAGAACGAACTGCATAAAACTATGGCCGACTTCGATCGGGTGCCCCCACGTGTCGAACCCGGACCAGGCCGGCACCAACTCCTTGCAAAATCCAACCATGGAATCGTACCGCTCGCTCGAGCTCAACTCGGCGGGCCACGCCCATTGAACGCTCAGCGGCGTCTCGCCCCACCCCGACGCAGTTCGGCCAGTGCGATCGGTTACCTGCAGACGTACCCGCGCGCATGTGACCGAATCCAACGTCTCCGAGCCAAACTTCAGCGGCACGCGGGTGCGGACTGGCAGCAGGAACAGTTCCGCGCCTACGACGCGCACGTCCGTGCGCATTTCGATATCAGGCGATACCGCGCCGAACTTGCTTACTGGACTTGACATTCGTTTACATTCCAGTAGGTCAAGCTTTTAGCCTGACATAAACCGGGAGCACGTCAGGCTGGAAAGCCTGACCTACAGCCTAATCTATTCCACGGATCCCCATGGCGACGAATTATGGCGTCGTTGCGGAAAATCGGAAGTTGATTCGGATTTTTCGGATTGCCCACCCATCATAGTCGGTTCTAATGAATAGTCTATTCGGTTCAGGGGGTTACTACCGCACTGCTGTTTTCAGATGCACGTGGTGATCTCTTCCACCTTCGCCTCGACTGGGATTGAAACTTTGGTTTGGCACGCACGACATATCGCGTCCACGACAAGGGGTCTTGCATCATGAGCGACATTTCCACAGTGATTCATCGCCGACAATTCGCCAAGGCTGCCGCGGCTGCTGCCGCGGCGCTCGCCATGCCTGTGCGTCTAAGCGCGGGTGTCCGCCCACCAAAGCGATTCACCTATTGTGCGTTCGTAAAATTCCTCACGGAGCTCGATTTCGACCAACTTGCCGACGCGATTGCCGAGGCTGGTTTTGATGGCATTGAAGTTACGGCTCGCAAAAAGGAGAGTTACATCGATCCGGCCCGCGCGGCGGAAGAATTGCCGCGACTCAACGAAGCGCTGGCCAAACGCGGTCTCGAAATCACGATTCTGACCACCGACATCTTACGGGCCGACGAGCCGAGTGCGGAGCCGCTATTGCGGACGGCGGCCAAGAACGGCATCAATCGCTACCGTCTAGGATTCCACCTCTACGACTTGAACCAACCGATACTGCCGCAACTCGCCGCGCTGCAGCCGGTGTTTCGCGACATCGCAGCGCTGAATCGCGAGCTGGGAATCGCCGCGTTGTATCAAAACCATTGCGGCGCGGACATGCTAGGCGCTACGTTGTGGGACCTCCACAGCTTGATCAAAGATTGTCGGGTGAGCGAAATTGGCTGTGCGTTTGATATCCGACACGCCGCGGTGGAAGGCGGCGAGGCCTGGCCCGTCTACTGGAATTTGATGAAGCCGCATCTGGGCGCCGTATCGGTGAAGGATTTCGCCTGGAACGGCCGCAAATCGCAGCACGTACCGCTCGGCACCGGTCAAGTTGATCCGAAGTTCTTCCAGCAGTTGCGCGATTCGAGCTTTGCCGGTCCGATTACGCTTCATGTGGAATATGCCGAAGATCGCGGCCCAAATGCGAATATTGAGGCGCTTAAGACCGACTTTGCCACTTTGCGAAAATGGATGGTCCGCTGAACATCGTATCCGCATCATGAAGCCCTCGAATCGCAGCGGCTTAGGTTTTGAGCCTCGGCCGCGTGAGAGCGATGTCGCATTGGCGAAAGAGTACGCCAAAATTGCATCCGCCAGCGGGCTGAAAGGATTTGAACCTTCGACCTGTCGCCGCGGCGACCGCTCTAGCAAGGCTGCGGGGTTCGGCACTGTCAAATAAGGGCAAGTCTCAGTCGGGGTGACTGGCGTTCGTTTGAACCCCTGATCGTAGCATACGTGGACGCAATCCTTTCGCAAAGTCCAGACGTCGCTGTGGCCACTCGGGTTGTAAAGCTGTCGGCGTAGCTATCTGGGACGTTGCTAACGCGGCTTTTTGCTGTCCTTTAGGCGGTAATAGCCTGTGCGCCGCGACCCGACGAACTCTATCCGTCCCTCGTCTTTCAGAGCCTTCAGGTCACGCTTGGCCGTCTTGAGGGAACAACCGAATTTCTGCTGGATGTCTGGTGCTCGCCGTTTTCGGTCTTGGACCAACTGCTGGATAATCCAATCACGCCTTACCGCCGCATCGTCGTTTAGTACATTAGGGTCATCTAGACTAGAGCCATTAGGGACATCGGTCTCGGCTTGATTAGGGACATCTATTTTGACCTGACCCTGATTGTCGGACGCATTCTTTCCGTCGCCGTCCTGGACAGTTATCCAATCCCTGAGTTGGTAGCCCTGCTTTGTCCTCACGATCACTTCTTGGCGACCGCAGTCTAGGTTAATGCTCGCTAGCTCTTGGATAATCCGCTTGCGCAAGGTCTGGATCAAGCCTGGCACGCTGTTCGGCCCTGCGCCGCGACCGATCCTTTCCTCGAGCTTCTTGCTTCCAATTGCAACGAACTTGCCGTCGCGCTTCTGTCGTAGGCTATCCAGCACCTTGCGTTGCCGCAGACATCGAGGACCAGCACAAATTATAACGCCGCAGAGTTCAATGCGATCTGCATAGAATGCCATCTCGCCGCCAGCGAATTTCTTCTTCACCAACGCGGCTGTTGCCTTCATGGTGGACGCAACGGCAACGGGCTCAATCGGTGGAGGCACCGCCGCGCCGGACTTGGCGAGCACCTGACGAATGCTCTTGTCGAGGGTGCGTGGGCCACATGTCGGGAATGGCTTTGTAACGTAGTCGGCCGCTCCATTTTTCATTACGTCGACGGCCAACTCAGGACCATCGGTCCCGTGTGCTGTAATGACAATGATTGGAGGTCGTTGCGTTCCCGTGCGCTCGACAATTTCTTGCAGTAAATTCTCGCCGTTCTGAATTCGTGGAAAGCTCCTGCCTGCGCGAACCGGAATCTCTAGGTCCAACAGGACGTAACTGTAATCGTTGCGATCGAGGCATTCTCGCGCTGATTCGACAGAATTTGCATGGTCGCATTCGTGCCCGAGCGAATTAACAATGTCGCTCGCCGACTCGAGGATGTGAGGGTCATCATCAACGACTAGTGCTTTCGGCATCATTTTCCGATCCTTGTTGCAATTCCGTTGGCAACACGATGGTCACCGTCGTTCCGGCGTTCTCCACACTGTCGATTGAAATCGACCCACCGTGGGCTGCGACGTATCGTTGTGCGATTGGGAGTCCGAAGCCTGTCCCCGATCCCTTCTTGGTCGTTCGTCCGGGAACGAATGCGCGTAATTCACGGAGATCCTCCGCATTGATTCCCATCCCATTGTCTTGAATGACAACTCGCACTTCACCTTCACAAATGCATTCGGCTGAAAGGTTGACGCGACCTGTTCGAGGGTCCGCGTTGCCGGCCAACACCGCCTCGTAGGCATTTTTGATTACATTCGCAAGAGCAACAACAATCTCATGTTGCGCCACCACGACCGTGGCGACATCGTTGATGGCGATCGACCCGTTGGCTAGTTTCGCTTCTGGGTACGCGGAGGCAACGGCATCGACGGCCACGCTATGCGCGTCTCGCACAATCTTTTCAACCCGAGTAGCTGCCCTTTCGTGCGGAATGGACTGCGCGTATGCCCCCATCGCATTCACAAATTTTTCCAAGTACGCTAACCGCTCAGCGACCTTTTCCAAGGCTTCTCGAAGCGCCGTGCCTCCAAACGATGGCTTAGATGCATCCGCTTTAAGCTTCGCTAAGTTTGAACATGCGGACGTAAGCACGCCACGCAGATCATGGACGGTAGCCGCAACCGAAACCTCGTACAGACGCCAGGCCAACGCTTGGGCCTTGGCGCTCACTACTTTCCCGTGGGTGGCGCCCAGCGTGTCAAACTGAGCGGCGACCTGGTCGAGCCCTTTCCGTCGGTCGCCAGCATCGCTGGAACCCTTGCGTCGGAGGTCTAAAGCTCGCTGCGCCGCCTTGCGAACAAATCCGTTTGAATCCTCAGTCAGTTTTGCCGCAAGAGGCGCGAATTCATCGTCGGGAAGCGACGGCAGCAGTGAAGCGATCTCCTTTCGGACCTCCCACTTGGGATCATCGGCAAGCGCGCAGGCTAGCCGAATGACAGTGGTTCGCTTATCGGACTTGGTTAACTCATCGCGCAAGGACGCGGCAATGGATCGACGATCCGTCCACGGAACCGTGCCGCTGTCCGACTCGAGGCGGGATAGCGCCTCGGCCAATTCGAATTGTCCGGATGATGCGGACATTCAGTACTTGTACCTCTGCTGTCGAAGTTTGAATGCCTCTTCGCCGCCTTCCAGCAAACTGACGATGTATCCCCTGCAGTCGTCAACCGTGCCGTCTTTTTCGATCCACCCCCTGGAACCATTGGATTTGAAAACAAACACCTTACCTGCATCGCCCAATACAGGAATATTGGGATTATGAGTGACGAAGATGAGTTGTCGCTCGTTCTTCACCTCGCGGACTCTGCTCACGACCGTCTCGTAAATGAAACCGTTATCCAGATTGTCTTCCGGCTGATCCACGAGAAGCGGACGGTCGCTGTCCAGGAGCAGGATTGGTAGGATCGATGTGCATTTTTGGCCCTTCGAGATGGATAGCGAATCCTTGTAGGCGTCGCCATCCTTCAGCTCGATCCTTGGCTTGTCGTTTAGTTCGACGGCTTCGAGGTCGAACAATATTTGGTGGTCACGCAAAGCCTCCACAACTTTCATGGCCTGGGCTGCGTTGATCCCACTCTGGTCTACCAGCGATTGCGAATTGCGGGACTTCACAAGCTCCGACAAGTCGCGCGGCGGCAAACAGGTCGCAATCTTCTGAGCAACGACGTTATGCTGAAGTCCCGCCCCTTTTAGTGCCCCGGCCAAAAGGAGGTAATACTCGCCGACCTCGCCAAACTGCTCAAGGCGCACCCGAATCATCGGAGAGACCTTGGCATTAATTCCCTGGGCGACCTGTTGACGGATCGAGAAGCGTCGATCGCGCAGCTCAGACTGCCTTTGCAGCAAGCACGCGCGCTGATTCCGTAAGTTGCTGAGCTGCGCCACAATCTCATCGAGCGCTCGTCTCTTGCCCAAGAGTTCGTTGCGCAGGCGTTCAAGATGCGCGCGTTCGGTCGCTTGCTCCATCAGCACCTCGTGTTGCTCGATCAAAGCGCGAAATGCCAACTCTTGTTGATTATGGGCGTTGGATAGCTTTACGTTTATCTGCTCAAGATGTGTCTGTGCTTCGCCGAGTCGATCCCCGATCTGGCGTAGCAGGATGTCAATGTCATTCCCGCAGGCCGCGAGCTGTTTGGAGAGCTCGGCAAGGACTACGGCATTGGGGCCAGCAAGAATGTCTCCAGTGAGGTGAGACTTGACCTGTTGAGCGAACCAACCTGTTCGCGACTGAATGCGCTCCCGATAGTCCGTAAGAGTATCACCAACGGCTTCGATGGCCCGACGTTCACGATCACGTAAAGCCTTGGCGGAGTGAGCTTGGTCTACAACTGCCGCGTTGTCGCCGCCCGCGCCAGCGAATGCCTTCAGTTTCTCTTCCACCTCCGGCAAAGTGGCAATCTCCTCTCGGAGTTCAGCGTGCCTGCCTTCCAGCGACAACAGTTGGTTCGAGTTCGCGCGGAGACTTTGTAAGATCTCGCGCAGTTGCGAATCAATGTCGGCGACTGCGTCAGTCTGGAATCGGTCGATCAATACCAATTGTGATGTTGAACGGTCGGCGATACGTTCCACTTCATTCTGACTGAAAATGTCGGCCCGGAAGACGCCGCCGGACTTGAGCGTTAGCTGGGTGGGCTGGCCATCGGCCGTCAAGACGACAGGTTCCTCATCCCAAGAACGAGCGACGACGTAGGTAAGGCCGTTCTTGGTCTGGAATTCCACATGCACCCGACCGCCTGCCAAGTTCTGCGCGACGAGGGAGCAAATCCTTCGGTTCTCTTCACCATCGTCTTCCTTGGAAGGTAAGGCATCGAATGCGTATCGGATCAACTCCAGCACCGTCGTCTTCCCAGTGCCTCGCCCGCCAATGAAGCAATTCAGCCCATTGGCGAAATCGAGGCGCACGCCGTCGAGAAATCCGCCCTTAACCGACATCGATCGAATCCGGTGGGATGTCGGCCGCTCCGTGGCTGGTAGTTGGTCAGTCATTCCATCGGCCCCGCATGCTTGCGATGGGTGGACGTCGTTCGTCGCCCGGAACTGGCGAGGTCGCCATTAATCCCGCTCAAAACGGCGATTGGAATATGCCAGCCTCATCGGCTAGAATCAGGCCCGCTAGCATGCGACAAACGCGAATCGGGGGAGTCCCAAATGGGTGTTTTAGCGGGTTGTAAGCCACGTGACGAGGTACTGAAGGGCGATTTGGACGACGCCATCTTCGCCGCTGACTTCGGAGACCTTATTTCAAGCCGTGCGCCAAAGGTTTACGGTGATCCAGCTACGTTTTTTCACAACACCCATCCAGCTAAGCAGTTATGTAAAATCGTCCAGGCGGTATTTGAGCGGCTTGCGGCCAAGAAGGAGGGGGGAACGACGATTCGGCTGAGCACGGGTTTCGGCGGTGGGAAGACGCACACCCTCATGGCGCTCTGGCACCACGCCAACACCGTCGGCGACCCTTCGATGGGCACGGAATTGCTGCCGGCAGCCGGTCGCCCCGACCAAGTCAAGGTCGCTGCCGTAGACGCCAGCAAAGCCGGCGTCCCGGAATTCAGCAGGCACGGCAAGTTGAAGGTCCACAGCCTGTGGGGCGAATTGTTCCTTCAGTTGGGCGGCGAGAAAGCGCTTAAAGACCTGGGCAAAGCCGATGACCCCGAGGCGTCGCCAAGCGACACCCAAATCGCCAAGGTTTTTCCCAAGGGCCCGGTGTTGATCCTTCTCGACGAGTTGGTCGTCTACATGGCGAAGCTCTCGGAGCGCGGGCAGGGGAACCTCCTCGGCTTCCTCAACTCGCTGACGTCAGAAGTCGCCAAGCGGCCACAAACGGTTTTGATCGTGACTGATCCAGCCGGCCAAGTGGCGTATGCCTCACAGGCCGCGAGCCTTGGCGCGGCGCTGCAAACTGCCGCAACGAAGCTCGACGACATCTATGGTCGCAAGGTCGCCGACTTCGATCCAATCGGTGATGAGTCTGCACAGGTCATCGTCCGACGGCTTTTCAAGCTCATCGATCAACCTGCGGCCCAAGCAGCATCCGCCACGTATCACGCGCTTTACGAGCGGGTTCAGCAGGAATTGCCCGGCGCAATTCCACCAAGTGCGGCAACGTCTGACTATGCCAAGCGCATTGTTGAATGCTACCCGTTTCATCCTCGCTTGCTTGATACGGCGCGCAACCGCCTTGGCGGGCTACAAGACTTCCAAAAGAGCCGCGGTGTACTGAGGCTGTTCGCGCGTATACTGCGCGACGCCTTTGAAGCAAAGCGCGATCTCGAATTGATTTCGGGCGGCGACATCGACTGGGGGAGTTCCCGAATCCAGGCCGATCTCCTAGATCGCCTCGACCGCCGCGAATTCAAAGCGGCAATTGCCGCCGATATCAAAGGGCACGCCGCCGAGCTCGACGGCGGCGAGCAGCATGGTCTGCATCAGCGGACCGCCGCTGCGCTGTTGCTCGAAAGCATCCCAATGGACTCCAACAGTGGCATGGAGCCTGCCGATCTTTCGCTCGCGGTGCTTCGCCCCGACGAGGCTGGCTCGGAACCGGCCGAGGCGATGGATCACCTCATGGGTGTGTGCTGGCATACTTACCCAACGGTGAGCGGCCGCGGCTGCCAGTTTCGTTATCAGCCCAACGTATTGAAGCAGATCGAAGAGCGGATGACGGACATTCCGCTGGAGGACGCCAAGAGTAGAGTGTTGGCTGAAGCCCAAGCGTACTTTCAGGGAATCAATTTCAAAGTCGCCGCATGGCCCGTCTCTCCAAAGCAGGTGCCGGAATCCGCCCAACTTCAGCTCGCTCTCTGCGAAACCGAGGAGTTGGCGAAGGCGGTGTGTGCGTATGCTGACACTACCGATCCAGGCGCTCCCATGCCTCGCGGGTTCCAGAATGCGATCTTCGCGGTAACAACCACACAATCGGCGCTCAATAATGCCGTTGAACGGGCTCAACGCTTGCTCGCCGCAGAAGCCATCGAGCGAGAGCACAAGTCAGGGGAATCAGGCCGCTTGGTCCGCGACCAATTGAAGAAAATCATGCCCGCGCTCGGCCGCGAGTTCCAAATCCAAACCCGGCGCGCGTTCGACCGCGTCGTGCTACCAGGTGGCTCGGTAAAACAGTTGGACGAGCGCTACCTGGTCGCCGACGAAGAAGCGCTGAAGACCGTTAAAGGCCAGGCTAGTCTAAAGCGGTTCCTCGACGACAATAAATTGATTTATCAACCGGGCGATTCCATCGATGTTGATCGGTTCCTGAAAAACATCCTTCCCGGTACGACGCCGCTGGCTGGGCAACCCGATGTTTGCTCAGCCAAGGCCGTCC
>JAKEIB010000143.1 GCA_022614705.1 Planctomycetota bacterium | reverse complement strand
TGAAGCCGTCGCCGGTTACGTCTTGAAAGTAGTAGTAGTCCCAACCGGTGTTCACCCAGTAATGTCTCACAACCTGGCGCTGGTCATCGATGATCTGTATTATCGTTTGCGCGTAATTGTAATAAGGTGGTACTAGGTAGTAGGTCCTTAAGAATACCTGGTCGTACCCGGATATCGAGTCGAGGTTCTTGTCCGAGATAATGACGTTGTAGCTGTACGGCAGGCTGTAATACAGACTGCGCTTTAGCGAGGCAGAAACGATATAGGCGTAGGTGGGGTGAAAGAATACGAGCTCCTTCCCGCCGTAGTAGTTTGTGCCAATGGCGTAGACGCCTGACCAGTTTGCCCCAACGTAATACCACTCGGTCCACGCTTGCCACGGCGGCTTGCTTGGTGCAAAGTCAATCCTCACGTTCCCATCCTGACTATTGGCAAAGAAACGGTCCTGCGTGCCGTCGCCGTTGAAATCTCCATTGCCTCCCGCAATGACCGCCCGTGCGGACGCCGGAAATGAGCTGAACGCCACAGCGGCGAGAACAAACAGCAGCGATTTTTTTATGGAGTTCATAGCAATCTCCTCCCAAAAAGTGGCGGAAAGACGGCGGTCCTTCCACCGGTGAATGAATATTCCGTGACCCGATCAAAAATTAAATGCTTACGCCTGTCGGTCAGCAGCACGGCGAAACGCGCTACCGATTGACGCACGTGGGGCGCCTGTCCTGGCCGGTGCGCTGCGGCCAGCCCCGAAAAAGAAGCCGGATCATAAGAGAATCGTCCCCACGAGAACGAGGCATTCGGAGCGCGGGCGCCGCAGCGCCAAGCTGCGGACCCCGCCCCGACGTGATTCGCCGCGCCTCCTCTCCGCCACGCCACGAACGGGCCGCGTTCCGCGGCCATGCCGCTGGCTGGCACTGCACAAGCCGAGTTCCGCTTGGCTGCGAACCTGTGCCGCCTCGGCCAATCGCTTTCCAGTGCAAGTGCCTGTGAAAGCGCTTTCATGAAAGCGCTTGCATTACACCACGTAAATCGCCGCTGTCAAGAGGTCAGGCCGAAAAAATCTGGGAAAGTATCGGTGGGGACTTCGCCAAGCAATCATGGGGACGGGAGTCAATGGCGTGAACTTAAGCTTTAACTCGTTTGGCAAGTAGTCGTTCACGTAGCTGTCGTCGTGGGGATTTCATCAGCGGGAGTTCTTTTGGTCGGCGTTTACGCACGCGCGGTTCCAGCCGCTGGGGACGCGCGGGATTGGCCCGGACAGCCAGCATGGGTGTCCGCGTGCTGGCCTCGGCGGATGCATAAAGGGATGAAGGGGAATAAACGGGACATTCTGGTTTTTTTGAAACGCCGGATGGATCATTTCGTTCCACTACGGCGCGTGGGACGTCCCCATTTTCTAGTCCCTTATAGTTTCCTCATCTGGAATGTCCTCGGCAACTGCAAAGAGCGCGGCTGCATCGACGGCAAATCCTTCTAGCAGGGCCGACGTTGCTTGTTGCCCGGGGATGAACTGGCCGTGGACGGTGGGGCCGGAAAAGGGGCACATTCTACTTTTCGCAACAGGGCGGTGGTGGCCAATAAGTGATATGGACAAATGGGTGGGAAAAGGGGGGTGGGAAAAGGGGACGCAGCTCTTTTTTACGGACGTTTCTGTTTCCTCGGTCGTCCGCGTGGGCGGAGCGTCCACTCCAGGCCGAGTCGGTTGGCCGTTCGCACTTGCCATTGTGAGGATCCGAAGGGCGACCCGCGACGGATGGCGTGGCGCACTGCCTTGAGCTCGGCCTCGGCCTGCGGGCGGTTGACATAGCGAACCCAATCGGTGGGCATCGCCACCGGCCAGCGGTGGAGAGCGGCGCGCATTTCGGTCGCTCCGAACTCGCGCTGCCACAGGCTCGACCACCGCCACTCTTCGGCCCGCGCCATCAGCCGTGCACGCAGCGCGTTCCGCTCGACATAGCGCACCACGGTATAGAAGTGGTCGTCCGTCTCAACGGGGAACGACTTGAACCGTCCTTGATAGAGGTGCCCGCTGCCGGAAGTGCCGTGGTGCGCGTGCCACCGCATCACGTGGGTGTTGGTCAATTGCTGCATGAAGGCGGGCATGCCGCTGCAGGGTTACGAGGCAGATTCGGCCGGAACGCGGAGTCGCTCATAAAGCGCGTCCGGCGCCAAGTCAGCGCCGTTCGGCCAGGCGATGGCGCCGAAGTCATCCACGAACACTTGCCGAAACACGGCCGGATCGCGCAACGGCTCAAAGACGGGGCCGAACAGTCGCTCGCGTAACGCGACTTCTCCTTGCGTGCCGTCGTCGAAAGTGATCGATAGCCGATAATCTTCGAGCGGGTGTACGGAAATGGCTCGTTGCATGTTTGTTACTCCAGTGGCGCAATTTCATTCAGTGGCAGGTGGGCCTCGGCACGCTGCCAATTCTCGCGCAACTCTTCGCGATGCTCGACAGCCCATTCGAGCACAAGTCCCAATGGTCGGCGGCGAAGCTTTCCCTCGCTGATTTGCAGCGTATCAATGTCGATTTTCGCCGCATCGTTGCCGTAGTACGCGTGAAAATGCGGCGGCGGATGATCGTCGAAGTACATGCGAATGGTGATGCCATAAAACTGGCTAATGGTCGGCATCGATTATACCCACTACCATTCTACTCTTTGACGCTCATGAGGAATTCCGCGTTCGTTTTGGTCTTGTGGAGACGCGTCGTGAGCAGCTCCATCGCGTCGGTGGGGCTCATTTCGTTGAGGACGCGGCGGAGGAGGCAGATGCGACGGTGTTCCTCGGGGTCCATGAGGTTTTCTTCCTTGCGGGTGCCGCTGCTGGTGATGTCGATGGCGGGCCACACACGGCGGTCGACCAGGCGGCGGTCGAGAACGATCTCCTGGTTGCCGGTGCCCTTGAATTCTTCGAAGATCACCTCGTCCATCTTGCTGCCGGTGTCGATGAGCGCGGTGGCCACGATCGTGAGCGAGCCGCCGTCTTCCACCTTGCGGGCCGAGCCGAAGAAACGCTTGGGCCGCTGCATCGCGTTGGCGTCGATGCCGCCCGATAGGATTTTGCCGGAGTGAGGGCATTCGGCGTTCCACGCTCGGGCGAGCCGCGTGATCGAATCGAGAAAGATCATCACGTCTTTGCCGTACTCGACCATCCGTTTTGCTTTCTCGATGACCATTTCGCTCACCTGCACGTGACGGGCACTCGTTTCGTCAAATGTCGAGCTGATCACCTCGCAGTGCGGGCCTTTGATTTGCCGCTCCATGTCGGTCACTTCTTCCGGGCGCTCGTCGATGAGGAGCATGATCACGTAGGCGTCGGGATAGTTCGTGAGCACGCTCTTGGCCATCTTCTGCAGAAGAATCGTCTTGCCGGCGCGCGGCGGGCTGACGATGAGACCGCGCTGGCCGAAGCCGATCGGCACGATCATATCGACCACGCGCATCTCGACCTGGTCGGCGGTCGTTTCCAACACGATGCGGCGGTCGGGATGGACGGGCCGCAGGTCGTCGAAGAAGATTTTCTTCGCCAGCAGGTTCGGATCGTCGCCGTTGATCGCCTCGACGCGTAGGAGCGCGAAGTAGCGCTCGTTCTCTTTGGGTGGGCGGATCGTGCCGGCCACCGTGTTGCCGTTGCGCAATCCGAAGCGTCGGATCTGGCTTGGCGAGACGTAGATGTCGTCCGGGCACGACAGATAGTGGTAATCGGGACTGCGGAGGAAGCCGAAGCCGTCGGGCAGGATTTCGAGCGTGCCCTCGCCGTACATCAGGCCCTTGAGCTTCACGCGTTCCTTGAGGATGCGGAAGATGAGCTCCTGCTTCTTCAGACCGCTGATCTCGGGGACGTTCTCCGCCTCGGCCGTCGCGATCAGCTCCGGCATGCTCATCCGCTGCAGCTCGGCGATGTGGATGTTGCGGTCGCGTGCATCATCCTTGGCGATGGCCGCTCCGATTCGCCGCACGCGTTCGGCAGCCTTATCGAGTTCCTCGGCCAGCGACAGCGGTTCTTCGCGGTCGAGCTCCGCCAAAAGTTCGCGGTCGATGATGACTTCGCCATTTTCATTCGGCGGTCTGCGGCGATGCATGGGGCGCGGGCGACTGGGCCGCGTTTCGCGGTTCGCTGAATCGGCCATGAATTGTTCGCTCCTAGAAGAGATGAGAGCGCTGGCGCGGGATGCGCGGGGGTGGGGATTATCAATACCGTCGGGGAATCTCAAAAAAGCCAGCACGAACGGCCGGCCGCGAGGTGCCTCTTCGACCCATTATTGCACAGGAGGGGGCGATAGGGGAAGTCGAAAGTTGACAGCGAAACGCGTTTCACAGCAAGTCGACGCTTGCACCCGCGCCGTCAATTGTATTTCAGCGAGAGCCCTCGAGGAAAAGCGTTGATAGCCGCGACCCAACGGGTCGCAGGAAGGCGCGGTCACGCGATTCGCCGGCGACCCGGCCACGGCAGCCGTGGTGCCCGGGTTGCGGCTAGGTTTGGGACCTAGCGCGATGCGACGTGCCGGTCCCAAAATTGTCGCACTGCATCGCGAAGTTCGTCCTCGGTGCCTTCGTTATTAATGACGACGTCGGCAACGCCGCGTTTCTTAACAACCGGCCATTGGGCGGCTTCACGCTGGTCGAAATGGGACTCCGTCCAGCCCCGGGCGCAGGCGCGGGCGAGCCGCGTCTTGCGGGAGGCGTCGACCATCAGCACGACGTCGCACATTGGCCCCCAGCCAGCTTCCAGTAGAAGGGGGGCATCGAGGACTACGGCTGGGCGGCCTGTTGCGGCCATCGCGCGTGCTTCGGCTTCAAGGCGGCGGCGAATCCGGGGGTGCAAAAGGTCTTCGAGAAACTGACGTTCGGCGGCCGCTTCCTCGCCGGAGCCAAACACGCGATGGGCAACGGCCGCCCGATCAACCCTGCCGTCGGCCGCGATCACGTCGTCGCCCCAGCGTTGCCGAAGAGCGTTCCGCACTTGAGGATCGTCCGCCAACACCGCGTGGCCGGTCCGGTCGGCGTCGAGCAGTCCAGCGCCAAGATCAACCAACAACTGCGCAACTCGCGACTTGCCGCTCGCCACGCCGCCCACTAGGCCGATGGTTTTCGTTCGTTCCATGTTTCGTGCTCATGTCGCTGGCGACCCGACCACGGCAGCCGTGGTGCCCGGGTCGCGGCTAGTTCAAGTGACACCGCCGGCATTCACTACGTCCAAGGCTCACACTCGGCCCAATTGTCGCCCGACTTGACGTCGACCTTCAGCGGCACGCGGAGTTTCATTACCGACTGCATTTCGTCGCGGACAAGTTTGGCCAGCGTGTCGATGTGTTGCAGTGACACTTCGAACACAAGCTCGTCGTGAATCTGCAGGATCATTTTGGCGTTGAGGTTCTCGTCGCGCAGGCGGCGGGCAATGGCGATCATGGCCAGTTTGATGAGGTCGGCGGCCGAGCCTTGGATCACGCTGTTGACGGCCGTGCGTTCGGGCAAGTTGAGCGGGCTGCGGCTGGGGTGCTCGGTGCCGAGCGTGAGTTTGTCGCCGGAGCGGACGCCTTGGATCGCCCGGCGCCGGCCGAGCATGGTCGACACGTACCCTTTGCAGCGACATTCGTCGAGCGTGCGGAGCATGAACTCGGCGACGCCGCGGTACGTGGCAAAGTAGCCGTCGATGAACTTGGCCGCGTCGTCCTGTGAGATGCCGAGACCCTTCGCGAGGCCGAACGGGCTTTGGCCATAGATCACGCCAAAATTCACGGCCTTCGCGCTGCGGCGCATCGCGGACGTCACCTCGCCGAGCGGCACGCCGAATACCTGGCTAGCCACGAGCGTGTGGATGTCCTCATCGCGGTCGAACGCGGCGCACATCGATTCGTCGTTCGAGTAATGGGCGAGGATTCGCAGTTCGATCTGCGAGTAGTCGGCGGCCAACAGCTTCCAGCTCCCCCCCCCTAGCCCCTCCCCGAGATGGGGAGGGGGACCGGCGACGAATGCCGAGCGAATTTCGCGGCCTTCCTCGGTGCGAATCGGAATGTTCTGCAGGTTCGGATCGCTCGAGCTGAGCCGGCCGGTGGCGGCCACCACCTGGTTGAATGAAGCGTGGACGCGGCCCGTTTCCGGATGGATCATCGTCGGCAGCGCGTCGACGTACGTATTTTTGAGCTTTGAGTATTGGCGATATTCGACAATCTTGGCCGGTAGCGCGTGCATTTCGGCAAGTTGCTCAAGCACGTCGGCATCGGTGCTCGGGCCGGTTTTGGTTTTCTTCACGACCGGCAGGCCGAGCTCTTGGAACAACACTTGAGCCAGTTGCTTGGGGGAGCCGATGTTAAGCGGGTGGCCGGCCAGCTCTTCGATCTCCTGCTCGAGTTGCGTGAGCCGCTCGCCGTACCGCGCGCTGAGCTCGGCCAGGCGACCTGGGTTCACTCGCACGCCCGTGAACTCCATGTCGGCCAGCACTTCGATCAGCGGCACCTCCAGCGTTTCGTTGAGCTCGTCGAGTTCCATTTCGGCGAGTCGCGCGGCGAGGATCGGCTGCATGCGGAGCGGGATGTCGGCGTCCTCGGCGGCATACGTGGCCACCTGGGCGACCGGCACTTCGTCCATTCGCTTCTGGCCCTTGCCTTTGCCGATGAGTTGATCGATCTTGATCGTCGTGTGGCCGAGATACTTTTCGGCCAAGTCGTCGAGATTGTGGCTGCGGCCGCCCGCGTCGAGCAGGTAGCTGGCAACCATCGTGTCGAACGCAATGCCCGCCACGTTCACGCCCGCGGCGCGAAGCACGATCAGGTCGTACTTGATATTCTGGCCCAGTTTGCGAATGGCTGGGTTCTCGAACACGGGCCGAAGCGCTTCGAGCGTTTGCTCCGGGTCGAGCACGCGTTCACCCGCTGGTCCGCGCACCGGCACATAGTACGCCTCGCCCGGCTCGAACGCGAACGAGTAGCCGACGATCGACGCGTACCGCGGCGAGACGTGGGTCGTCTCAGTGTCGATGCTGATCAATTCCTGACGCGACAGCTTGGCCACCAGTTCGCCAAGTGCGGCGGGCGTATCGACCAAATGATAATTGTCGTAGACGGGCGTTTCAGCCGGCGTCGGCACGGCCGGCGCTGCTTCCGATCCGAGACGGGCGGCACGCTCGGCAAAAGTTCGGAAGCCGAATTCGCCAAACAGTTCGACCAGACGGCGTTGATCCATGCCACCGACGCGGCTGGCGTCCCAATCGGGCTCGATCGGAACCTGGGTATCGAGCCGCACAAGCTGGCGTGAGAGTAGCGCCGACTCGCGCGATTCGAGCAGCTTCTTGCCCTTCGCGCCCGGCACTTCGGCGGCGTGTTTGAATAGATTATCCAGCGAGCCGTAAGTTTCGAGCAGCTGCTGAGCCGTTTTGGGGCCGATGCCCGGGACGCCCGGCACGTTGTCGACCTTATCGCCCACGAGCGCCTGGAAATCAACTACTTGATCCGGGCCGATGCCCCAGTCCTCACGGAGGGCGGCCGCATCGAACACCTGGTTCTTGCGAATGTTGAACACGGCCACGCGGTCGGTGATAAGCTGCCGGCAGTCCTTGTCGCCCGACACGATGAAGCAATTCGCCCCGCGTTCGTCACAGATGCGGGCGATGGTGGCCAGCACGTCGTCCGCCTCGTATCCCTCGCAAGTGAGCACCGGAATCGACAGTGCTTCGAGCACTTGCTCGATCTTGGGAATCTGGCTGACCAACTCGTCGGGCATCTCGCCGCGTTCGGCCTTGTACCGATCATATAGCTGATCGCGAAACGTCGGGCCAGATAGGTCGAACGCACAAATCAAGGCGTCCGGCTTCATGTCCTCAATGAGATACAACATGTCGCGGACGAACCCGAACACGGCCCCGACCTGCTCGCCGCGCGGGCTGCTCATTTCCGGCAGCGCGTGAAAGACCTGAAAGATCAGCGAGTGCGCGTCAACGGCGTAGACGTTCCAGCCCTTGATGTCGACCGGCTGCAGCGGGCGGTCGCAGGCTTCTTCGGCGGTGGCCGGTGATGCGCTAGCGCTTGGGTTCGGCGAATTGGCGGGCGCTGGCGGCCGATGTTGTGGAGGCGCGTCGTTCTGGTCCAATCCCGGCAAGGATCGCTGCTGAGATCGGGTTGCCATTGGCTTGCGATTATCTTAAGTGGTATGGCCGGTGCGAGCACCCACCCTACGCATTGGTTTGCCATGTGCTTAAACGGTGTGCCAGGGTTGTGCCGTTTCCTAGCCATCCTATCCGTTTCGTTGACGGGCGGTAATCCCCTAATTAAGCTGGACTTAGGACGCTTCTCCGGCGCCAATTGCGCGCCCAGTATTACATGACATGACCCTCCGGGGTCAAACGCCTTCGGGCAGTCGACCAACTTCTCTTCGAGGCAAGCCATGGCGGCACGGCAAGACCAGACGCTTCAAATATTCCTCATCGTTTTCATCTTCTTGACGCTGGCGCTGGCGGTGGGCACCTACCTCGGCTGGCGCGGATACAGCGAAGCGGAGCAACGCGCCGCGAACTTGCAAAGCGCGCTGAACGAAAAGACAACGCAGATTCAAACTCAGCAGACGACCATCGAAGATCATCAGGAACACATGGGATTTGGTCGCAGCGACAGCCCCGAGAGCGTGAAGACCGCGTTCGAGGCCGACATGAAGGCCTACAACCCTGGTGTTTCCCCTGAGGGGAGCGGGTCGTATCGCAAGGCCTTGGAAGCCGTTTACAACGACGCGCAAAATGCGGCCGCTCGCGAAGCAAAACTCAAAGAACAGCTCAGCGAGCTGACCAAGGCGATGCAGGCCCTCCAAGGACAAAAGGCCGCGGAGATCGCCAAGATTGAGGAGGCGCGGACGAAAGCCCAGTCCGATTTGGCTGCAGCACAAAATTCGTTCCTGCAAGATCGCGAAAAGATGAAGAAGAGCGAAACCAGCCTCATGGCCACGGTGGAAAGTCAAAAGAACGAATTCGAAGCGAAGCTCGCCCAATTCCAAACCGAAAAGGCGGCCTTGGAAAAGGAAATCGGCAAGCTGGCGGACGCGAACGAGATCCTGAAAAGCCAGCGCAAGGACGAGCCGGGCAGCTTCGAATTCGCCGATGGCCGCATTTCGTGGGTCAACCAGAACGGCACCGTGTGGATCAATTTGGGATCGGCCGACTCGCTTCGCCGACAAGTCACCTTCAGCGTTTACGATGCCGATCAACACGACGCCGCCAAAGCGACCAAGAAGGGCAGCATTGAGGTCACTCGCGTCCTGGGCCCGCACATGGCCGAAGCGAAGGTGACCGAAGACGACGCCAAGAATCCGATTCTCACCGGCGACAACATTTATAGCCAGGTCTGGCACCGCGGCAAGCAGCTGCATTTCGCGCTGACTGGCTTCATCGATATCGACGGCGATGGCCGCAGCGACATGCCGCTGGCGCGCGAGTTGATCGCAATGAACGACGGAATCGTCGACGCGTACCTCAACGACGACGGCACGGTGGAAGGCGAAATCACGGCCAATACGCGCTACCTGGTGCTGGGCGACATCCCGGAATCGGCGACGCAAGTGAAGCTGCAAACCGGATTTCACAGCATGAGCACGGAGGCGTCGAAGCTCGGCGTCGAGTCGATCACGCTCGCCGAGTTTCTCGGCCAGATGGGCTATAAGCCGCAGGACCGCACGGTCCAACTGGGCGAGGGGGCGACGGCCCGCGACTTCCCGGCCCGACCCGAGGACGAGTCGGCGCCGGTCTCCGCGCCGCGGTTCCGCGCACGTACGCCGTATCGGGCCCCGGCCCCGGCGCTGCCGCCGCAGTAATGAAGTTTCGGTGCCTCTCTCCGCTCCGGCACGACGCGCGGGTGCCATGCCCACGGCTCTGCGTGGGCATGGGAATCTCGCTGCAAGCATGGCCACTCCGAGCAGTGGCCATGGCACACTTTATCAAGAAGGCAGGGCCGCTACCCGAACAACCGTTCGCGGAGTTGCCGCAGCTCGGTTGCTGACGACTTCAGCTCCGCGGGAAAATTGTGCGTGTCGAAGTGCTGCGGTTCGACGAACAGCAGGGCGGGACTTGTCAGGCCGCGCGCTTGAGCCAGTCGCTTGAGCAACCGGCGAGAGTAAAGATTCAAGCCGTGGGCGGCACAAAGCTCGCGAAAGAGCTTGGCTGGGCTGTCCGACGAAAAAGTTCGCGACGAGCGCCGCGAGGCGACGCGATAAATCAGCGTCGTCAGCAGCAAGCACGCGATTACGCCGACAACAATTAACCATTGATTGGCGGTGATGCCGGGCCGCTCGTGGTCAAATCGCCCCCAAACGCGGTGCATTTCCTCCCGCGTGGCGAGCAAAATCAGCGATGTTAGCGAGATTTGCGTCATTTTACTGCCTCAATCGCGACGGACGCGGCTCCCGAATTCGTCTCACTGAACCTTAACCGTGCGAGACTCTGCCGGGCGGCATCGGCGACGCTGCGGTTCGTGTCACGCACGGCAAAATCCAACGCGGTGACCACGCCCGGCCCCGTCACAAACGCCAGTGCCGCCACGGCTTCTTTGCGGACGGACACATTTTCATGGCGAGCAAGCGCAATCAATTGGTCGCGAACGTCGTCGGCCGCGCCCATGGCGACAGCCATCTCGATGCCGCGCAGCCGAGTCGAAGCCGAGGGCGACAAAAGCTCTTCCAAAAGTTTTTCTCGCGCGGAAGGATCGACCTGGCGCACGAGTGCGCCGGTGGTGCGAACGGCCTGCTCGTCGAGCAGATCGAACATGGCCCGGTACCGCACGAAATTGAACTCCGCCAGCGAGGACCGCGCGGCGTCGCGGACTTCGACGATCGGCGAACCCAGCCTGGCGACCAGCGTTTGCAGAGCGTCCGGAATGCGGCGCGGCCGTAGTTGCCGCATGGCAATTGCCTGGACGGCCGCGTCGGGATCGCTGAGCGCGGCGCACACCAATTCGTTCGCCTCCGTGCCGTTGAACGCCGCGAGCGCCTGGCAACTCGCTCGACGCGCTTCGGCCAGTCCTTGTCGCAGCATTTGCTTCAGCAGTTCGAACAATGCGTCGCAGTCGATTTCGCTCGCCATTGCCAGGTCGACGGCGATCGCCTGGGCGCGGCCGTCAAAGTCCAACAGCATTGAGCGATTCGTTTCCAGCCAGGCCACCGACCGCATTCGCTTCATGTTGTGCAGCACGCGCAGCGGCACCGGGTGCTTCAGTTCGTGCAACAGGAAGTCGACGAATGGCCGATCGGTGCGGCGGGCAATCGCTCGAAGCGCCGCGGTGGGGGCTTCGGTGTCTCGCAAAAGCGCGACGAGTCGTTCCATGACGGCCGGCGACTTGTTCGACAACAGCGAGGTCACCAACTGCGCGTGGCACGGATGGTACTCAACGCGCATCATGTCGAGCAGCGCTCGATGATCGCTCGGCGCAAGGAGCAGAAAGGCATCGACCAGCTCTGCCGGGTGGCGATCGACCTTTTGCTTCAGCGATCGTTCCAACGCCGCAAGAACCTGGTGGCGGGCGAACGACGGGTCGCGGCCGGTGCGGTCGCCGCCGGCCCATACGACGACCTCGTCGTGCAGCAAAACGGCGAGCTGTACGATGGCCGACGTCACCTGGCTTATATGGCGATGCGTCGGTTTTTCGACCGCCCTCACCAAAGTTTGAAACAACTCATAATCGCGGCACAACACGATGATGTCGCACGCGTTGCGGCAGAGCGTCGCGTCGCCGCCGAGCACCGCGGTCTTCAGCGCGGGCGCCGCGTGATGGGGCATGGCGCGATGCGCTTCGTGAAGCACCGAGCGGTCGGCGTCGGTGAGCTCGTGGAAATGTCGGATGAGCCGCGTGTAGCTGTCCGCGTCGTGCCTGCGAATCGTGGCGCGGATCGCCGCCGCGCGAATTTCCGCGGACTCATTTTTCAATGCTGCCGACAGCAGGGGCAGCACTGCGCGATTCCGCGTGCGCGCTAGAACGCTTTCTGTCTTGTGCAGACCGTTCGGCATGCGTGAGAAATGGAGAAATTCCGCAACATCTGCCCAATTTGCCTTATCGGCGAATGGCGACGATAGCTGGCGGGCGGCGACGCTGCCGCCGTACAAACGGCCCAACTGCCACTCCCGAATAGGTGCTGTGCAGGCATCCGCCGTTGTCAAAACGCGTTGCAAAGATGGTTTCGACGGGCGAAACTAGTGGAATCGTTGCGTTTTCCAAAGTTGTCACCCCGAGGTCCTCCGAGGGGCGAGGGCCAGATTCCTCGGCAGACCTCGGAATGACAATGAATAGCTGAATTCGCGAATGACCATAGCTACGGGAAACGGAGTGAGACATGCCAGGCTTGCGAACTGCCCGCGAAGTATTTGATCAGCAGTTTTTGCCCGTTCGGGCGAAGCTGCTGGAGGTGGCTGCGGCGTTGGATCGAATTGATCGCTCCAACGGATCGCTCGCCAATGACCCGCGCCGAACCCAGGTCCAAGCGGCAATCCAGGTGCTGCTTCGACCCGAGGACGATCGCGCCGAACAAATCCAGTTGATTTTCAGCCGCCAGTACGACCGCGACTGGCGGGAAAATTTCCGAATGACGAATGACGAATGACGAATGTCGTGCGGCGTTTTTCATTCGTCATTCGTCATTGAAACATTCGTCATTTACGCCCATGTACTACATCGATCCTCACATTCACATGGTCTCGCGGACGACCGACGACTACGAGACGCTCGCCAAGATGGGCTGCGTCGCGCTGAGCGAGCCGGCGTTCTGGGCCGGGTACGATCGCGGCAGCGCGGCCGGGTTTCGCGATTACTTCGAACAGCTTACTGCTTTTGAGCCGAAGCGGGCCGGCTGGTACGGCATTCAGCACTACACGTGGCTGTGCATCAACGCGAAGGAAGCGGAAAACGTTTCGCTGGCCCGCGAAGTGATCGCCATAATTCCAGAGTTCCTGGATCGGCCGGGCGTGCTGGGCATCGGCGAGATCGGCCTCAACAAGAACACGCGCAACGAGGCGACCGTGTTCATGGAGCACATCGACCTGGCCGTGCGCACCGACGAGCAGATCCTCATCCACACGCCGCACCTGGAAGACAAGTACCAGGGCACACGGATGATTCTCGATATGCTGTGCGATGACGGCCGCATCAACCGCGACCGCGTGCTCGTGGATCACGTGGAAGAGCACACGGTGCGCCAAGTATTGGACGAAGGTTTTTGGGCCGGCATGACGCTTTATCCCGTGAGTAAGTGCACGCCCGCGCGCGCGGCCGACATCATCGAGACCTACGGCCCCGAACGATTGCTCGTCAACTCCGCCGGCGACTGGGGCCCATCGAAACCCACCGCAGTGCCCGACTTCATCCTCGAAATGCGCCGCCGCGGCCACCCCGAAAGCCTCATCCGCCGCGTCGTTTACGACAACCCGCTCACGTTCTTCAGCCAAAGCCGCAATTTCGTGTTCAACCCGCCGGATGTGGCGGAGCCGGCCCAGTTGTAATCCGCAGCAAGTATCAATGCGGGGCAACACTATTCCTTCCGCATATGCTTAAAGTCGTACTAGGAATAACTGGACTTGCCATTGGCGGATGGGCCGGCTTTTGGATTGTCGGCTTGGGGGGCGAGGCGCTTTTCAATCTCTTCCATCCCGTCCGCCGCGCGCCCGAAGAAGGACTCGGCATCGCTTTCGCGGCGGTATTCATCGGTGTTCCTGTCGGAGCTTTAGTGGGTTGTATCCTCGGCATAGTTTGTGCAAACAAATTTGCGGTCAGGGGCCGCAAGTTCGACTAACGTCGGGCCGCTGGCTTACCGGGGTTCTGCCCGACAGAGATATACAACAAACGGCGTTTTGGCAGCCATTCATTCGATGTCAAACTCTTTCAGGATACTCTGAGCAACGTCGGCGTCGGTCGGCGAGTTGCGGACGAAGACGCCGCGTTCGGAGGTGAGGGGGACGCGGCGCTCGACGATTTGTTTAAGACGGAGTTGTGAGGCGTGACGTTAAGCGAGTCACGCATACATCAGCTTCCCACGCGGTTCGGGAATCGGCCGGTCCAATTCGCGGGCGGTTTCAATTCACTCGCTCATCACGGATTCAGCCTTCGCTAGTGCTTCTTGATACGTGGTCCCGTCGGCGGCGCAACCCGGCAGCTCAGGAATTTCGGCGATAAACGACTGATCGTCCTTGCTCCAATAGAGAATGATCTCGTAACGTATTTCGTTCGGCATCAAGATGCTCCAATCTGGATTCACTGACGATTGATGTTAAGACAACTGTTGGCCTCTTATTCTTGAAGAACCTCGCCCAGTGAAATTCCTTGTCAGTATCGATCGCGATGAAGACGGCATGTGGGTCGTCGAGTGTCCATCAATCCCCGGTTGCGTCAGCCAAGGCCAAACCAGGGACGCGGCTCTAACAAATATTCGCGATGCGATTCATGGATGTTTGCAGGTTCGAGCCGAGCACGGAATGCCCCTGACCGTGGAGACACTTCAGGTCGAGGTGCAGGTCTGATGGCTCTCGCACGTTGTGTTGATCGCTATCTCATAATCCCGAAGGGATTATATCTTTCAGCCCAGGGTTGGTCGCGATAGCGACCTACCCTGGGTATCGAACCGCGCTAAGTCGAATCAACCCTGAAAGGGTTGCATCAATCCCACACATAGCGCTCATCGTATTCGATCTCGTAGCGTTTGAGCAGCGTTCTGAACTCGTCTTGATACGTGATTGTCTTGTGATGTTCCTCCTGCCCGACGATGTATCGCTTAACGGCTGGTACTTGAGAAAACCCAATGGAAAAGATTCCGAATCCGTTCTGCCAGCTGAACTCCTGCACGTCCGCTCGCTTCGTTTTAATCCACAACGACGAGCCACGTTTGACCTCTTTCACCATCTCGGACGCCTGGCATGTTCGCGAGAACGCGCACAGCAGATGGACGTGATCTTCCACGCCTCCAACAATGATGGGTTGACAGTCCAATTTCGACAAAATGCCGCCCAGGTAACGATGCATTTCCTCGCGAACGGTGCGCTCTTGCAGAAAAGGCCGACGCTCCTTCGTCGAAAACACCGTGTGAACCAGGATTTTTGCCAGGGATTGGGACATCCGGTAACGATAACATGTCGCCATCAAGATTCAACCCTTTCAGGGTTGATCGCATTTACTCCGCGTTTACCCAGGGTAGGTCGCTAGCGCGACCAACCCTGGGCTGAATGATTTAATCCCTTCGGGATTTCGTCTACTCCGTCGCAAACTGCTTCAGAATGATCTCCGCCACTTCGACGTCGGAGAGTTGGCCGCCGAGGAAGACACCGGGTTCGGAGGTGAGGAGGACGCCGCGTTGCGATGGATCCCTGGCCGGCGCGCCGTGCGAGCCGCGGACTAGGTTGGCGTTGAGCGGGATGCTCTTGGTGCGGCCGTCGAGGAACAGTTCGACCGGGTCGTAGCCCGGCTTGCGGTGGATGTCGACGGTGCGCGCAAAGCGCGGGGCCTTCGAGTCTTCCATCCACCAGTAGTATGCCTGCCAGCTATGCGGTTCGGAGACGAGCACGACGTCGCCCGTGCGCTCGTGGTTGAGGCGATACTCGACCAGCTCTTCGCCAGTAAGCACCTGGGCGATGCCGGGCTGCTTGGCGAATAGCCGGGCGACGCGCTTGATCACTTTGGGGTCGGAGCCCTGCACGTACACGTGCGAGAACTGGTGATCGGCCAGCGCCCATGCCTTGCTGCCGGCGAGATCAAGGTTCTCGCCGTCTTCGGTTTGCGTTACTTTCAGCAGGCCCGCCTCGCGAAGCACTCGATTTGGATACGCCACGTGATTCACTGGCACGATGACGTACTCGCTGGCCACAATCCACAGCGGCGGCTCGTTATACGCCTTGTCAAAGCCGGCGATGAGCTTGGCAATCTCCGCGTCGAGTTCCGCAACGGCTTGCTTGGCGGCCTTGCTCTCGGGACCACTCTTTTGCGCCGCATAATCGAGGTGCGGCAGATAGATGTAGAAAAAGTTTGGCTTGTATCGCTCGGCGGTGATCACGGCGGATTCCACAATCCAGGCGGTCGACTGAATGCTGGCCAGCGGCCCCCAAAAGTGGTGCAGCGGGAAATCGCCGAGCTTCGACTTCAGCTCGTCGTAGAGCATCTCGGGCCGCGAGAAGCACCACGGCGATTCGCTGCCGTCGGCATTGTGCACCGGGGCCGGTGTGCAGATGATGTCGGCGCCGCAGCCCTTGCTGTGCAATGGGAACCAGGCAGCCGACGTGATTGAGCGGTCGCGGTCGTGCAGGATGTCCCAGATCTGCGGCCGCTGGATGCAATCGTTCCACGACGTCCACATTTCGACGCGCCGCTGATCGCGCCAGTAAAACCCATCGGCCACCACGCCGTGCTCGCGCGGCGGCAGGCCGGTGGTCATGTTGGCCTGCACGGGGCAGGTGACGGCGGGAAAGCCGGGGACGAGAACGGCGTGTCCGCCGCCGGCGAAAAGCCGCGCCAAATTGGTCATCGACGCCAAGTCGCGGGCGCGCAGATTGGGAATCGAAAGCAGCGTTACGAATCGTGACATTCAGTTCTGGCCCGAAATCGGAAGCAAGTCTTGCGACTGAAGGTGCGTGTCGAACACGCGACCTGGCGAGGTGTCAGGTTTCGGATGTCAGGTGTCAGATTCCGACACCCGATACCCGACACCTGACACCTGCATAATAGGCCGCAGAAAATCATACGCGCGCCGGGCCGCCTCCGGCCCCTCGTGGCTATGCCGGCTCAGCTCGACGCTAACCACTCCAGCATACCCGACCTTGGCCAGGGCTGCGATGACCGGCCGAAATTCAATTTCCCCCTCGCCAAACATCAAATGTTCGTGGACGCCAGATCGCATATCTTCGATGTGGACGTTGGCCAGCCGGCCGCGGCGAGCGTGGATCTGCTCGGCAATCGGCAGCTCACCCTGGCAATGTAGGTGACCTATATCGATTGTGAGGCGCAGCCGGGAGGCGTCGATTTGCCGGACGGACAGTTCGCCCAAGAGGTCGTCATAGCGGGCCAACGTGTCGATCAACATGCCGGGTTCCGGCTCGAACGCAAGCACGACATTCTTCCGCTCCGCATGCCGCAGCACGGCCGCGAGTCCCTCGACTAACCGAGAGAACGCCTCGCGCTCCCCTGCCCCGTCGCGCACGATGCCCGACCACAGCGAGACGCAATCAGCACTTAGCCGAGCGGCGATATCGACTGCTCGGCAGAGGAAATCGACGCGACGCGCGCAGCCGACCTCGTCGGCGGTGACGAGCGTCGGCTCGTGCTTGGTGCGAGGGTCGAGCAGGAAGCGGGCGCCCGTTTCGACGACGCAACGAAGATTGTGCGTATCCAGCGCCGCAGCAACTTGCGCGAGCTGCACATCCAATCGCTCGTCGAAAGGATTGAGCGCCCCGCGATCGAGCGTAATCGCCACGCCGCGATAACCGATCTCGGCCAACAGCACGATGGCGTCCAGCAAATCGTGATGCGCTAGCCCGTTCGTATTGTAGCCGAGTAGCATTCGAAACCGCGAAGGGCGTTTGGTTCAGTGAATCTTCGTCGCGGTCGAGAGCTGCGCCTCCAGCTCGCGAATCTGTCGCTGAAGCTCCTCGATGCGCCGTCGAATCTCCGCGTCGCGAATTT
Organism: Planctomycetota bacterium; assembly: GCA_022614705.1. Lineage (GTDB taxonomy): Bacteria > Planctomycetota > Planctomycetia > Pirellulales > Lacipirellulaceae > JABDGM01. Next base: position 7,230 of record JAKEIB010000143.1, on the reverse strand, counting down.
GGATGATGCGTTCGTCGTCGGAGCGCCGCATGGCGTCATACACCTCTTTTCGATGCACCGACATTTCGCGCGGAAGTTCGATGTCGAGCCTCACTTGATCCCCACGAATATCGTAAACCGTGACCGTGATGTTGTCGTTAATGATGAGCGACTGACCTTTCATGCGGGATATGACAAGCATGGCCGCACTCCTGCGATTTGTGGACTCGTCGGGCCGACGGTTCAGTTATACCATGGTAGCCGGTTGCGGCGGTTTTCCAATGGGTTTGCAATACGCTTTTAAGTGCGCGAAATTCTCTGCGTTCGAACTATGGATGAAGCAACAGCTAGAACTATTTTTGTCACGATCATGACCGGCGGATTTCTGGTTTGGCTTTGGTCGTTGCAGAAGGCGCTCGCGATCGGTCGGCGGATGACGCCACGCGATTGGCGACTACTACCGGAGCAGCAGCCTGCGCTGGCCGATACCGAGTCCGGTGCGCGAACGGTGCGCGGCGAACCCGAGATGCTGTCGCAAACCCTTGCCCGGTCGCTGACGCAGCTCAACATCGGCGGCTTCATGCCGTTGTTTGAAATCACCGAGCGAACATCGGACCGCATCGCGCTCAAGAAAACGGGCCCGCTCGTCTGCAATCAGCCCTCCGGCATGTACTTCAGCGAAGCGGAAATCACGCTCGAATACCTCGGCAACGATACGACTCGCGTCGCCTACGTGCTGGGTTTTGATCGGCTCGTGCGACGCGTGAAAACGATCGCGCTCTCGATCATGTTGGGCATTGGATTGCCTGTCTTGCTCATCGTCGGCGCCGTCATCTGGTTTGTGGTGATTCCCAGTCCCGATCCGGCCGCGCGATGGCAGGTGTTCCAGACACTGCAAATCGTCCACGCGCTTTGGCCGCCGTTTTTGTTCCTCTGGCTCTACTCGTCGGGCAGGCGGCAGAGTAAGACATATTTTTCGAACTTGCTGAGCACGCTGGAGCTGGCCAAGTGAATCCGCTGGAGCACAGGCGTAGCTGAAATCGCAAGACTCAGATTGCGCTGAATTCTTGCGAATCCAGCTATGCTGGACACTTCACTTCGCGACGCGCTGCAGCACTTCGGCGAGCGCTTCGTCATCCACGACTGGCGCGATGGAGAGCTCCATAAGGTCGCCCCAGTTGTGGGCGAATGCTGCGAGCGCTTTCGGATCGTCGCTTTCCAGGAGTATGTAACCGCCGCTGAAATCGGCGCGCGTCCAGCGTCCGATAAGCTTGGCCCCTGGCGGCGGCAGCCCCCCCGTCATTTTGAAGCGGGCGATCCCTTCGTTCCGCGTCTTTGGATCGGGCTTCCAGGCGAACGTGACCATGAATCGCATTGTGGGCTCCTTTCCTGTGGTGCGGAAAGATGATTTGGCCATTTTCGCAAACTTGGCCGGCTTTTGCCAGTGTTACGCGGCAGCACGCGACGTCTCAGATTTTGATATTTAGCCGCGTTGTCGTTCCGCCAATACACTTTTCACATACATTCGGTATGCACGCCGTTGGAGCGTTCCCCAATCTTCGTACGCTGGCTGGATGGTGCGACAAGCGGCGTCCAGGTCGATGCCGCGAGCAATTTCCGCCTCCAAGCAGGTGAGCGACTCCTCGTTGGGCAGCAACTCGGCCGCCACCGATGCCAGCGGAATCGAAAAGCTGCGCGAGAAATCGGCGCGAACGGCATCGGCAGGTTCATGGTCGGTCGAACCGAGTCGAACTTCCCAAGCGCGCCCACCCTCCACGGCCTTCGTCTCGACCGTCACGTTCGGCAGCAGGCTGCGGCGCAGTCGGCGTGTGGGCTGAAAGACTTGGCTCAAGGCCCAGCCAAGCAGAAACAACGCCGCGGCGCCGAAGTAAAAATACTCGCCTTGATGTCCGGGCCCCAACGGCCTCCACGCGAATACCCAAATGCTAATGATGAGGATGCCGACACTAACGAGCCCCATCAAGCAGCGATAGAACGCTGTCAGCACGCGTCTGGCCGACTCCAACTCGCCCAGGAATTGCAAGCGCTGTTCTTGCGACCAGGCCATAGAAAAATGTCCGTGTGAAGTTGAGTGTGGCGGTGGGCAAAATGCCGACACCACATCGACGTTGAGAGGCGACAAGAAAAGTCTAGCTTGTCGCCGCCCACTTGAGCGGGCGAACGCGGGCCGCCCATACAAAAAACCCGGCGGTGAGGTGACTAATCCTCATGCCGAGTTTCTCTGCTCAATTTGCTAACTTTAGAGGACGGACAGTTTTTTCTGCGTTCTTGTGGCGCCGGATTTCTTGCGCCGTGCGCTAGGCTGCAGTGCATTGCGCTGCTCGCTTTCGGCCATGATGTCAGGGATATGAGTAAAGGCGATTCGCATCGGGGCTTGCTCTCGGCCTTCGTGCATCGAGGCAAAGTAAGCTGAATTCGGGCCCAGACGCTCGTTGATCAGGTCCAGAGCGCGGGCTACCTGCAGATTTCGCAGTTCTTCGGCAAACAACGGTAAGGGTGTATTAGCGCTGGTTGCCAAATCCCAGAGGACAACGCTCGCTTTAAGGGGTACGCCGCCCATCGGCCGGTTGGACCAAACAGCTTCGAAAGCTCTGAGCATTGCTTGCGTATCTTGACACCATCCGAGGTATACTGCGGCTTTCCACTTGGGCCAACCATGGGTGTATGACAAACCCACTTTCATCCGCTTGGTCCAATAACCTAGCCGACGCAATCGAGCTGCTGCCTTATGGATGAGGCGGACCAATACGGACCGAGCTCCTTGTTCATTGCGGAATCTTGGCCCAAGCACATGAGAATGGCTCACGGTCCGGCGGCGTGTCGGAGCCTGAGCATACTCTTCGCCGCGGAGCCAGTGCCACCATTGCTCTCCTACCACGCTTTCCCACGACTCGATCATGTGCTCGCGCGATAGGCCGCAAAGTTGCCGCACCGATTGCACGCCACGACGCTGCAAGCGGGCCAGCATCCCACGACCAATCCCAGGCAGATCGGAAAGCGAAAGAGGGTAAAGCTTGTGCGGCAGGTCCTCCCGGGTGATGTAAGTAAGCCCATCAGGCTTCTGGATGTTGCTGGCGACCTTGGCTAGAAAGCGATTTGTTGCCAACCCGATCGAGCAACGAAGCATAGGACCAACACGCTGTGCGATGACAAGCTTGACGTCGCCCGCCAATGCGACAGCCTCTTGGAGCGAACGATGTTGGGGCGAAAGGCGGCAGGCCATTTCGTCGATGGAGCATACTTGCTCGACAGGCAGGACTGTCTCCACCGCTTCGATGATCTTTTCGTGAGTGCGGATATACAGTTCGTGCCTCGCCTCCACCAGCCGCAAGTGAGGGCAGCGGCGGCGTGCCTCGCCGACATTAGTCCCGGTACGGATGCCGTAAGGCCGTGCTTCGTAGCTAGCGGCAATGCAGCACGTGTGGTCAGTCATCACGGGCACGACCACTATAGGCTTTCCACGCAATCTCGGTTGCGCTTGTTGCTCAACCGAAGCGAAGTAGGAGTTCATGTCTAGAAAGAGCCAGTCGACGGATAGCATACATATGTACACTAAGCTCCGCGGGCCAGTACGTCAAGCCGGACAGCGATAAAAGGCAGCAGCGTGTTTTGGGTTTCGTTCAGGAAGTTGGTTGGGCGCAAAAAAATCCGGCGGTGAAGTGGGTAACCAGTCGAAGGTTACGGCTCGTGAGCGGTTAGCCGTTTCGGCGAATAATTCGTAGAATGAGAGTTCAGCGCGGGAGCTTACGCGAACTCCAGGCGCAGGAGAAAATCATGAGCGACGTTCAATGGGACATCCGACGCGAGGGTAGAGCCTGGCAAGGGGATGAGGCAATGTCCCGCTATTATCTTGCGCCAGAGAAGATCGAGTTGATCCGCGGCAAGATATTTTGGGACGATGAGCAGCGGCTGCGCATGCTCGGACTATTGTTGGAACAAATTGGTGCGGATGCGGCGGTGCGGTTGGGCGATCCTCAAGTCTGGCGCGATGCGGTCGCGGAGCTTTAGATGCGGCAGGTCTTAACGCATCGGGCACCTTCCTCCCGCCGCGGCGGACGGTCTCGCTAGAGTCCCCGACATGACTCGCTGGGTCGCCGCGGCGACCGACAAGCGCTTTCGCTCGTTAAGGGACTTAACCCGACATCTCACGCTCGCGACTGACACTCGGCCATGCAGCACCTGTGTACGTTCGGTTCGCCGTTCGCTATACTTACTAATGGAAGTCCAGCCGAAGATTCCTTGATTGTTTGCTCAGCGAGGGCGCGAATCATGGCTTCTATACCTCTCACGCCGTCACAAGAACCGGAATATGCCTGGGAAGTGGCTACGCTTTACCCAGCGCAGGGCGAATGGTCAGAAGAGGAGTATCTCGAACTGACGGACCATACGAACCGGCGCATCGAGTTCACCGACGGACGGTTGGAGTTTTTGCCGATGCCGACCGAAGTTCACGAAGCAATTGTGCAATTCCTGTTGTTGGCGCTGGTCGATTTCGTGGAAATGAAGAAAATTGGCAAGGTCTATTCCAACGGGATACGACTCCGGATTCGGCCGCGCAAGCATCGCCTGCCCGACATTATCTTTTTGCACAAGGATCATTTCCATGCTCGGCACAATCGCGTTTGGGACGGCGCGGACTTGGTGATGGAAGTCGTGAGCGACGATCCGAAAGACCGTACTCGCGATTACGAAACGAAGTTGGCCGATTACGCCGAGGCGAAAGTGGCGGAATACTGGATCATCGATCCCGACCAGCAGCGCGTGATCGTGCACCACCTCAATGGCGATCAATATACCATTGAGGGTGAATACCAGCGCGGGCAGCAGGCGACTTCTGTTTTGCTGGACGGTTTTGGAATCGATGTCGCCGCGCTGCTGGCGGTTGCCGAGGGTATTCCGGAATAGGCCTGTGCAAAAACGACCTCGGCGTGACGTGAATCGACCACCATATCGCGGCTGTAACACCGGCGGCCCGCGCTAGAGTCCCCGACCGACCCGGCACCCGGCTAAACCGGCGGCCAGGTGCCCGCCGCTGGCAACTAGAGACAAGCTCTTTCGCTCGTTAAGGGACTTAAGCGCGACATCTCACGCTCGCGACTGACGACAGTCATGTAGCATCTGTGCACGTTCCGCCGAAAGGCAAAGAACCGAGGTGCTACCGTCTGCCTCTCCGTAGCGCCAGCATCAACACTCCGACCAGGCACAGCGTCATGCTTGCGGGCTCAGGGATACTTGCGACGCGAAAACCAAGGTTGTCGTTCTCGACGGACGGATCGGCGTTGCGCCGGGCCGACGCGTGCAAGCCGGAGGCGTTGCCCCACGAACCGCCGCGAACACCGCGGAAAGACGTAAAGAAGGACGACAAAATGAGCGCCTCGTTCCACTCAAACACGTTGCCCCCTTGATCGAATGTGCCGTAGGGGCTGAGCGCCGACGTGTACGCCCCGACATCGGTGAGATAGTTCTGTGAATTGTTGAACGATGTTGATCCGGTCACCGCGTAGCCGTCGTTGTAGCCGTTGGCTGCGCCATCGTCGCTGAAAAAGTTGGCGGTGTCCGATTGCGTCGGCGCGCCCGTGCCCGGCGGCTGGTCGCTGAACGGCGCGAAGACTAACGGCACGAAGTCGGTCGAGGTGGGAAAATCCCAGTAGTTGCCCGTCGTTCCGTCGTTTTTGTGGTAGGCCGCTTTGTACCACTCGTCCTCGCTGGGCAGCCACCACTTTCCGTCCGCATTGCGCGTGATGCTGTTGCCGTTGGTAGGCGTGGGCCCGCCCCCCTGGATCGTGTAGGCGCCCTTCTCGGTATCGCCACTGCCCATTCCGTTATGCAGCCAGTTGGCAAAGCGGATCGAGTCGTACCAGGAAACAAACACCACGGGGTTGTTGTCGCGGTCCGACTTGATCTCGTACTTGGACCCGTTGGCCGCGCCGCCGTTGAAATTGATCCCGCCGCGGGCGTCGCTCGACATAAAATTGTTGTACAGCGCCAGCGTGTTCGCCCCCGTCGGATCGACGCCGTTGAGGAACTCCACGTACTGGGCGTTGGTGACCTCGTATTTGCCGATGCGATAGTTGTAGGGGACCGCTCCAAACGTGCCCTGCGATTGCACGTCGCCCGCGTTGCCGGCATTGCCGACCGGCACGGTCTCAATCGTGACAGCCTGTGCGAATTGATGGACAATGGCGAGCATGAACAGCGTCACGAATCGCATCGCCGTTTTATTTTGGCCCACCATTGATGTCTCCTGCGCATCTCGTCAGCGCAAAAGAAAATCGACGGTCGAACGCGCTCGCGTGCAACTCACACGAGGATCCCGTTCAACCGTCGATTCCGGATTAGCAGTTCTCAGTTTTTGAGCGGATTTGCAGCCGCAGCGTCAATTTTGGGTATTTCCGGCGGTACTGTCAAGCATTTTCTGCAAAAAATCCGAGGCGCGAGTCTCGTCAAAGACCACGCAATAAAAGACCCGGCAGTGAGGTGGCTAATCCTACGCCGGGTTTCTCGTGTTCAAACGGGTAAGCGCGCAACGCGGAACCAGGGCCGAGGACGGCCCGGCTGGCTGGTGTGGGCGATTGCCGCCAGTCATTCAGGACGATGAACTCGTTTTGGATAGGGATATTTGCGGCAATCAAGTTGGCAATGGCGACTACGATGCCCTTTTGGGACAAGTCGCGGCGGGTGTCGTTGTCGTAGCGTACGATGAGGATGCCGGAATGCGCGCCGCCGGTGTAGTACACCAGTTCGTGCAATTCCCGAAAGTCATCGTGGTTGCGGGATAATAGCACGCGCTGCGAACGAGACGCGAATGTCAGATGGACTGGATCGCTTTCACCTAACATGCCAGCGTTTTGCGGAAGCTGGACATCGTGCCCAGCCCGACGGAGCAGCCGCAGAAGGACGCCGTCAACGGAGTCATCGTCCAGATACAGGTTCATGGCTCGCTGGCTTCGCGGCGAATTCTGGCTATATCCTCGGGCGTGAGATGCTTGGGCCGGCCTTTGCTATTCGATTGCGCAGCCTCGACTAACGCAGCCTCGCGGCGGTAGTCTTCGAGCAATTCGGGCGGATTTGATTCACAGTAAGCGACCGCCTCTTTGACCGCATCGACCGGCAGATTGTAATCCGCCGCAATCTGCTCCATTGTCCGCGGCTCTTCTTCGGACATGTAAGCCCCGTAGAGAATCCGGGCGCGGAGCCGAGTGCCCTTTACAAACAGTTGCTTGTAATTAG
>JAKEIB010000142.1 GCA_022614705.1 Planctomycetota bacterium | reverse complement strand
GCTGACAAAGCCGAAAAGATGGCGCAGCTTGAGCTACAGCAACTGGAAACGTCATTGCTTCAGCGCGAACTGGAACACTCGCATTCGACTATGCTCCAACTCAAATCGCTGCAGGAAACGGATTCTGAGGAAGCGCAGCAAGAGCGAGAGCGACTCTTCGCGAGGATTCGTGATGAAAGCGAAGTAACCAAGGAGAAGCTGGCAGAGGAGTTATTGAAAACGGCAAAATTGGCAGCTGAGCTTGAAGTGCTGGAACTTGATCGAACCGGTCTTCAGCGGCGTCTTGAAACTTTGCAGGCTGTCCGCACGCAGTTTGAGTTGCCGCAGCTAATCTCTCGGCCCATCGAAGGGGCGGCCGCGAGCGAGACGCCTCCGATGGCTACCGGCATCGGTTTTGCGCCAATGCCCTCGTATGGGGGGCCAAGTTCAGGGGCCGCCTCAGCAGGTGAGAACGCGACGATCAACCCTGGGGACATCATCCAAATCGAGGTGCGAATCCCTTCCAGCGATCAAGCGACCGCGCTCAACTACACGGTAGAATCAATGGGGACGGTAGCAATGGGGGCGACTTACGGGCGAGTGAAGGTGGCTGGATTGACAATCCTGCAAGCGGAGGAGGCGATCAAGAAACAGGTCAGCAAGCACGAGAAAGACCCGCACGTGCAGGTGACGTTTGTCGGCAGCGCATCACCTATGATGATTCGATCTTATCCAGGATCGTCGAACGACGCTCGAATCCAGCAGGCTGCGGTCCGGCAATTCGAAGAGTTGCAACGCACCCTCAATAGCCTCAAGGTGGAGAATGCGCGGTTGAAGAAGCAATTGGAACAGTTGGCTCCGCGGTCGCCCCGATAGCGGCAACAAATTAGGGGCGTTTACGCCCCTTTCTCGGCGGTAATAGCCCCGGCGTTGACGCCGGGGTGGATGTGCCAAAGGGGCCCAATCACTCAGGCCCGTTCACGGGCCGTCTCGCCGCGCCCGCTTGAGCCACCTCCACCGCGGACTCCTCCTGCGTAATCCACTCCAACCGCTCGTGCGTCGTGCCGCGTGCGTGGTGCTCGCGCTGGTTACGAATGTAATCGATCACCCACCGCAGGTCGCGCGTGCCGAAACTCACGACGCCATAGCCCGTCTGCCACTCGAGGACCTTTCGGCCGCGGGCAAGCGCCTGATTCACATCGTGTGAGGAGCCGCCCTTCAGTTTGCCGATGAATTCGCTGACCAACAAAGTGGGCGGAATCGTGACCGCGAGATGAACGTGCGTTTCGATGCCGCCAATCTCGTGGACGAAGGCCCCCGGCGTTTCAATGATGCGTTTTTTAAGGAATCGGCGCGCGAGTGGCTCGACCTCCGGCGTTAGCAGCGGTAGACTGCTTTTCGTGTGCCAGACGAGGTGGAGGTTGATCTCGCTGTAGTAGTTGCGCGACATGGCCGGCCCTCGTGTGGTGAATGCCTCAAGGCGGAGCAGCGAGAAGGCCCGTGAACGGGCCTCCGTTGATCAGTAGCGCGTGGCCAATCTACCCCGGCGTCAACGCCGGGGCTAGTATCCCAGAGAAAGGGTCGTGAACGGAACGACCCTGACAAAAGCCCAGCCAAGACGGCGATGCTCTGTGGTACGACAAGCGCCCAGCCTCTAACCCCAGTCCCAGTCCCCTCGCTATGCCACGCCGCGACGACCTCAAGAAGATTCTCATCATCGGCTCCGGGCCGATTGTCATCGGCCAGGCCTGCGAGTTCGATTACTCGGGCACGCAGGCCTGCAAGGCGCTGCGCGAAGAGGGGTACGAGGTCGTGCTGGTGAACTCCAACCCGGCCACGATCATGACCGATCCGGCCACGGCCGATCGCACGTACATCGAGCCGCTCACCTGGGAGATCGTGGCCAAGGTTATTGAGAAGGAGCGGCCGGACGCGCTGTTGCCCACCCTCGGCGGCCAGACGGGTCTGAATGTGGCGATGGATCTGTGGCGGCGCGGCGTGCTGGAGAAGTTTGGCGTCGAGATGATCGGCGCGAACGCCGACGTGATCGACAAGGCCGAAAGCCGCGACCGGTTTCAGGCGGCCATGCAAAGCATCGGGCTCGATCTGCCGAAGGGCAAGACGGTCCGCAGCGTCGAGGAGGCCAAAGTGTGGCTGGCTGAGATCGGCATGCCGGCAGTGGTGCGGCCCAGCTTCACGCTGGGCGGCAGCGGATCGGCCATCGCGTTTGAACGCGGCGAGTACGAGCATCTGGTCCGCCGGGGCCTGGAGCAGTCGCCCGTCCATCAAGTGCTCGTCGAGGAGTCGATCATCGGCTGGAAGGAATACGAGATGGAAGTGATGCGCGACGTCGACGACAACGTCGTCATCATCTGCTCGATCGAGAATTTCGATCCGATGGGGATTCACACGGGCGACTCGATCACGGTGGCCCCGGCGCAAACGCTTACCGACAAGGAATACCAGCGGATGCGCGACGCGTCGCTGGCCGTGATTCGCGAGATCGGCGTGGAGACGGGCGGGTCAAACATTCAGTTCGCGATTCATCCGGGCACCGGGCGGATGATTGTCATCGAGATGAATCCGCGCGTGAGCCGATCGAGCGCGCTGGCCTCGAAGGCGACCGGTTTTCCGATCGCCAAGATCGCGGCCAAGCTGGCGGTTGGATACCGACTGCACGAGTTGCCGAACGACATCACGCGCGAGACGACCGCCTGCTTCGAACCGACGATCGACTACGTGGTGACGAAAGTGCCGCGGTTCGCGTTCGAGAAGTTTCCCGATGCCGACGCCACGCTCACCACGCAGATGAAAAGCGTCGGCGAGACGATGGCCATCGGCAGCACGTTCAAGGAGTCGTTCCAGAAGGCGCTGCGCGGGCTGGAAGTGCGCAGCGACGGCTTCGGTTGCGACGCGCTCGACTTGTGGGGCACGACCGAGCAGCCGAGCGAGGACGAGATTGTCGCCCGGCTGACGAAGCCGGGCGCGGAGCGGGTGTGGTACTTGCGCTATGCGTTCAAAAGCGGCATGGACGTGGCCAAGGTCTACGAGCTGACGGGCATCGATCCTTGGTTTTTAGACAATCTACATGAGATTGTGGAGACGGAAGAAATGCTGCGAAAGGTCGCGACAAGTGAATCAGCGAGCCGGGGCGTCCCCGCCCCCGATCGGGGCCGAGGACGGCCCGGCTCGCTAGTCACTTTGCTCGGCGCGGAACAACTTCGCACCGCGAAGCGACAAGGCTTTTCCGATCGGCAGATTGCGCGAATCTTTGGTACCACGGAAATGGAAGTGCGGGCAACGCGAGTCGCCCAGGGCATTCGCGCGACGTTTAAATCGGTCGACACCTGTGCCGCCGAGTTCGAGGCCTACACGCCCTACTACTATTCGACGTACGAGAATGAGGATGAAGTGCCCGCTAAGCCGCAAAGCGGCAGGCGGATCATCATCCTCGGCGGCGGGCCGAACCGCATCGGGCAGGGGATCGAGTTCGACTATTGCTGCTGTCATGCGAGCTTCGCGCTGAAAGAGCTGGGCATCGAGTCGGTGATGGTCAACTCGAATCCGGAAACGGTCAGCACCGATTACGACACGAGCGACATGTTGTTTTTCGAGCCGCTTACGGTCGAGGACGTGCTCAACATTTGCGATCGCGTGGAGCCGGATGGCGTGATCGTGCAGTTTGGCGGGCAGACGCCGCTCAACCTGGCGCGGCGGCTCTCGGATGCGGGCGTGCCGATCATCGGCACCAGCGTCGACGCGATCGAGATGGCCGAGGATCGCGAGAAGTTTCAGCAACTGCTGCACAAGTTGGATCTTCGGCAGCCGCCGAACGGCATCGCCCGCACCATGGACGAGGCCCGTCGCGAAGCCGAGAAAATAGGCTACCCGTTGCTCGTGCGGCCGAGCTTCGTACTGGGCGGTCGGGCGATGGAGATTTGCTACGACACGGCCCAAATGGAGCGCTTCGTCGCCGAGGCGTTCATCGCCGCCGAGGGGCAGCCGGTGCTCATTGATCGTTTTTTGGAAGGCGCGACGGAAGTTGACGTCGACTGCATCAGCGATGGCGTCGACGTGATCGTGCCCGGCATCATGGAGCACATCGAGGAGGCGGGCGTCCACTCGGGCGACTCGGCCTGCGCGATTCCGCCGTACAGTTTGCCGGGCCCGGTGATCGAGGAAATTCGCGCGGCGACGGTGGCGCTGGCACGGGAACTGAAGGTTGTCGGGCTGATGAACGTGCAGTTCGCGGTGCGTTGGGAGGGGAAAGAGAACGACAAGCGAGCCGGGGCGTCCTCGCCCCCGAGAGTAATGTCGGCCCCACACGGGGCCGAGGACGGCCCGGCTCGCTCCAACCCATCACGTCCCGTGCTCTATGTGCTCGAAGTGAATCCGCGCGCCAGCCGTACCGTGCCGTTCGTCGCCAAGGCAACCGGTATGCCGGTGGCGAAGGTGGCCGCCAAGGTGATGGCGGGCGTGTCGTTGGCGGAACAGGGCATCACGGAAGACCCGGTGCCCGCGCACGTCTCAGTGAAAGAAGCCGTGTTTCCGTTCATCAAATTCTCGGGCGTTGACATCGTACTCGGCCCGGAGATGCGCTCGACCGGCGAAGTGATGGGCGTGAGCGAGCGGTTCTCGATGGCCTTCGCCAAGAGCCAGCTCGCGGCCGGCACGGTGCTGCCGCGCCAGGGCAACGTGTTCGTGAGCGTGGCCGATCGGCACAAAGCTGCGGTAACGGAGCTGGCGCGACGACTCGTGGACCTCGGCTTTTCGTTGCTGGCCACCGGCGGCACGGCTGGCACGTTGGAAGCCGCTGGCATCCCGGTCCAGCGCGTGAAGAAGCTCAAAGAAGGCGAGCCGAACCTACTCAACTACTTCGCCGACAAGGCAGTCGCGCTGGTGGTGAACACGCCGAGCGGCAAAGGCGCTCGCACCGACGAAGGCAAAATCCGCGCGGCCGCCGTACAAGCGGGCGTACCCTGCGTCACCACGCTCGAAGCGGCGACGGCGGCTGTGAAGGCGATCGAAGCGTTGCGCGATGAGGAAATGCAGGTGCAGGCGCTGCAGGAGCGGTTTGCGTCGACCGTATGAGTGTCAGTATTATGCGCCGCTACCTGCACGAATGTAACAAGCATGTAACAGGCGACGGTGCGATGGTGAGGATATGCTAAACTGGGGCACGATTGGCGGAATTACCTGCCAAATAAGCCAGTGCCCCGATTATGGCCGCAGAACTCATCGTCACGCGCGAGGATCCGCCGCCATTGCGGCTGGCGCACCTGCTTCTTTTCATGGCGGTGTGCAGCATCTTTCTCCTCGTTGCGACTTCGCCGCAACTTGCGGGGCCACCGCGCGACTTGCGCGAAGCGGCCGATTGGCGATATCGGCGGATCATCACGGTGCCTACCGCGATGCTGAATGCCGCCAATACCACGGTCGTCATTTTGTTGGTGGTTTGGACATGGCGGTGCCGCCGCGTATGGAATCAGCCCGGACATTGGATGGCACTTTGGTGGCTTTGGCAGATGATTTCGCCATGGTGCGAGGTGCAACTCTACTCGCTCACGAAATGGCTGGCGGGTGTCGATACGACGGACGAAATAATCCAGTTTTGGGCGTTGGGAAAAGGCATCCACGTGCTTCGGTCGCTGCCGTTTGGCCTGTTGTTTTTCGCACTGGCGTTCGGTTGGCGCGGCGTGGCAAATACCTGGCTTTGGCGAATCTACTTCGCGAGCACCGCCATTTGGCTGTTATCGTCGGCGACCGTTGCACATCTGCCTTTCAATTGGCCGCAAGTCGTTCGCGCCGCTATTCCCGACGCGATAAACCGATTCGTCATCTATCAATATTGGCAACTGTCTCACGTGCTACTGTTGCTGGCGATGCTGTATGATCTGCTACCAGGCCGACCGCGTCGACATTGGTCGCATTGGACAGCTGCGTGTAATCCGTTGTTGACGCATCTGTTGCGATATTTGCCGCCGTATGTGTGGGACTTTCTGCATCCGTCGAGGTGACGAATTGCTACGCCGCTGTCGCGGAAATAGTTTCGTAGAAATCAACCTTGACCCTGCCTGTCGGCTGGCGTATTCTGCCGCCCCACGACGAGGGAATCAGTGAGGGGCCCGCGGGGCAAGTCGTCGTGGCTTTTTCTGCAACAATAGCGACTGGCGGCTTGGCGACACACGTGCTGGCCAATATTGCCAATCGCCTCGGAGACCGACGAACCACGTGGATGGGCCTGCCCCCCGGCTAGGGACGGGTAAAGGCCCCGCAGCGGTTGGCATTGGCACGGAAGCCAGCCATCCGCTACGATACACTCCCCGACGCGCGGCAGACGCTTCCTCCCCCCTAAAGCGCCCTGCAGCTGCGTCCGCCCGCACGCAAGCGTTATTGCGTCCAATCGCTCCCGGAAAGGTGACTGCGTCCTTTGCCCCCCTGGGACGTGTGCTTTTCTGGGAGCTTTTTTGCGCGCCCACGGTCGCGTTGCCGCATTGTTCGCGGTCGGCTAAAATTCGCGGCCGTCTAGAACAAGAGTCTCACGCAGAGGCGCAGAGGACGCGGAGAGTCGAATTCGTAGGGTGTAGCGAACTCCTGAGCTCAAAACTCCGCGGCCTCTGCGCCTCTGCGTGAGCCAATCCCGTTAGCACGTCAAGGAAGACGCGTTTCGATGAGCAAGGAAGCTCCCCGCCGACGAAGTGCGTCGGCCAAGAAGACTCTATCCGCCGAGGAACAATTGCGCGCGGCGCGCGAAATCGTCCGTCGCGAGGCGGCCGGCGTTTGGAAGGTTTCCTACCGCCTGGATTCGGCGTTCTGCGAGGGCATCAAGCTGCTGTTCACCTGCAAAGGCAGCGCGATCATCACCGGCATGGGCAAGGCCGGGCTGATCGGGCAGAAGATCGCGGCCACGCTGGCCTCGACCGGCACGCGCGCCCACTTCATGCACCCGGCCGAGGCGTTTCACGGCGACCTGGGACGCATTCACCCCGATGACGTCGTGGTGATGCTCACGCAAAGCGGCGAGACGGCCGAAGTGGTTCAATTACTGCCGTCGCTACGCGAGTTCGGCGTGCCGCTAGTGGCGATCACCGCGTCGCGCACGAGCACGGTCGGGCGCGCGGCGACCGTGGTGATCGAATTGGGCGATTTGGAAGAAGTGTGTTCGCTCGGTCTCGCGCCCAGCACCAGCACTACCGCGATGCTGGCCGTCGGCGATGCAATCGCCCTGGTGCTCTCGAAGATGCGGAATTTCCAGGCCGATGATTTTGCCCGCTTTCATCCGGGCGGCGCGTTGGGCCGCAAGCTGAGCCGCGTGGACGACATCATGCGGCCGCTGGCCGAGTGCCGGCTGGCAAGCGACGCGCTTTCGGTGCGCGACGTCATTGTGGCCTGCACGAAGCCGGGCCGGCGCAGCGGGGCGATCATGCTCACCGATAAAGCCGGGCGGCTGACGGGCCTGTTCACCGATAGCGACTTGGCGCGACTTTTCGAGCGGCGCGATGAAGCAGCGCTCGACCGGCCGATACGCGACGTCATGGCCGCCCGGCCGACCACCGTGCCGACGGGCACGCGCGTCGGCGACGCGGTCGGCTTGCTCGCGCAGTGGAAGTTCAGCGAACTGCCAGTGGTCGATAGGTCGGGCCGACCGATTGGACTCGTCGACGTGACGGACGTCGTAGGTTTAAAAGCCGAGGCCGAGACCGAAACGGCCGCAAAGTCGCCGAAGAAAGCCGCGTAATCTGTAGCTGGCCTCTATGAGGCCGGCCGTGGGAACAAAATCGCCGGGGTCACAGACCCCAGCTACAGAAATCCCCCAGCTAAAACTCTATGTCGCTCTCAGCCGCGTGTGAAAAAATCGAACTCATCCTGAGCGACGTCGACGGCGTGATGACCGACGGCGGCATTCGGCTGTTGGACGACGGCCAGCAGATGATGAACTTTCACATCCGCGACGGCATGGGCGTGCGGTTATGGCGCGAGGCGGGCAAGCGATTCGGGATTGTGACGGGCCGGAACTTGGAGGCAATCCGCCGCCGCGCGGCCGATTTGTGGCTCGATATCGTACGGCTGGGCATCGACGACAAACTGCCGGCCGTCGACGCGCTGGCCGCCGAGTTCGGGTTGTCGCGCGAGCAAATTTGCTACATCGGCGACGACCTGCTCGATTTGGCGACGATTCGCGCCGTGGGCCTCGGCATCGCGGTGGCCGACGCGGTGGAAGACGTCCGCCACGCCGCCAAATACGTCACCAGCGTCCCCGGCGGTCAGGCCCCAGTGCGCGAAGTCATCGAAGTGATCCTCAGAAACACCAACCGCTGGGACGAAGTGCTCGCTCGGTACAGCAAACTGTAGCTGGCCTCTGTGAGGCCGGTTCCCAACCCCTAGCTTTTGGCCATCAACCCCGCTACCCTCATATATGAACATCCGTTTACTATTCTATTTCCTGGCACGCTACAACTCGAACGCCGCTAACGGTGCGTCCGCATTTCCCGGCCGCCACCAACGGTCGCGCTGCGCGCCGACCAACCTTGACTGACCACACGCCGAGGATACCCCAAAAAACTTGTCCCCTTGTGTCCCCTTCCGAGGAATTCGCAAATCTTATGTTCCGCCGCCTCCTTCGCAGCATGACCGCACTTGCCGCGCTTGTCGCGGCGTACCAGGCCTATGTACTGCTGGCGGTGCCGCTGATGGAGCCTTCGCTCGAAGTACGCGAAAGGAAACGCCACTCGCAGGCCGATCATGCCAAGGCGGAGCAGGCCGTCACCAAGTATCAGCTCCTGCTTTCGAATTACTTTCCCAAGGACCACTGGTCGCAAACACGGCCGCCCAAGGTGTTCGCCAGCTCGAACGAGCAGGCGATGCTCGTGCTGGACGAATACACGCGTCACGAGGAAACGCGACTCAACAACGAGCGATACACGCAGGTCGACATCGCCCGGTTCGCGCTGTTGGTGTTTCCCACGCCGCCGCGCGAGGGCATCACGCCGCCACGCGACACGATCATTCTCGAAGCGCCGCAGGGCGCGCGGTTGAAGTTCGACGACTTCCGACCCGAGCTGGGTCGCATCGGCCAGATCACGGGCGGCCAGTTTCCCGGACGGATCACGATCCACAGCGACATGCACGAGCCGGGTCCGGAGGACGATTTGCTGGTCGAAACGGCCGACTTGCAAATGAACACCAAGCTGCTGTACAGCGAGAGCCCGGTGCGGTTTCGCATGGGGCCGAACGTGGGCGGCGGGCGGGAGCTCGAGATCAGTTTTCTGGCCGACGAACACGTGCAGCCAAGGGATCGCGGTCTAAGAATTGCCGGCATCGATTCGCTCGAGATACGACGTGATGTGCGGATGCGGATGCAGTTGGAGACGGCAAGTTTGTTGCCGGGTGGAGAGGAGCAAAGAGACGCAAAACAAGCGGAACCCTCCCCCGGCCCCTCCCTACAAGGGAGGGGAGCGACGGAGAAGGAACCGCCGGCGCCGGTGGAGGTGACTTGCAGCGGGCCGTTTACGTTTGACTTCGTGCGTTACGTGGCCAGCTTGGATCGCGATGTCGAATTACAGCAAATCAATACGAACGGTCCCGTTGATCAGCTTTTCTGTACCAAGCTAGACGTGATCTTCGCGCCCAAGACGTTGGTGACGGCCGAGCCACAGGCGGTGATTGTCGACCCGGGCAAGCGGCAGCAGCGCGATCTTGGGCGATTGGAGCCGTTGGCGATTGTGGCGAACGGCCACCCCGTGATCGTCAATTCACCGCAGCGGAATGCCCAAGCGCGCGGCGACCGGATTCAGATCGCCCTGCGCGAGCAGCGCGTGCGAGTCGCCGGCGCGCGCAACGCGATGCTGATGTATGGGCCGAATGTGCTGCGGGCACCGGTGATCGATTATCAGCACCCGAGCCGCGGCTCCGCGACGCCGATCGGCCGGTTCCGTGCGACGGGGCCGGGCAGGCTGCAATACGTGCCCGATCCGAAGAAGCCGGACCAGGTGTTTCACGCGGCGTGGCAAACGCTCGTGGATCTCAGTCGCGAGAAAGGCCAGCCGGTGCTCTCCCTCGACGGCCGGCCGCAGTTTGCATTTGCGGCGGCCGGCTCGCTTACGGCCGACACGATGAAAGTGTACTTGCGCGAGCTGCAGGGCGATGCGCCCGCCGGCGTGGGCATACCGGTTTCCGCGGGCGAAGGTGGTGGCAAATTGCAGATCACGCCGGACCGGCTCATCGCCACTGGCCGGGTCGATATCCAATCGCCGCGGCTGACCGGCCGCACGCAAGAATTGCTCGTCGCCTTCCGATCGCAGCCGGTGGTGGCGGCTGCCGAGGGTGCGGCGGGCATCACCCCAACGCAACCGTCCCAAGGCAGTTTTGCGGACAAGCTGACCGGCGGCGCGGCCACTGGCTCGCAGCAGCAGATTTTCCACATTGATGCCGACCGCATTGGGTTGGAAGTGCAAACGCACGGCAAGTCGGCGTCACCAACCACGCTGTCGTGCGAGGGTAACATTGTGTTCCGCGAGGTGCCGCCGACCGGCACGCAGGAACAGCCGATGGAAATCCGCGGCGCGAAATTGACCGTGGATCGGATCGACACGGCGCCGTACGTCACGCTCCGCGGTGCAAGTGCTATGGACGCCGCTAAGAGCCGGGGACTGGCTCATTTTGCGGAGTCTTCGGAGCAAAATGTGCCTGTCCCCCTTTCGGAAGCTCAGCCCACATCAGGCACTCAATTCGCGCAACTGAGCGGGCGCGGTGTCACGATGCTTGTGAACCTCATCGAGCTCGACGTGCGCGACAACAGCATGTGGAGCAATGGGTCGGGCCGGGCGACACTGCTCGTCACGCGCGACCTGGAAGGACAGGCGTCGGCCACGCCATTCCCTTTGGATCTCTCTTGGGAGGGCGGACTAAAGTTCGATGGCAGTACGATCGTGTTTGAGCGCGATGTCGTCGTCGAGGGCGCGGACGACACGCTTCAATGCGATCGACTGCTCGCGAAGCTCAATTCGAAAATTGTGTTTGGACAGGCGATCGATCAAAGGGCGATCGACGTGTCGGAGATCGAGTGCAATGGCCGGGTGACGATCAATCACTTGTCGCGCGATGCGGTCGGCGTCACTTCGCACGAGCGGGCGCAGCTGGCGCGGCTGGCGATCAATCAGCAAACGGGGGCAATCAGCGGCGATGGGCCGGGCGTCATTCGATCGACTCGGTTTGGCGACGGCCTGGCGGCGTTGGCCGGACCGCAGAATCCGGCCGCGCCGCAACTGGCGGCCCCGCCGCCCGGCGCGGCCGGCAGCAAGCTGCACTTTTTGCGAATCGATTTTCAGCGGGGTCTCACCGGCATTTTATACACGCGCGAGCTGACGTTTCACGAACGGGTGCGGGCCGTTTATGGACCAGTCGACGCTTGGGAGCAGGAATTGGACGCGAATCGACCCGAGAATCTGCCGCCCGACGCGATGACACTTTCCTGCGATGAGATGCGGATTAACGAAGATCCAGTCGCCGCACGGGCGATGCCGGTCGCAGCGAACGGCCAAAAGAAGTCCATCGGGCCCGTGCAGTTTCAGGCCACGGGCAATGTGCGGATCGACGGCGAAGTACCAAAACACGGCGCGTTCAGTGCCAAGGCCGAACGGGCAAGCTACGAAGAGGCCAAGGACGCGTTTATCCTGGAGGGCAACGGTCGCACGCCGGCGACGCTGTGGCGGGCCGGACAAACGGGCGCGCCGCCGGCGGCGCGGCGGATTCGTTATGTACGCAAGACGAACGAGGTTTCGGTCGACGGTATTCAGTATCTGGAGATAAGGCCGCAGGATATTGAGAGTGCGCGACGGCCGAGGGCGGTGCGATAGGTGTGCCGTAGTCAAAAACCCAAGCCGACGGCTAGCCGTCGGCTTGGATGGATGCAACAGATTCGTTTAGACGACGCGCAAGCGTTCTTGCTCAAGGCTCTTCGCCATGAAGCTGATCGCTCGCTCCGCCATGTGACTGGCGTACTCGAAACTATGCCCTCCCGCTTCCGTTTCCAGTTCGCACTCGAACGGCACGCCGAGCGACGAAAGTTTCATCCGCAGCCGGTCGGCCGACTCATGCCAGCGCACGTCGCTCGGATCGCAGCAAAAAAATTGGTGCCGCGGCCAATTGAGCGGGTGGATGTGCAGCGTGGCCGTGTCTTGCCGTGCATCTTCGGCGTCGCGGTACATGAAATCCAGGCCCGGGTCGACGCCTTCCTCGATCCGCTTCTGGAAGTCGATCGCCGGCGAGATCGCGGCCACGGTTGGAAATACATCGGGATGCCTATACGCGATGCGCAGCGCACCTTGCCCACCCATACTCACGCCAAGCAGCGCGAGCTGCGGCGGCCGCGCGTTCCAACGCTCGGCGACGTATGGCACCACGCGGTCGAGCACGTAGGCTTCGGCCGAAACTTGCGGGTCGAATTCGGGCCAGATGCGATCGGTCCACCAGCTTTGCCCCGTGACGGGCTCGATGACGCGCAGCCCGTGGCGCTCGAGTTCGTGCGTGAAGGCCGGATAGCCGCGAAGCGACGCGCTGCGGCTACAGTGCAGATAAATCACGACGAAGCGATGTGGGCTCGGCGCGGCCGGCTCAAACACACGGCACGAATGGCCGGCCACCGTGCTTTCGCTCCAAACCCCAACTTGTTCGTGCATAAAGCCATGCTCGCGAGCCGCGCGCCGCTCGTCTAGTGGTGCCACGACGCGCCGCGTAGAATGGCCGCTCGTAGCAGCATTCGACAGGCGAGCCGCCTGTCGCCACGTAGCAGAAAGCACATCGCGTGAAGCAAATCTTGAGTGCCGATCAAATCCGCGAAGGCGTACGCGAATTGGCCGAGAAGCTCTCCGTCGCGTATGGTCAGCGGCCGGTCACGATCGTGGCCATTCTCACCGGCAGCTTGGTGCTGCTGGCCGATTTGATTCGGCAATTGGAGATGCCGCTGCGCGTGGCATTGATTCAAGCGAGCCGTTATCGCACGCCCGACGAGCCGCGGGCCGATTTCGTCACGACGCAGGCCTCGCTGCCGAATCTTAAGGACCGCGACGTGCTGGTGATCGACGATATTTTCGACACGGGCCACACGCTGGTCGAGGTGCTAGCCCAACTGCTCATGCACGAGCCGGCGTCGCTTCGCTCCGCGGTGCTCATGCGCAAGAGCGATCGCTCCGAGGTGCCGATCCAGCCGGATTACGTGATGTTTGAAATTCCGGATGAGTTCGTGGTCGGCTACGGGCTCGATTATGAGGACCGATTCCGCAATTTGCCGTATGTAGCAGCGCTGGAGCCGGAGGACTTGGCGTCGGAGTGAGTTAACCACGAAGACACAAAGGACACGAAGGGGATCGGAAGTATAACGGGAGTCCCTTAGTGTCCTTCGTGTCTTAGTGTTTCATTTTCGCGGTTTTTATGTGGTAGCTTGTGTCGCGACGTATTTTGCACATCACGGAATCGCTCGGACGCACGGGCGTGGCGACGCAGGTATTCGTGCTGTCGCGTGGGCTGGTAGAGCGGGGCTGTGATGTTCATGTGGCGGCGCTCGGCGGCTCTGGGGCACTTGCCGCGGCGTTTCGCGCGGCCGGCATTTCGACGGCCGAGCTTGGTCGTCGATGGACGGCGGATCCGGTCGCGTACTACAAGCTGCACCGGCTCGTGCGTTCGCTGCGGCCCGACATTGTGCATACGTGGAACTACGACGCGGGCGTTTACGGGCTCGCAACGGCGCGATGGTGCGGCGTTCAAAACGTCGTGACTGGGCTGTATCGGATCGATCGGTGGACCGGCGGAGAACGCCTAATCATCGCACGACGATTGACAATGGGAGCGGCGCGGCTCACCACGGATAGCACGTATTTGCGCGACTGGTATGCGGGGCAGGGGTTGTCGGGGGATAGGTTCACTATTATTCCACCGGGTGTTGCGCCTGCGCCAGCTAGTGATGTGTCCCGCGAAGGTTTACTTCGCGAATTGCATTTGCCGACAGACGCTCGTTTGATCGGCGTCGTCGGCCGGCTGGTGCCGGAGAATCGCGTGAAGGACCTCATCTGGGCGGCGGACTTGCTGCGAGTGCTGTACGACAACCTGCGCCTGCTGATAATCGGCGACGGCCCGCAGCGACGGCAGCTCGAACAATACGCCCGGCTGGCGAGCGACCTCGACCACATCCAATTTCTTGGCGAGCGCGGCGACGTGTGGCGGATCATGCCGCACCTCGACGTGCTGTGGAACGCCAGCGAAAACCGCAGCCACTCGATCGCCATCCTGGAAGCAATGGCCGCCGGAGTACCGGTCATCGCCAGCGACACGCCGCTGAACCGCGAGCTAGTCATCGACAATGAAACCGGATACTTAATCCCCCCGCTAGAGCGCTCCGGCCGCGCGACTCGTGCCCGCCGGACCGACCGTATTTTCAACGATGTCGATCTCGCACGACAACTTGGCTCTGCCGCCCGCAATCGAATCGTCGATTGCTTCGACGCCGAGCAATGTGTCGAAAGGCACAGCGAACTTTGCTGGGAATTCTCGTCGAACTTACGCTCGGGCGCGAAATGATCGAATGTGCATGGTTGGGCTCGAATTGCACCTTTCAACCAGGCTATAATATCAGCAGGAGTCGAATCGAATGTCTGAGATCAAACATCCAACCGTGCCGATTGAATACGCCGGCAAATGGATCGCCTGGGATCACTCAATGACGCGGATTGTGGCCAGCGGCACCAACCCGGCCGAAGTCTTGAAAGCCGCCAAAGACGCGGGCGAGCCTGATCCGGTATTAGGCAAATCCCCTCCTGCGAACGTCCGAATGATTGGCGCTAGAATGTGATGATTTTTCCATATGTTCATCCAGTAGTGTCCGGCTATAAGTCGAACAGTTTCAGTTGGTTAGGGTCGGAGGATTCTGGAAACGGTTGATGTTTGGCGGTGAGGGCCTCAAACAGCGGG
>JAKEIB010000141.1 GCA_022614705.1 Planctomycetota bacterium | reverse complement strand
TCGACGGCCCACAGCCTGTCGGCCGGCGGACCCATCCTGCGCAACGACATGCAGGCCTTGATCATCCTGCCGATCAGTCCGCACACGATGACTCACCGCCCCGTGGTCGAGTCGGCGGATCGCACAATCGAGCTCGCCGTGCCGCAGCCGCACGAAGGCACGTCCCTCGTCGTCGACGGGCACGTGCTGGGCACGCTCCAAGCGGCCGACCGCGTGCGAATCGTTCGCTCGCAAGCGCGGTTCCAGATGGTCGTCGTGCGAGGGCAGAGTTATTATCGAAGACTCCGCGAAAAGCTTGGCTGGGGCGGGCAGTTGCGGATTAATAACTAAACTGTAGCTGGGGTCTGCGACCCCGGCCGGTTATAGGCAAAAAAGCCGGCCTCACAGAGGCCAGCTATAAATTTGCAAGGAAGCGAATCATGACCCATCGTGTCTTTACTCGACGATTGGTTTCTATCTTTGCCGCGTTGTTAGGCATCTTCCTCGTGGCTGTGCAGGCAACGGCGGAGGAAAATGTGGCCGCAACATCGAGCGGCGGTCCGGCACTGATCGCGCTGGTGCCTGAGAAGCCAGAGGTCAAGCAATACGATTTGAGGTACAAGCTCAAACGCGGCGATGTGCTGCGATATGAAATAACGCACCGCGCCTCGATCCGCAGCACCATTGAGCAGGAAACTCAGGCCGCGCAAACCCGCACCGATTCGGTGAAACTTTGGAAGGTGACCGACGTGCTCAAAAGCGGCGAGATTGAATTCATCAACGTGGTTGAGCGTGTGCAAATGATCAACCAGCTTCCGGACCGCGATCCGACCAAGTACGACAGCGATCGCGACAAGAACCCGCCGCCCGGATTCGAGGACGCGGCGAAAGCCATTGGTGTGCCGCTCAGCATTGTGCGCATTTCGCCGCGCGGCAAAGTCATTCGACGCGATTTGAAAGTGCGCGGCCCAAGCACCGACGAGGACGCACCCGTTGCTCTGCGACTGCCGGAAGAGCCGGTTGCCATCGGTGACACTTGGGACGAGCCGTTCGAAGTGGTAGTTACTTTGGAAAACGGTGGCACGAAGTCGATCCAAACCCGTCGGCATCACGAACTCGTGAACGTAGCGAGCGGCATCGCAACCATCAAGGCCACCTACCAAGTGCTTTCGCCCATCGATGCGGCGATCGAATGCCAGTTGGTCCAACGCCTTATGGAAGGCGAAGTGAAGTTCGACATCGAGGCTGGCCGCGTTGTGGGTCAGCGGATGGACATCGACAAGCGCATCCTGGGCTTCGCGGGGCCAACCAGCAGCATGCAGTACATCATGCGGATGGAAGAAAAACTGCTCGAAAAAGAGGCGAAGATCGCCGCCAAGCCGGCCGAGAAGTCGACGGCCAGCCAAAAGAGCTCGAAGAACAAAACGCGAACTGCCACCCGCCCACGATCGCAGCAGGGGACGCGAACCTACCGCCGTTAGGTCGATTAACAGCGACGGACATTCGTTCTGCCGGTGTGCCGCTGTTCGCCGCTAAGGGTGGAGCTTCGTCATCAAGCACGGCGCGACTTATCTCCCCACGGCCGGCCGATTTCTAACCCGGCGGCCTCGTTTCTCGCTCGCTCGCAAAGGACAACGAATCGGGCGACCGACTGGCTTGATTCCGACCGTGCCGATCAACCATACTCTGTTACCGCAAAGCCCCTCGAATGGTCGGTCTTCGATTGCGAGTTGGCTTTGCCGCCAAGGAGTAGCAACGAGTTGTCTGCGTCGCATCAAGATCCGCCGTCCAATGGTGAAAGTGTCACGGTCCCAATCAGGCGCGAGAGCGTTGCGCGGGCAGTTCACGATACTCGGCGATCACCGAGGGCGGGGATTCTCGGACTGATTGGCGTCGCGCTTGTGCTTTTCGCAATCATCTTTGCGATTCAGGCGTTCATCGTCGACAAGATTCCGGACATGACCGAGGAGTCACTGCACGCGGCCACTGAGCGTTGGCAAAAACGCGGGCCGGCAAGTTACGACATCGACATTCAAATTGACGGCGCCCAGCCGGGCATTGTGCACGTCGAAGTGCGAGACGGCGCCGTGACGGCTTCTACGCGCGACGGCCTTCCCACTCCCGAGTGGACGTGGGACGAGTGGTCGGTGCCGGGACAGTTTGAAATGCTGGAGCGCGAGTTCGAATTCGCGGAGGATCCACAGCGGGAAATGCAGGCGCCGCCCGGAGCGCGACTGTGGCTGCGCTGCGAGTTCGATCCCGGGCTTGGTTACCCGCGACGCTTTCACCGAAACGTCACGGGCGGCGCGCCCGAAGTGTATTGGCGCACCACATCGTTTAAATCGAAATAGTTTTCAACCACGACGACACTACGGACACCGCATACGGAAGTCCATTCGCAGATGTCACGAGATCTGAGCGATCTGAGATCGAACGATCCATTTCCGTCGTGTCCGTTGTGCCGTCGTGGTTCAATTCTTTGTAACACGCGCAATCGCGACCTATGAGTTACTGGCGCGATAAACGGGCGGTGGTGACAGGCGGTTCCGCCGGACTGGGCCGGGCGCTGGCGAACGTGCTCGTCGATCGCGGGGCGCGGGTCGCCATCGTTGCTCGCGGAAAAGAGGCGCTCGATGCCACTTCCCAGGAACTCAAAGCCCGGGGCGGAAACGTTCTGGCCGTTGCTGCCGACGTGACCAGCCAATCGGATGTCGACCGGCTTGCGTCCACGGTTCAAAGCGCGTGGGGAGGCCTGGACCTGTTGTGCCATTGTGCCGGGCGCTCGATGCGCGGTACGGCGCTCTCAACCTCCGTCGACGAATTTCGCGATCTCATAGAAACGAACTTCTTGTCGGCCGTGAGGTGTACCCAGGCGTTCGCCGTTGCGTTGAGCGAATCCCACGGGCACCTGGTACTAATCGGTTCACTGGCGAGCAAGGTGGCCGCCGGGTATCTCGGTGCGTACCCGGCCAGCAAGTTTCCACTTGCGGCGTTCGCCCAGCAGTTACGCATGGAGATGGGCAACAAAGGACTGCACGCATTGCTCGTGTGCCCTGGGCCAATTGCGCGCGACGATCGACAGAGTGCCGGCGCACGATACGTCACGCAGGCCCCGGACGTGCCAGCGGCAGCGCATCAACCGGGCGGCGGCGCCAAGGTGCGGGCCATCGATCCCCGTTGGCTTGCCGAGAAGATACTCCGTGCATGCGAGCAACGCCGCGCCGAGTTGATCGTTCCACGCCGAGCGCGACTGCTGTTTACGATCTCGCAATTCTCACCGCGCATGGGCGATTGGTTGCTGAGGAAGATGACGAACACGTGACGTGTGGATCCTGTAGCTGGATTCGCAAGAATTCAGCCGCCTTACGGCTGACACGAGCTGAAGTATTGCGACTTCAGCTACGACGAAAAAAGGACCCGGTTGGCTCTGCGAGCGGTGCCAACCGGGTCCTCGGTTTAGGGGAGGATGACCGCGCCGATTGCAGGGCGTCATTCGTCCGCTGAGGAACGAATGGCGGGAATCGCCGTGCGGGCGGCAATCAAAACGTCCGGCGAGCCGAGCCGAACAACCCTCACCCTCTGAAAATGTACCCGTGCCGGAGCGGCTCTCGGCACTTACTCTCCCTGGTAGTGTGAAACGTGCAGTATCCCGTGACGGGCATAGGTCGCCAAACCGCGGCGACAGTTTGCTAAGATTCACAGCGGATTAGTGGCGGACGGCCAGCATCGTGGCTGCGTCCGAACGGAAGCCGATCAATGCACTCGGCGTGCCAATCGATGGCGGAATCACTGAATTTGTCTCCACACGCTACTGCAAGTAGTGCGTTTCGCCGTAATTATGCCCCAATCCGCAATCCGAAATCCACAACCGCCGGGCGATGAAATCCGAGGCGACCCATATCCTAGCGGTAGCCTTGTAGCTTTTACAAATGCAATGCTTGCACAATCTTCAATCGGGTGATCGCCGTTGTCTGGGCCCTCAGCGTGTGCTAGTATCCGCCCTCCTCTTCGCTTTGGCCTCGACGACTCTCTTTGCTTCGCAATCACGAGTGCTTCTTGTCGACGGGAATTCGTTCCACGCGCTGGCCTCCACGCGGCGCTGCGGGCGCAGCGTGCCGCCGTTTGGCTATTGCAGGTTGCCTGATCGGCATAACGCTGCTGCTTAGCGCAGCCGGTTGCGCGACTTTCGGACGTCGCGGCGCGAATGCGGACGCCATCGCCGCTGGCCGGGAATTGTCGCGACACGGCGTGGCGGCGATGCAGTCCGGCCAGTGGCAGCAGGCTGAGTTCCTATTGCGGCAGGGACTCGAGACTTCGCCGGACGATGCGGAAGTCCGCCGCCAACTGGCCGAGGCATTGTGGCATCGCGGCGCGGCCAATGAGGCGATGTCGCACATCGCCGCCGCTGTGCGATTGGAGCCAAAAGACGCAACTTTGGCCGTCCGCGCCGGCGAGATGGCCCTTGCAGCCGGTGCCCGTGATGCGGCCCTCGAGCGCGCCGAAGAAGCCATACGGCTCGATCCACAACTGGCCGGCGCCTGGGCACTCCGCGGCCGCGTGTTTCGTCAAACGAACCAGCCGGATCGTGCGCTGGCCGACCTTCAAAGGGCCCTGGTATTCGCTCCGGATAGCTCCGACATGCTTCTAGAGCTGGCGGTGATGTATCGCGAACGCGGTGAGCCGGTGCGATGCCTGACGACGCTGCATCACTTGCACGATACCTATCCGCATGGCGCAGAACCGCCGAACTCGCTTTTGCTCGAAGGCCTGACGCTGTTGGATCTTAAGCGACCGCATCAGGCGACCGAGGTAATTCTTACTGCGACGCGTCGCGGGCCGCCCAACGCCAACCTCTTGTTCTATTTGGCCCAGGCCCAATCGGCCGCGGGCCAGTACGCCGAAGCCACGACGACCGTCCAACAGGCTTTGGCCGTCGATGGTACGCATCAGGCGAGCCGCGACTTGCTCGCCCAGCTGGCCGCACGGCCAAGCGCCGACGCGGCGCAGCGCCGGTGAGGAAATAAGAGGGGGAGACAAGGAGAGTGGGAGATTCGACTTCACGCTTCGAGCTGTGTCTCCCACTCCCCCCTCCCACTCTCCCCCTCGTCCGCACTGCTGCACAACTCCTACAATCGTCAACATCGCCCATTTACGTCGGATTGGTTTGCCGTGCCCTCATTCGTGGCGTATGTTTTCGCGGGTCCATGTCGGTTTTCCGATCCTTCTGCCTGCCCGAATCCCTCCAAGGAGTATGTCCGCATGTCCGCGAGCGCTACCGCTTCATCCGGAACATTTGTCGATCGACGCGGCCCGATCCAGCTCAACGAGGAGCTGCCGTTCGAGCGTCGCCAATTCGCCAACACCTACGAAGAGCTCTCGCCCGACGCCGCCGAGCTGGCACGCGCGATCGACGGTTACAAAGTGCAGCACCGCCGACGGTTCATCACGTTCGAGGAGATGCTCGCGGTGATCAAGTCACTGGGCTACTCGCGCTAACTACTGTCCACCATAAAGCCAGCGATATCATCGCCGGTTTCGCATCACGGCGATGTTATCTCCGGCGGGAAATGCCGACGATAACATCGCCGGCTTTATTTTCTCACTCTTCCTGCGCTGTCGTGCGGCCGGTGGCGACGTCGAACACGTAGATCGCCGGCACGAGCATCGCCGCCGTTGCGAAGCCGTAGGTGCACACCGTCAACAAGAATACGGTACCGAAATTGCCGAGCAGGAAGCTCGTAATGATGAAAAACGTAAGGAACGGGGTAATTCCCGACGCCCACCCGAGCGCCGACGACGGATTTCGCCAACCTAGCGCGACGTACATCGCCAGGCTGCCGCCGGCGATGGCTCCTAAAAACGCGCCGAATTGATATTCGAACGTATCGGTGAACGCGAGCATGATTCGCATGCACGTCGCGATGCCGAGGAACAGAAACAGCAGCGTGCCGATGCTGGTGGCAATCGCCGTGCGGGAGTTGGCATAGGTAATTCCAGCGTGCAGGCCGAGCGTGGCAGCGAATACGGTAAGCACGATCAGTCCGCCCACTAAGAAGACGAGATTCTCAGTCGTCAGTCGCCCGACGAACCAAAGATACACGCAAAGCGCCGTCGGCAAAAGAATCATCTCTTTGGCGTTGTAGAAGGCGCCGCCCAGCTTGCCGAGCACAATTTCCTTGGGCGAAAGGTCCGTCACGAGCAGCAGGTCGAGGGCTCGGCTATCGCGCTCATTCGTGATCGACGTAACGGCGAGCGCATTAAGGAGGATCAAGCCGACGACCAACAATGCGACGAGCGGTTTGGCAGCAGGTGGAATGGCCTGCCCAGCATTCGTAACTCCACTGCCGGACGCCAACGTCACGACAGCGGCCGCACACGCCGCAAACACGGCCCAGTACGCGAGGCGAATCAACAGGATTTTTTTGCCGAATGCCCAAGTGCGGATCTCGCGCCACAAAATCGGGTTGTCCCACACGGGCCGGACCATGCCGCCCGCCCCGTGAAGTCGAATCACGCGCTCGTCGGCAGTTGCGGCCGCATCGTGGGATTGCGGCGTGTCCGATTGCCGTTCGAGCTCTGTTTTCGGTTGGACTTCTCGCGTCGGATTCCAAACACGCACGAGCGCAATCGCCAAGATGTTGAGCAACGCGGAAATTGCGACAGCGCTGCTGAGGAAAAGATGAACAGGGTCCGTCAGCAGCCCGCTTGCCTCGGTATCGGCGAATTGCGCCTGGGCCGCTGCGAGCACGGCTTGCCACGGGCTCATCGCCGTGGCCCACGTTTGAGTGCTAATTCCCCACCACGATTGTCCAAGTCCACCAGCAGCCGCGATCTCCCAGCCGACGAGCCACAGCACGAGCACGAGCGCGGTCATGGCTAACGCCTGAAACGTTTTCTCGCGCCACAGCGCGACGGTCGAACCGAGGCTGCCGGCGACCAATGCGCTGGCAAGCGTTACCGCCTGAACTCGAAAGATTTGCCCGGACGAGATTCCGCCCAAAAGCGAAATGATTGCTAGGAGCGGCAATGCGGCGACTACCACCACGACCACCGACAACATGCCGGCCAGAAGCTTTCCCAACACCAGCTCAGTGTTGGAGAGGTTTGTCATCAGCAACAGGTCGAGCGTCTTTCGATCCTTCTCTAGCGCCACGGCCGAAGCCACGAGCAGCGCCGAAAAGGGCATGGCGACGGCCAGTTGCAGCTGGGCCAGAATTTGAAATGCCGAGGCGCCAAACCAGGCAAGGTCGCCCACGTTTTCCAGCCGCTGTGAGCCGACCAGGAGTTGCCAGGCAGTCGCAGTGAGGGCGAATAATGCGGCGGCGAATAGCGTGCGCGCGGCGAAAAAAGAAACCCGCCGAGGGGCGATCGTGGCCTCACGTGTAAAAACGGCTCCGAACACTCAACAGCCTTGGGCCAAATTATCTTCGTAGCCTTCGCAAACCGCCGGCAGTCGGATACCGTTTGCCCAGCCGCGGCGGGCGGCACGAATTGGCTGAGCGACGTGCGGCGTCCGCCCAAACAATCCCGTGATAGTTTTGGCCATCATGGCTGACGTGGCGAACGATTTGGTTCTACAATCCATAGTAACCAATTAGCTTGTCGAGGTGGAGTTGGCCGCGGCCGGTGCTGCGAAATTACGCCGGCGACCATCGATTCCATCGAGGACTTCTCCTCACCACAGCGTCAAATCTCAATCATTCATGCGAGGCTTTGTCATGATCCGCTCATTGTGGCGTTTGCGCTTTTCTCGGAGTGTCCCATTTGCTGTCGTCGTCGCGGTTCTGGCCGGACAGGCGGACGGACAGATTACGACCCAAATGTTGATCGGTGACTCGGTCTCGGAAGTTGGCTCCAAGTATCCCGATGTCGATCAGGCCATTCAACGATTCAGCAATCGGGATGTCCCCGGTGCGAGGCTGTTGCTGGAAGAGGCCAAACGCAAGGACCCCGCGTTGCCGCCCACCGACGTAACATTGGCGAAGTTGTACTTCCTGTCCGGTAATGCGGCCGCCGGCCGTGCGTCGTTGGAAAAAACGGCGTTGGAAGTTCCGGGCGATCCTGAGGCCTATTTGATACTTGCCGACCAGGCGATCCGACAGGGCCGCTTCATCGAAGGCGAATCGCTCAACGACAAAGCATTGCAGCTGATCGAAAAGTTTTCGCAGAATCCCAAACGAAAGCGAAATTTTCAGATTGCCGCGCGCGCCGGACGCGCGAGCGTTTACGAGCGACGCCGGGATTGGCCAGCCGCCGCCGCCGACCTTCAAGAGCTACTGAAAGTCGATCCAGATAACGCCGCCGCGCATTACCGGCTCGGCCAGGCCCTTTTCTTGCAGAAGAAGTTTTCTCCGGGCTACGAGGAATTCAAGATTGCCCGCGAGAAAGATAAAAACAAGGTGTATCCCTTGCCGGATGTGGCGGCCGCGTTGATGTACGATCAGCTGGCTAAAGAAGATCCGAAAATGCAGGAGAAAGCGCAGCAATTCTTCGACCGTGCGATTGCCGCCAACAAATCGGACCCCGCCACACTCATTGCCTATGGCCAATGGTTGATCAAAAACGGGAGCGAAGCGAGCCTGAAGAAAGCCGAAACGGTTTTGGCCGATGCGCGCAAGGCGAATCCGGAAGTGCTCAATTTGCATATCTTGAGCGGCATTGCCGCTCGTATGAACAAGCAGCTCAAGCCAGCCGAAGACCATTTCATGGAGGCGCTCCGCATTTCTCCGGCAAACGCCGACACGCTGAATCAGCTTGCTCTGTTGCTGATCGATCAAGCCGAGCCCGCCAAGCGGCAACGGGCGCTCGAATTCGCGGGCATCAGCTCGCGGCTCAACAATCAGAGCGCCGACGCCCAGGTGACGTTTGCTTGGGTCCTGTTCCAGCACGGGCGAAATGCCGATGCCGAACAGGCGCTTCGCGAGGCGATCCAGCTAGGCAATCTCAGCCCGGACAGCCGTTACTTGGTCGCGAAAATGCTGGCCGATCGCAACCAGGCCGCCGCTAAGCAAATCCTTCAAGAAGCCTTGGACGCCGAGACGGGCGTGATCTTCGTGAATCGGCAAGAAGCGAAAGCTTTGCTCGATTCGCTCGGATCGTGATGAAGCGACTGTAGCTGGGGTCTCTGACCCCGGCCCGGATCGCTGCATCAAAGGCCGGCCTCATAGAGGCCAGCTACAATTTGCGGCGCACAAATAAAAAGGTCATGGCAAGCCAATCCGTGTCTTGCCATGACCTCTATCCTGAAGCAAAACACTACGTGTTTTGCCCTCCCGTTATGTTTCTCTTATCGACTCCCCGCGCACGCCCTCTCCAGCAGAACAGGTCCCCAAGAACCCATCGGCGGATATTCGCCACCAAAGTGTGA
This sequence comes from Planctomycetota bacterium, assembly GCA_022614705.1. Lineage (GTDB taxonomy): Bacteria > Planctomycetota > Planctomycetia > Pirellulales > Lacipirellulaceae > JABDGM01. The sequence goes on along the minus strand of JAKEIB010000141.1, from coordinate 10,376 downwards.
AACTCTAACGATCGCCCGGATTATTTCGCCCGATGGCGAGGCCGCTTCAGCGGCCGGGCCGCGCCGGCCCCGCCGGCATCGCGCCCGCGATCCCCAGGTCGTTCGGAATCTGCCCCAGTCGTTCCAAGCCCGGCTGAAGCCCCGCGTCGGACAAGCCGCCATCGGCAAAGGCATTTCCGTCCTCATACGCCACCGGGTGTTCCATAACGTAGTCGCGTTCAATCGCCATTTGGCACCCATGGTCGCCACAACATCTTGCGTAACCGCCAAAGTCACACGGGTCGGTACGCCGCGGAATGAAATACGGGTCGAGCGGCTGTCTCAGAGAGTTGGGGCCATGCCAGGTGCGACTCCACCGGCACAACGTCGATCCATCAAAATGATGGTGCGAATCACCACAACTACAGCAACAAGCCACGTCATCGGCTCGACAGTTCCTGACCGGCGCGGTCGTTGTCGCACCAAACGGCAGGAGCATCAAAACAACGGGCCATTTGAAAGCAGTTTTTAGGGCATCCATGCGAAAATCTCACGAGGGTGGGTGGAGAGAGACCTTCCGATATGGAATCATGCCCCACGCTCGCGTGCTAAGCAAACGTCTTGCCGCGGTTTTTGAGACGATCGCGAAACCACGTCACGATACACTTGGCAAAGTCAAGAGACTTTACGTGTGCCGCAGACCCAAGTGTGAGCGTCTCGATTATGGGTGGAAATTGGCCGAAGGGATGTATCCGAATCCCAACGGGATTCAATCTTTCAGCCCAAGGGTTGGTCGCCGCGGCGACCGAGCTACCTTGGGTGCAGATACAAACAGCGGAATTCAACCCTGAAAGGGTTGGATCGGAAGGGGATGCAACCCTTTCAGGGTTGTCGCGATGGCGCTTGTGCCCGTAACCAGGGTAGGTCGCCACGGCGACCAACCCTGGGCTAAACGATGCAATCCCTTCGGGATTGGGCTTGTTCCCCCACATTTCTGACGCCCACAATAGACCCAACCGATCATCGACTTTCGGCGTCGTGACGATTAAGCGGCCGCGGTCACATCCTGACCGGGATCCGCCAGATTGAATAGCGAAAAGACTTCCTCTCGTGAGAGGCCGCCCCGCGGCGAAGCGACAGACTCATTGAACACCGAGTCGAATAGCTCGCGCTTGCGTTCGAGGATTTCGTTGATTCGCTGTTCGATCGTGTTGACGGCCAGAAATCGCGTCACCGTCACCGAACGCTTGACGCCGATGCGATGGGCCCGATTAATCGCCTGATCTTCCACGGCCGGGTTCCACCAGCGATCGAATAGAAACACGTAGCTTGCGAACTGCAGATTGAGTCCCACGCTGCCGGCGCCGTACGTCATGAGCATCAGGTGGCAGCCTGGATCATCGCGAAACCGCTCGATCGCAGAGTCGCGATGCCGATTGGGCACCTGGCCGTGATATTCGGCCGGATTGAAACGCTCTAGCCGCTCGCGCAGCTCCTCGAGCGTTTGCACCCATTGGCTGAAAACAATGGCCTTCTGGCCGCTTGCCGCGCACTCTTCCACGTCGGCTTCGAGTCGCTCCATCTTGCAGCTCGCGCCGGTCGTCGGATCGAAATTGCATATCTGCTTAAGTCGCAGTACGAGTTCGAAAACGTGGCCAATCGTGAGCGCATGCTTCATCTCGCGCAGCTGAACGACGCCCTCATCCTCGGCGAGGCGATACGATTCGGCCTGCTCCGGCGTGAGCTCAACATCCGCATCGCGAAAGAGTTTGGGCGGCAAGTCGGAGAGCACGGCATCCTTCGAGCGCCGTAGAATGTGGTCGGAAATCGCCCGGCCCACCGCCCGTGGCTTCATCTTCGCATCGACTTGACCCGGCGCGACAAACTCGAAAATGCCCGCCAGGTCTTCGACGCTGTTTTCGATTGGCGTGCCGGTAAGCGCCCAGCTGCGGCTGCGGTGGATCGATCGCACCACTTCGTTCGTCGTGCTGCTCACGTTTTTAATACGCTGCGATTCGTCGAGCACGACCAGATCGTAATGGTTGGATTCGTGGCACACTTCGGCCCGGTCGCGAACCACCGTTTCATAGTTGGCGATCGTTACCACGTCACCACCTTCGCGCCATCGCCATTGCCGGCGGACGGGCCCACCTTCCAGGGCCGACACCGGCAGTTCCGGCGCCCACTGCGCGAATTCCCGCTGCCAATTACTTACCAGCGGCTTCGGGCAGATCAGCAGCACGCGACGCACTTGATGCTGATGCACCAACAGCCGTATGGCCGTGATCGCCTGCATCGTTTTGCCGAGTCCCATTTCGTCGGCCAACACGGCTTCGTGGCGAGGATAGAGAAACGCAATGCCGTCCAATTGATATCCGAACGGTGGAAAGGCGAATCGCAGAGCGCGAGCGGCCAGCAGCGATTCCAACGGCGGCTGAAGCAGAAGCCGCAACCGATCTTCCAACTTTACAACGTCGCGCGGCGGCCGAATGCGAGTGTAGCGCGGAGCATGGAGCAAGGAGCTACCCCGAGGGTACCCGGCATGGAGCATGGAGCACGGAGCATCATCATTTTGGGCGTTCTGTTTCGCAGTGCGAACTCCCTGTTCCCGGCCGGGTACCCTCCGGGTGGCTCCTTGCTCGAACACGCACCCAATCGTGCGTATCGGCACCGACGCAAGAGGCGAGGACACAACGCCCGCCGGCGCGACATTCAAATCCACCGTCGTCGACTGCGGCGCCAATTCCGGTTCACCCACCGCGGTGCTCAGTGCCGAGCGGCTCGCGTCGAGCGACCACAGCAGCCCGATATGCTCGCGTTGTTTAAGCTGCTTCGCCATGAGATTCGGCCGTGCGTCCGCCGATGCGCTGCGCTTCGCGGATCGCTTCGTGAATCCGGCCAAACGGCTCCGAAAGGTCGACGTATTGACTGAGTTGCGTGGCGAACTCCGCCACAGCGCGGATCTCCGCCTCGGAACCAGTCGGAAGTTGCAAGTTGTAACCGCCAGCCGCAATTTGGCCGTCGAAGTGGCCGAGGCGGCTTACGTCCGCTCCGCTAGCAAAGCCCGCATTGTCGCTGTAAGATTTGTCGAATGAATGATCCCCTTCTTCCCGCGACAGCAATAGCGCCATCGGCGCTTTTGCCAGCGGCCCGGCCGTAAGGATTGCGGCGGTATCGGTCAAAATCAGGCGAGGTGCCAATTTGGCTGCTTGCAGCAGCGCACCGGCAATCTGTTCGCCAAACAAGTAGGGCTGAAGCGTCGGACCGTACAGGATTTCCTGCGCGCGGCTAGGCCGAACTGGCGACGTGCAGTGAAATTCGAGTGGCCGGCCCAGCGTCGAAACTATCAGGTAGCCGCCGAAATGACCGTGTTCCGGCGAAGCGAGCGTCGACAAAAAGCCGAACGTCGGTTCGGAGCTACGGCTTTCGCGTGGCATGGCGACACCGGCAACACGGTCAGGGGCAACAAAGTGAGTGATTTGCGCAATATTTGCGCTCACCTCGGGAAGGCTGTCCGAGGTACAGAATCCATCGGGACCGTCGACGAGCCGACTTTAGGGCGTTGTCGTGCCAATTTCCACGGCAAAAACGTAAGTCGATTAGCAATGGTCAGCTGCGACGAACATGGTCGAATTCTCGCCGACTCCGGGCCAGAAAATTCTGCCGAATCCTGGAATGGGGCTAAAGCTTTCGCTAAACTAGTGGAATGAGTGGAGGGGAGATCTCGCCGTTTGGTCCCACCTTCCGAGACGAGTGGCTTGGCAGCTGCTGCCGCGAGTTTCTCGCATTTCGCCGCCGTCTCAATGTTTCAACCAGGCGCGGACAAGTTGTGTTTGAGGGTCCAGCCCATAGGCTCGATCCGCGCGGTTCGCGAAAAGTACTTTACCGTCCCTTGCAAAAAGCCCGGTCCGCCTCGATCATACAACTCCGTTCGTGCCGCAGACCGCTTTCCGCAAATTGAAATCGCTAAGGAATCGTCAGGTCATGTCCAGCACACGACGTCCCGTGCCGCCGCTGTTTTCGCAGCTCGACGTTACGCCCGCGAGCCATACTCACTCGCATTTGTCGCCGCGCGAAGAACAGGCCGAATTGCTCCGCGAGGTTCTGGCTGCGCAGGACCGCACGAACGAATTGCTCGAAGACCTGGCCAGCACGTTGGTCGCCAATCAAAAACAGCGGGCCAGCGAATTGCATCAATGGCGAAACGCCCATCCGGCCTTGGCGACCGCGTGTCGTGAGGCGGCCGAGGCGCTCACCCGCGTGCAAATCGACTACCTCGATCGCATGACCGAGGAAATTAACGACACCAGCGATGACATGGTCGAAGGCGAATTTCTGCTCAATGAGTTCATCGACCGCTATGGGCCGCGGCTGGCCCATCTCAATAGCGTGATCCAGGTGCTGGCCCAATTGAGCAGCGTGCCGAATCCGGCCAATTCTCAGCACGGATGATGGGCGACTCTGTTTTCGACGATGCTATTCGAGCGGCGCGCGAGGCCCTGGATGCGCATGTCGTGGAGACCGTCGCCTGGCATTTTCACGAGTCGACGGGCTGCCCGTTCTGGCTCGATTTCAAGAAGCGGCTCAAGTTCGATCCGCTCACGGAAGTGCGCTCGTTCGACGAGCTGCGTAAATTCCCACCGTTCGAAGACGAATGGCTGCGCGGCGGACCGGTACGGCGCTGGGTGCCCAAGGGGCTGGCCGACAAGCCGATCTACGTCTTCGAAACGGGCGGCACGACCGGCGTCCCCAAGAGTCGGATCGCGGTGGAAGACTTTCGCACCGACTACTCGCTCTTCAGCGACACGCTTCCGGAAAAGTACTTCCCCTGGGGCTCGAACTGGCTGATGCTGGGCCCTTCCGGTCCGCGGCGACTTCGCCTGGCCGTCGAACACTTGGCCCAACATCGCGGCGGCATCTGTTTCTGCATCGATCTCGATCCACGCTGGGTCATCAAACTCATCAAAAAGGGCTGGATGGAGCACCTCGAAGCGTACAAGCAGCACTGCATCGATCAGGCGATCACGATTCTCGGCGCGGGCCACGACATCAAATGCATGTTCGGCACGCCGAAGCTCATCGAGGCGCTTTGCCTCGCATTAGAAGAACGCGGCAGCAGCCTGCGCGAGACCGGCATCACGGGCATCTTTTCCGGCGGCACAGAGTTCACGCCGCAATGGACCCGCTTCTGCGTTGAAGAGCTTTTCGGCGGACCACCCGAGATCAGCGGCATTTACATGACGCCAACGTACGGCAACACGCTCATGGGCCTGGCCTGCTCGAAACCGGTCACCGCCGCTGAGGGTTACAAGATCGCATACTACGCGCCGCAGCCACGCGCCGTGCTGGAAGTGGTCGATTTCGACGATGCCAACCGCGTCGTGGGCTATGGCGAAACAGGCCGCGCGAAACTCACGACGCTGACCAAGGAGTTTTTCGTCCCCGGTTTCCTGGAACGCGACGAAGGCGAACGCGAACCCCCCTGCCCCGAGTACCCCTGGGACGGCATCAGCGGAGTGCGCCCCTTCAGCCGCTTGGCCGAATCGACTACCGTGGGCGTATACTAAATGAAAGCCTTGTGTGCAAGAAAAAGCTTTCTGGGTGCGTCAAATGTCCGAAACGAAACTCGAGGAATGGCACTTCGATTTCGGCCTTTGTGGCCATGACAGAAAACTGATTTCGCAGTCGGACTGCGAACAGCTCCTAGATCTAATCATCGATTGGGCGGAACAGCATGGATATTGTATCGGCGGTGGGTTCCGGCCGTTCGACGAGTCGGGTGAGTGAATCTATCGTTGGTTACTGCCTTCTCTCGGGTGAGTCAGTCGTGACATGATAAAACTTCCTGTCATCCGCTGGGGCCAGCCCTACGACTCGCTTGAAGTCACCGAAGTGAATCACTTCGCGACGGGTGAGCCGATCGCCAAAGTGAGCCAGGCCGGCGGGGGGATTATTAAGCGCGACATGCGGCAAGCCCAGCAAGCCCGCGACGCGCTCCAAAAGTTTTCCAGTCGCGAGTTAATCGCGATGCTCGGCAAGGCGGCCGATCTCTATGAGCACGGCACGCTGCCGATGGGCGACGGCACGCAGTCGCCCGATGATTTCGTCCATCAACAGTCGGCCAGCACGGGCCTCCCGGAACACATGTGCCGGGCGAACATGGCCAAGAATTCGTTCGTGCTCAAGAACATGGAAAAGATTCTCGAGTGCCTCACGCGTGGGCTCGACCTGGCGATCCTCAGCCGGGGCCACGGCGAGGAGGGCCGCGGCGTCGTCGTGAGCTATCAGGCCCAGTCGCCCGTACTCGCGGCGGTCCTGCCTTCGAATTCGCCCGGCGTGCACACGTTGTGGCTGCCGGTGATCGCGCTGCAAATGGGCTTGGTGCTCAAACCGGGCCCGCAAGAACCCTGGACGCCGTACCGCATCTTTGCCGCGTACACCGAGGCCGGTGTGCCGCGCGAGGCGTTTTCGCTCTATCCGGGTGAGGCGGAAGCTGGCGCGGCCGTACTCGAAGCGTGCGAGCGGGCCATGATTTTCGGCGGCACCGCCACGGTCGATCGCTATCGCGGCAACCCTAAAGTGCAGGCCCACGGCCCCGGCTTTTCCAAAATCCTGTTGGGCGACGACGACGTCGATCGCTGGCCGGACTACCTCGACTTGATGGTCGAAAGCATCTACCTCAACAGCGGCCGGGGTTGCATCAATTGCTCCGGCATCTGGGCGTCGCGGAACGCGCGCGAGATTGCCGACGCGCTGGCTGAACGCTTAGGCCCCATTGATGTGCTGCCGCCGACCGACACGAAAGCGGGCCTGGCTGCGTTCACCGTGCCCGGCATGGGCGCCGCCGTGTGGAAACAGATCGAGCAGGTTTTAAAGGCGCCCGGCGTGACACACATCACCGAGAGATTTGGCCCGAGGCTTGTCGAGCACGAGCGCGCCAGCTACTTGCGCCCGACGATCATTCACGTTCCATCTCCGGAATCGCCGGTTACCCAAACGGAATACATGTTCCCATTCGCCACGGTCGTCGAGTGCCCGCAGTCCGAGATGCTCAAGCGGATCGGCCCAACCCTTGTGGGCACGGTGATCACGAACGATGAGTCGTTCCGCCAGGCGGCCACGAACGCCACAAACATCGACCGCCTCAACCTCGGTCCGATTCCCACCACCAAGCTAAATTGGCTCCAGCCCCACGAAGGAAATCTCATCGATTTCCTGTTCCGCAACCGCGCGCTGCAAGTTGCATAATTCCCTCCCCTCGGCGGGGAGGGTTAGGGAGGGGGGATTGAGGTCACAATGTATCGCAACGCCGAACAACGCGAGTTCGCTCGTCAGCTTCGCAATAACATGACCGACGCAGAACGTCGCCTCTGGCGAGTTCTTCGCCGTCAACAACTTAAGGGATTTAAGTTCCGTCGACAGGCAGCGATTGAGAATTACATTGTCGACTTCGTGTGTTTTTCGAACAAGTTAGTTATCGAGTTAGACGGAGGGCAGCACAACGAAGCGTCAGCAATTGAATATGATCGAGTCCGTACGCAATGGCTTGCATCGCGCGGTTTTCGCGTTCTTCGCTTTTGGAATCACGACGTCCTCAAGAGGCTGGACGGCATTGTGGACGTCATCTGGAAAGCGCTGACGAAAGTGGCCTCTGCGCCGATTTCGCCCCCCTCCCCAACCCTCCCCGCCGAGGGGAGGGAGTCGGAATGATGATGTCGTTCGACTTCCAATGCACGACACGGATCGTTTTCGGTCCCGGTAAACTGAGCGAGCTCGGCGCAATCGCCGAAACGCTCGGAGGCAGGCGTGCGTTAGTCGTCAGCGATCCGGGCATCGCCGCGGCCGGACATACGCCTCGCGGAATCGAATCGCTAAAGAACGTTGGCTTGACTGTCGCCCTATTCGATGGCGTTCATGAGAATCCAACGACAGAACACGTCGACGCCGGGCTCAAAGCGGCTCGCGACCTCCGACCCGACCTCATCGTCGGCCTCGGTGGCGGCAGTTCAATGGATTGTGCGAAGGGGATTAACTTCCTGTATTCGTGCGGCGGCCGGTTGCACGATTACTGGGGCGAAGGCAGGGCGACCGGTCCCATGCTGCCGATGATCGCCGTCCCCACGACCGCCGGCACCGGCAGCGAAACGCAATCGTACGCGCTCATCTCCGACGCCGACACGCGCGTAAAAATGGCGTGCGGCGACAAGCGGGCCGCGTTCCGCGCCGCGATTCTCGATCCGCTACTGACGCTCACGCAACCGCCGCGCGTGACCGCGCTCACTGGCATCGATGCGCTTTCGCACGCGATCGAAACGTACGTCACGAAACGCCGCAGTGCGATCTCGCTCACCTTCAGCCGAGAAGCGTGGCGGCACCTCGCGCCGAATTTTTCCCGCGTACTGGCCGAGCCGCAGAACGTTAATGTTCGCGGCGAAATGCAGCTCGGCGCTTGCCTTGCCGGCCTGGCCATTGAGAATTCGATGCTAGGGGCTGCCCATGCTTTAGCCAATCCGCTCACGGCGACGTGCGACATTCCGCATGGCGAAGCCGTCGCGCTGATGTTGCCGCACGTGATCCGTCACAACGGCCGGCACGTCGGCCAGTGGTATCGTGAGCTTTTGCAGTGCGGCAGGCCATTGAATGGCTCGTTCACGGATAATACGGCACCAGCCGTCCTGGCTGAGTGGATCGCGAACCTCGCCCGAAAGGCCGGCCTTGCTGGTACACTGTCAGAATGCGATTTATCGCCCGACCAGATACCAACCCTGGCGGCGGCCGCCTCGCAACAGTGGACGGCCAAATTCAATCCCGTCGAAATCACAATTGCCGATTGTCAGCGGCTCTATGAATCCGCCCTTTAGACGTTTTCGCGAAGCTGTAGCTGAATTCGCAAGAATTCAGTATGTGCGAGCGCTGTCTGAATTCTTGCGAATTCAGCTAATTGTGTCGCTGCCGCTTGCTCTGATGGCCGCGTCCGCCGCTGCCGAGGACTGGCCCGTGGTTCGCGGCGACACGCTTGGCACCGGCGTCGCTCAGTCTGCCGTGCCGGACGAGCTCGAAGTGCTGTGGACGTACAAGGCAAAACAGGATGCCGGCTTCGATGCGACCGCCGTCGTGAATGACGGCATCGTGTACGTCGGCGATAGCGCCGGCACGTTTCACGCTGTCCGCCTCTCGGACGGCAGCCCGGTATGGACCAAGGACTTTCCCGACATGGGTTTTGCCGCGGGTGCCGCAGTCGACAAAGACCGAGTCTACGTTGGCGATTTGGATGGCGTCGTGCGTTGCCTCGCCATCGCCGATGGAAATGAGATTTGGTCGTACAAACTGGAGGGCGAAGTCTTTGCCGGGCCGACGCCGCACGGCGACGATGTGCTCGTCACATCCGAGTTTGGTACGTTTGTTTGCCTGAATGCGGCCGACGGCACGGAGCGCTGGAAGCCGTTTCAAATCGACGCCCCGCTCCGCTGCACGCCCACAATATCCGCCGGCCGCGTCATGCTCGCCGGCTGCGACAGCCTGCTTCACATCATCGACGTGGCCGACGGCAGCCAGATGCACACGCTCGAAATCGATGGCCCCACCGGCTCAACACCCGCAATGCGCGGCGAGCGAGTGTATTTCGGCACCGAGGGCGGCACGTTTTACGCCATTGATGTGCCGGCCGACGCGAGCCGGAAACCGGCCGTCGCATGGACGTATCGCGACGAGCGTCGCGGCCAACCCATCCGTTCGGCGGCGGCAATCACGGACAATATCGTCGTCTTCGGCACGCAGGGGAAAGCGATTTATGCCCTCGATCCGAAAATGGGCGATGAGAAGTGGAAAGTCCCCACGCGGAGTCGTGTCGAGAGTTCACCGGTAATCGCCGGCAAACGCGTCATCGCCGCAACGACAGCCGGCAAACTGTATTTGCTCGACATTGCCACGGGCGACGTAATTTATGACAGCGACTTCGGCGGCAGCTTTACCGCATCCCCCGCCGTCGTCAATGGCCGCATCATCCTCGGCAATACCGACGGCACGCTTTATTGTCTCGGTGCGAAGAAAGGCAAGTCGGAAGAATTAACCACAGAGGACACAGAGGGCACGGAGGAGAAGACGAAGTAGGACAAATACAATAGATCTCACGCAGTGACGCAGTGAACGCGGAGTACCGATCGCGACAACTAGCGTTCCAACTATTTTGTCATTCAATCTACTGCATTACTCAGCGACCTCTGCGCCTCCGCGTGAGACATAAATTTTCCTCCTCCGTGTCCTCCGTGCCCTCCGTGGTAAATAAATATGCAACGCCAGTAGTGTCCGGCTATAAGTCGAAAAGTTTCAGTTGGTTAGGGTCGGAGGATTCTGGAAACGGTTGATGTTTGGCGGTGAGGGCCTCAAACAGCGGGGTT
>JAKEIB010000140.1 GCA_022614705.1 Planctomycetota bacterium | reverse complement strand
ACCCAAAGCAAGCTCACACGTATGTCCAATAACCCTTCGCTAATTCGCGGCATCTTCTTCCGTTGTTGTGTTGCAGATTTTTTCGGATGAGCCATACGTCGTGGACGCTTCCGACAGCATGAACGAGCGCGGCAAATTCGACCGTGCTCGCTACGAACTGCTGCACTCCATCGAACAATTGGCCAGCGATCAGCGTTACTTTGTGATCTTCTTCAACGACGGCGCCTACCCGATGGATGCGGACGAACCAGTGCTGGCAACAGAGAAGGAACGCGCCAAAACGGTCAACTGGGTCAACGAAAGCCATGCACACGGCGGCACCAACCCGCTCCCTGCCCTGCTCCACGCCTTATCGCTTCGTCCGGACGCGATCTTCTTCCTTTCCGATGGCCAGTTTCATCCACTCGCGATCGAAGTCCTGCGGGCGCACAATCGGCCGAGCAGGCGAATCAAAATGCGGCAGATTCCCATTCACACGATCGCGTTCGTCGATCACATGACGATCGGCCTCATGCGCACGATCGCCCGCAATTCCGGCGGCGAACACCGCTTCGTGAAGTGAAGCACTGTAGCCGGCCTCTATGAGGCCGGCGTCCGCCACGTAGCCGAGTTTCTCCGAAACTCGGCTACGTGAACACGCTTCATGCAACGATCTCGCGGATCACATTCCCGTGCACGTCCGTCAGCCGGCGTTCGATGCCGTTGTGGCGATACGTAAGCCGCGTGTGGTCGATGCCCATGAGGTGCAGCACGGTGGCGTGAACGTCGTAGCAATACGTCGGCTTATCGCGATCGAGCGGCTTGTACGACCACTCGTCGCTCGCTCCGTAGCTCACGCCGCCTTTCACGCCGCCGCCAGCCAGCCAGTTGGTAAACACGAACGGGTTGTGATCGCGTCCGGTCGATCCCTGGTTGCAGGGCATGCGGCCGAACTCGGTCGTCCACAGCACGATCGTGTCTTCCAGCATGCCCCGCTGTTTGAGGTCTTGGATGAGCGCCGCCACGCCGATGCCGAGGCCCGCCGCGAGCGGACCGTGGTCGCGCTGTACGTTCTCGTGCGAATCCCAATTGCGGCGCGGATGTCCGTTGTCCGCCCCGCTCCAAACTTGCACGAAACGCACACCGCGCTCCAAGAGCCGCCGCGCAACCAGGCAATTACGGCCGAAGTATTCGATCTCTTGCGCCGTGTCGATGGCGGCCTTCGGGGGCGTGACCGTGTTGTCTTTATCCAGGCCGTACATCTTGAGAATGTGCTTAGGCTCGCTGCCGATGTTGAGCGCTTCGGGCGCGCTCAACTGCATACGGGCCGCCAGCTCGTACGAGCGGATGCGGGCGTCCAGACGCGAATCTCCCTGCCGGCTCGCCTCATGTTCGCGATTCAGCTCGCGCAGCACCGTTTGTCCGTCGGCATCGCTTTCCGCGTTCACGTACGTATCGCCCGGTGGAAACAGATCCGCAATCGGCATCTTGGCACTGGGCTGCACCATCGTCGCCTGGTGCGCGGCCGGTAGAAAGCCGGACGACCAGTTCATATGACCGTTCGGCGCGAATCCGCGCGGATCCGGCAGCACGACGAACGTCGGCAAGTCGTCGTTCAAACTGCCCAGTCCGTAGCTGATCCAAGAACCCATGCTCGGAAACCCCGGTAGAACGAATCCCGTCGCCTGCATGAATGTCGCTGGCCCGTGCACGTTCGACTTCGATACCATCGAATGGATGAAGGCAATGTCGTCGACGCACGCGCCCAAGGGAGCGACCGGCTCGCTAAGCCATTTGCCGCACTGTCCGTGCTGCCGCCACGCGAATGGCGACTTCATGACTTTGTCCGGCACCGATTGGAACAGTTCGACCGCTTCGCCCGGATCGAACTTTTCACCGTGGCGCTTCGCGAGAACCGGCTTGTAGTCCCACAGATCGCACTGGCTTGCGGCACCCGACATATACAACTGCACGATTCGCTTGGCCCTGGCCGCATGATGCTGGGGCAGCGCGCGCGGCGACGCCGTGCCGCTCGCCAACAGCCCTTCCTGCCGGAGCATGCTCGCCAGTGCGATGCCGCCCAAACCGCCGCCCAAGTTCCAAAGAAACTCGCGGCGCGAGCTGTCGTGCGACGCGAAACGTCGGCCGAGGGGCTTGGATGTGAACTTCGTGGGAATCATTGAAATCGCACAACCAAACGGCACTGTAACAACATCCCAACGGGATTCAATCATACAGCCCTGGTTGTCCGCCGGCTGCCGGGCGCTGGGCGGAGTCTTCGACGCCCCAGATCGTTACGCCTCTGGGGCATCACTATCGTACTGCCCCAGCCACCCTTCGGCCGAAGGCCGACAGCCGACAGCCCCGCTATCGCACATTCTCGAAAAGCCCCGTGCGATACATCGGCAGGTGTCGGTAGTACACTTCGAGCGTGAGGAGCGAAAGGCACGTTACGTACAGCCGGCCCCCGGCGTCGCCCCAGCGGTCGCCTTTCGGTTCCCAGCTGCCGCGCTCGCGGCCGCGCTTTTCCTGGTGCGCCGGCAGCAGCACTTTCATCTCATCGTTCCACTTTCGCCACGGCTTGCCTTCCATGTGGTGCAGCACTTGCGTCGCGTAATACCAGTAGTACACGTTCCGCTTGTCCCACGCCGGCAGGTTGGCTGCGAGATATTCAACGCCGGCGTTCAATCGCGGATCATCATGCGGCCAACCCAGGTACTGGCGGCACAACAAGCCCTCGGCGGTAAGTGGCAGCGTGGCGCCGTCGCGAACACGGTAAGCGTAGCGGCTGCCGACATCGTACCCGTTCTCGTCGCCGCGCTGCACCGAGTCGAGAAACTTTTCGATCTTCTCGAACACGGGGCTGGGCACTTCGATGCCGCCCATCCGCGCGCTCTGCAAGGCCATCACGAACCAACCGGTGACGGACATGTCGCTGTCCTGGTTCGGCACATACCGCCAACCGCCTTGCGGCGATTGGATTTTGACGCAGTAATCGACGGCCCGTTGCGCGGCGTCGTAGTACACGGCGTCGCCGGTCATCGCGTACAGCTCGCACAGCGCCATCGTGCATTGGGCCTGCGTGTAAAGCTGATGCGTGCCGTTGGCGTCGTCAAAGAACCGCCCGTCGGATTTTTGCCGCTGAAGGAGCGCTTTCCAACCGCGGCGCACGACCTGGGTGAACTCCTGCTTGGGATCGCTCGCCGGCGTGAACCCGGCGCCTTGAAACGCGAGTAGCGCCATGGCGGTCGCCGCTTCGGGGTTCTCGGTTTGCGAGCCGTCGGAGTAGGGACCGGAAAGACTCCACAACCCGCTGCGATGCTGCTGACTCGCGACCCAGCGCAAACCCAGAGCGACGGCGCCTTCGGTCTTGCCCGTGCCGCCGTACGACTTAAGCAGCGCTTCCTTCATGCCCGGCTCGCGGCCGGTGAGTGCCACGCCGATCGGCGTCTGCATCACGGGCCCGGTCGGCATGACGGCGTTCGGCGCGACCTCCGTTACGTTCGGCATCGCCAGCGGATCGTCGACGATCGGCACGTTATCGGCCGTGAGCGCGTTTTCATCCACCTCGAATTGGTTTTGCAGCGTGTCGAACGACTCGTCGACTGGGTCGCCGAAGTCGTCGGCGTAACCGGCGTCGAGCAACAGGTCTTCCTGCTTCTCGGCGTGAACGATCATCAGTCCGAAGGCGATCATGACGAGCATGTGGACGATCGCGCTCACCAGCCACGGCGGCGATTCGCGAAACGCCGCGCCCAGATCGACTAGCGGCGCTTCATCGCCCGGCGGCGGCGCGGACGGCGAAGCAGGCAAACCGGCAGCGGTCGCCGGCCCGGGAAGATTCGCGGGCGGTCGTAGCTCGAGTTCGACCATGCGACAAAGTTCTCTGTTCCGGCAAGCCGCCGCTTAATACATGCGACCCTGTCATTCTGAGCGAAGCGAAGAATCTCGTGGGGCAACGTTGATCCTTCGGTCGCCGAGCCTCCCTCAGAATGACGGTCGGGGACTGCTAGCCTCAAAATCGGCACGCGCGGCTCACCTTCTCCAATCTATCCCCGCCGCAGCACAGTGGCAAGGAAACCCCGTACGTTAGCCTTTCCAGCCTGACATGAAACGCGAATCGATGGTGAAGCAAGTCAGCGTCAAAAGCCCGACATATGCCGGCCGGGAAATCCCGATCCGCAAGACCTACACGATAGATCGGCAATGGAGCGCGAACTCCGGCAGTTTTAGACGCACCTTGCCGGCAGGGAGACTCATGGGTAATAATAGAAAGCCCGGCCCGCCACGGCGGTCCGGGATCAAACACCCAACTGACGCGGGGTGGAGCAGCCAGGTAGCTCGCGAGGCTCATAACCTCGAGGTCGCAGGTTCGAATCCTGTCCCCGCCACTTATATATTACCCCCGGGGCGCTCAACAGCAGCTCGGGGGTGTTTCGTGCGCGGATTCTCCTTGGCCTAGGCCGGTCGGCTTCTACATCGCGCGTTTCCTTGAGGTTCCGATCGGCATTTGGACGTTTGCCTTAGACAACCGTTATACCTCGGCCGTTTCGAGCTTGGAATTCACCGGCCAATCCGCCATAAGTGGAACTCTGAGCGCAGAAAGAAAGTGTTTTCAGACACGGCTGCCGAGGCCAATGTACGCTCCTCGATATCGTTGGTCGCCAATAGTTGGAAGCTCGCGCCTGTCGCTACGACCTGCGTGATTCCCTCTTCGCTTTGAAAATAGACGCGCCCCGCCGCAGACACCGGAGACGCGGAGAAATTCCCGCCCAAACGTTTCGTCCAATGGACTTTGCCGGTCCGAGCATCGAGACAGGATGCGACGCCGGCGTCGGAGACGAAATACAACTCGTCTCCGACGACTAGCACGGATGATGTCAACGGTGCGCCTTTCTCGTGCCTCCACTTAACGTGCGATTCCGTCACATCGCCGCTGGCTGCCTGCGGATCGATCGCCAGAAGGGTGGGTTTGTCGAAACCGGAAACGACGATCAGCAGCCCGTGGGCAAATACCGGCCGCGGCACAACGGAGTATCCTTCGCCGTAACCAACGCGCCAAATCTCCCGACCGTCGGCTGGGTCGTATGCGCCAACAAAACCGCTGCCGGGGCTGATGATTTGTTTCGCGCCGTCCACCTCGATGACGATTGGAGTGCTGAACGAGAATTTCTTCATGGCCGACGTATGGCGGTTTGTTCTCCAACGTACTTCGCCGTTGGCGCGGTCGAGCGCAACGAGAAAGGGGTCTTCTTCCGAATCGCAGTTATGGCCCATCGCAATAAATCTGCAACATTGGCCTGGACAAGTACATAATATCATGGGACAAGGCGCGCGCCATGAGCGTAGGCGCCTATTCGACGTGT
>JAKEIB010000139.1 GCA_022614705.1 Planctomycetota bacterium | reverse complement strand
CTGCTGGCGAGTTCAGATCGTGTACACGCTTTGTCGAACGCAACTTGTTGAAATCCTAAGAGTTAACCGAAGTCACTCCGGCGTTAGCCGGACAGTAGTGTAGTCGGCTAGTAAGTGCATTAACCAAAGTTGGTTCGATAAGATGCCAGGCGAAATCGAGATCACTGTTGGCGATGTAAACGACGTGGAAGCCCGTGTGTACGCGCACTACCGCGAAGCGGTTGCCAATGCCGCCGTATCCGATTCTGGAACCGAGCCAATCATTCTACACGGCACGCTACGTGGCCCAAATTGTGAAATGGCCCACACGCTTCCCGCCGTGTTCATGTTTCGTGGCGTGGCGTCGGCCGCGGAGCCAACCGCCGAGGCGATTGTCTCCGATCCGTGCGTGTGGTCGCCCGAGTTGCCGCACCTGTATCAGGCGGATGTCGTCGCCCAGCAAGGCAAGCGGATCGTGGCCGAGTTCCATGGTCCGATCGGATTCCGCCGTGGAAATGACTCGACATAGCAAATTCGCGAGAATTCCAAGGGACGTGTGCCACTGCTTGCGGCGCACCGATCAAGTCGGACAACTGACCGACACTGCTCGCCACGAAACGGCATCGAACACGAGCGGATTTTCGACCCGAATCGCCGCCAGGTCGTTGACGTCGAAAAAACGCCGGTAATTGACCGTCGATGACTCGGCTATGCGCGGAACGGAAGTCGTGTCCAGCGAGCCGCCGGGTTTACTCCGGCGGACAAGCCCGGCGGGATCAACCCGCCGGCTCTCTTGGCGTGACGGTCGAATTTCCTTGCTTGATGTGAATCGCGCGGTCGCCGATGTATGATCATTGGGCGCCGTGCCCGTATTGTTTCACTCGTCCACGAGAGCTATCCATGAACACCGAACCACTATTTACGCCCAAGGAAGAATACAACGACATCGTCACGCGCATCAGCCTGCCTGATTCGCCCGTCGGCATCGATGCCCAGTACACGCACGCGATCATCATCACGTATCTGCGCCAGATTGCCGCGCGGCTGGACAAGATCGAGTCGCAGTTGGCCAGCGCGCGATAGCGCAAAGAATGTGGGAGGCGTCTCCGACGCCGATCTCGTGTGACAATCGATAACGCAAAGAGCCTCAGAGAGGCCCCCGCACGCCATGATCGGGCTCAGAGAGCCCTCCCACACGCGACTACTTCAATTGGAATACTTCTCGCGCAGCCGTTCGGCTGCCGCGACTTCGTTCTTGAGCTTCGTGTAAACTTCGTCGAGGCTCACTTCCGCCGCCGAGCCGGGGGCGAAGCCGCAGTCGGGGTTGAGCGTGATCCGCTCCGGCGCGATGTGCTTGAGCGCCGTTTCAACGCGTTCGACGATCGTGCCCGCCGAATCGATCTGGCCCGGCTGGCAGCTCACGCAGCCTAGGCCGATCTCCACGTGCTCGGGCAACCGCTTGAAAACTGACATGTCGCCCGCGCCGGGCGACGTGAATTCCATCGTAATGTGATCCACTTTGAGTCGGCTCAGTTGACTCAAGATCGGGTCGTATCCGCCGCGATGATCGGCCTCGCCGCGGGCCCGCGCCCCGGCCCTGCGGCACAGGTGCACCGCCAGCTTTACACCTTTAATGCCGTCCACCACTTGGTTATCCATGTCCACCGCAAAGTCGGACGCGCGTTCCGCATCTTCATACTGGCTGCGGACGCGTGGATCGACGAACAGGCACAGATGTGGATCGTCGACTTGAACGATTGAAACTCCCTCATCGCGAAGCAGCTCGACCTCGCGGCGAATGATCGGCACGCAGTCACGCACAAAATCCTCGCGTTTCGGATACGCCTTCGCCGACTTGACCGGGTCCCACATTCGTTCGCCCAACAGCGCCGGCGCCGGTACGGTGGCTTTCAACTTTCGTTCGGTGAGCCGCTTGAGAAACCTGATCTCCTGGGCGATAAACCCTGGCTGCTTGGGCGAAAGCTTGTCGACCACCACCGTCCACGGCCGGCCGTCCGCCGGGTTGCGGCCCAACTGGAAGCCGTGCGCCAGTTCCGCGATGACGCCGATGTAGCTCTTGCGCCACCATTCGCCGTCGGTGATCACGTCGAGGCCGGCCGTTTCCTGAAGCGCGACGGCCGCGCGGATGGCATCGCCCATCAGCCGGCGATATTCGTCGCCTTGGATCAGGCAATCATCGGCAATAAGATCTTTTACGAATTGTGGGCGCGGGAGGGAGCCGATTACTGAAGTGGGAAACAGTACATCTGCCATGGTTGTCTCCATGTGAACTATCCAAGCCGACGGCTAGCCGTCGGCTTGGATGTTCTGTCTCGACGTTACTTTCGCAAGTGCTTCGTCGTCCAGAATTGCTGCGCGTATTCGAAATCCTGTTGCGTATCGACCTCGATGTACCCACCCGGCGTATCGACGTGCGCGAACCGCTCGCCCTGCTCGATCATGTCCTGAAACAAAAGAATCTTGTACGCTTTCTCAAAGCTTGCCGCTTCGCGCCATGGTCGCCCGGCGAACTCGTCGCGACGGCGCTGGTAATATTCGCGCAGCCGCTTCGCCCCGGTCGCCGAAAACTTGGCAAGGCCAATGTACTCGCCGTGCGCGTCGCCCTCGGGAATCTGTCGGTGAACCCGCGTCACGCGGCCATTGGTCGCCGTCACCTTTTCCGCATCGTCCG
This sequence comes from Planctomycetota bacterium, assembly GCA_022614705.1. GTDB lineage: Bacteria > Planctomycetota > Planctomycetia > Pirellulales > Lacipirellulaceae > JABDGM01. The sequence goes on along the minus strand of JAKEIB010000139.1, from coordinate 13,405 downwards.
GCGGATGATCGCTCCGATGCTCGTAGCGCGCGAGCCAGGCCGTATCGACGCCCAGCGCCATGTCGGCCGGCGATGCCGCCAATCGGCCGACGATATCTGGCGTAAACAGCACATCGCTGTAACAGCAGATGAACGGCTCGTCCATCAGGTCGGCCGCGTAGAACAACGACGCCAGAATGTTATTGCTTTCCCAATCCGCGTTATGGCGAAAGTCGAACTGCGGATACTCGGCTCTGACCTTCTCGATCTGGTACCCGCCAACGAAGCACACCCGCTCCAGCCCGTTCGCGCGGAACGAATCCAGCGCCCAATCCAACAGCCGTCGCCCGGCCACTTCGGCGAAACACTTCGGGGCGTCTGCCGTCGTCGGCATCAATCGCCGCCCGCGCCCGGCGCCAATAACGATCACTCGCATATCTCTAGTTTAAAGCTCAAGAAGAAGTTTTGAAACCTTGTATCGGCGAGTGCGGTCATTCTGAGCGAAGCGTAGCGAAGAATCTCGCAGTGGAAGGCGTAGATCCTTCGGTCGCCGAGCCTCCCTCAGGATGACAGCACGGTCTTGATAAGTGAAGCGCTTGACAAGAACCGCCAACAAAGCCAGGTTTGGGCCATTGTCGCGACAATTGTGATTTTCTGTTATACGTTAAGTGATTCCACGCGCCGTGCCCAGGCCCTGAGCCACATTCGCCATAGTAAGCCCGCCATCAAGATCGGAATCGTCATGCAACGCCCGTCACTGAAATGCCTGACCGCGCTATGGTTGCTGCTGTGCGTCGCGGCAAACCGTGCGACCGCCGAGCAAGGGGCGATCCCGCCGGCGCTGAAGGAATACAAAGGCCGCGAGATTGCCCAGACGATGCACTATCTCGGCGCCGGTTGGCTGACTCGCGAATCGCGCGACCGCGAGGAAGACTGCACCACGATGCTGAAGGCGCTCGACGTAATGCCTGGCGACGTGGTGTGCGACATGGGCTGCGGCAACGGGTTTTATACGATCAAGCTGGCTAAACTCGTTGGCGAAAAAGGCAATGTCATCGCCGTCGACATCCAGCGGGAAATGCTGGAATTGCTCAAGGATGCCGCGAAGCAGGAAAAAGTCGGCAACATCGAAACGATCCTGGGAACGGTGGTCGATCCAAAGTTGCCGAAGGAGTCGATTGACCTCGTGCTGTTAGTAGATGTGTATCACGAGTTCTCGCACCCCGAACAAATGCTGGCCGCCATTCGCAAGAGTTTGAAGCCGACCGGCCGGATCGCGCTCGTCGAATTCCGTGCCGAGGATCCCGACGTGCCCATCAAGCCACTGCACAAAATGAGCAAAGAGCAAATCATGAAAGAGTTCCCGCCAAACGGCTTCAAGCTCGTCGAGGAGTTCGACGAGCTGCCGTGGCAGCATCTTATGTTTTTTCAGCGGGATGACGCCGTAGGTCCACCGAGCCGAGGCGGACCGGAGTAGACAAGGAGACAAGAAGAAATCGACACAACCAGATAGCGTCGAGTGCGCAACGCCCAGCTTGGCTTGCGGCGCCAACAAGTGCCGCTCGGCTCGCGGCACCTACAACTCTCCCGCGATCGTCTGCGGGTTCTCGACCATCAGCAGTTGAATCTGTCGTTTATCGAGACCTAGCGAATTGCTCAAGTTCTCCGCCGAGTGCGGCATCGTGCCGGCGGAGCCAACGAGGTGGCTGCGGTCGGCGGACCAGGTGGCCAGGTTTTCATCGATAAGCACGCGTTGATCGCCGATCGAGTATTCGCCCGGGCCAAGCCCGGCGCCGCAGATCGCGTCGGTCACAACAAACGCGCGCTCGCAGCCACAGCATTGAAGATAGTTCTTGAGGGCGACAAACGGCACGTGAACGCCGTCCGCGATGAAACCGATGTAGAGGCGATCCGACAGGCTGAGCGCTCGCTGAATGATGTTGTCGTGCCGCGGCAGCGTCGCCGGACAGCCGTTGCCGAGGTGCGTAAACAGCGACAGACCGGCGTCGATGCCGGCCCGCAATTCGTCGAGCGACGGATTGCAATGCCCGGCGGAGACGCGAATCGTCTGATCGGCGAGAAACTTCGTGACCCGCTGGCCGTCGTCGCGTTCCGGCGCGAGCGTGACAATCCGCGTCAGGCCGCCGGCCGCATCGAGCAGCCGCTTCATAGTGTCCACGTCGGCGGGCCGGGCACTGTCTGCCGGATGAGCGCCTATGTAACCCGGCGCCTCATTGAGAAACGGCCCTTCGATGTGGATGCCCCAAATCACGTCCGCGATTTCCGGGTCCGCGTCGCACACGCGGCAGATGTTCGCCAACCGCCGGCACATCGCCTCGACGTCCGCCGTGATGACCGTCGCCAGGATTCCCGCCACGCCATCGGCTCGCAGGCGCCGACAAACCGCCGCCACGTCTTCCATTACCAGTTTGTCGGCGTTAAAGTCGACTTCTGCGTATCCGTTCACTTGCAGATCGACATAGCCGTCGCGAGCATGCATGGCTTTAGCACTGTAGCCGGGGTCTGTGACCCCGGACGTTTCGCATAAACCGGCCTCATGGAGGCCAGCTACAAAGTTGAGAAAGTCGACCCCATGAACATCCAGATTATGCCCAACAAAGATCAGATGGGAAAGGCAGCGGCCGCCGCGGGCGCGAAAGTCATTCGCCAGGCGCTTGCCGACCGCGGGGCCGCCAATATCATCGTCGCGACCGGCGCGTCGCAGTTCGAAATGCTGGCCCAGCTCGTCGTCGAGCCGGATATCAATTGGCACCGCGTCACGGGTTTCCATTTGGATGAATACGTGGGCCTGGCGATCGATCACCCAGCCTCGTTCCGCGGCTACCTGTGGCAGCGGTTCGTGAGCCGCCTGCCGCTGCCACTCCGCGCGTTCCATTTTCTGGACGGCCAGGGCGACGCGCCGGCCGAATGCCACCGCGTGGGCGACATCATTCGCTCTCACCCGATCGATGTGGCTTTCGTGGGCATCGGCGAGAACGGCCACCTGGCCTTCAACGACCCGCCGGCCGACTTCGAGACGGAAGAGCCTTACCTCGTCGTCAACCTCGACGACGCCTGCCGCCGGCAACAACTGGGCGAAGGCTGGTTCCCTACCTTCGACGACGTGCCCAAGCAGGCCATTTCGATGAGCGTCCGCCAGATTATGAAAAGCGGCACGATCATCTGCACCGTGCCCGACACGCGCAAAGCCGAGGCCGTCCGCAACGCCGTCGAAGGTGATGTAACGCCCAAAGTGCCCGCCTCAATCCTGCAGCGCCACAAGCAATGCACGCTGTTCCTCGACAAACCGGCCGCGTCGTTGCTGAAACGCACGTAGGCGAGTCTCTCCGAGACTCGTAATCGCGTCTCGGAGAGACGCGATTGCGTGGCCGTTACTTCACTTCCAACTGCAAATTCCTAAAACGCACCTCGGTCGGTTCTCCGGCGTGCAGCTGCAGCGCGACGATGCCGGTGCGTTTGCCATTGGGGTCGTCGAGGTCGACGCACGGCTGGCCGTTGATCCAGGTGCGGATGCGGCTGCCGTCGGCTTCAATCTCGTAGCGGTTCCATTCGCCATTCTTGACGTGGGCTTCGCCCGACTTGTCCCATAGCAGTGCCCGGCCGTTCTCTTCGTAGAGCTTGCCCCACCAAGTGGGGCCGATGTCGGCCTGGTAGCCGCGGACTTCGTTGAACATCGCTGTAGCCGGCCTCTCAGAGGCCGGCCACAAAGGCTCGGAGCGGAATTGCACGCCGCTGTTGCCCACGTTGTCCTTGAGCTTCACGTCAAACGACAGGCGGAAGTTCGATGCCGATAGGTCGCTCAGCAGAAATGTATTGTGCGACAGGCCCGGGCTGCGACCGACGATCTCGCCGTTCTCGACGGTCCACAAGTTCGAATCGCCCGTCCAACCGGCCAGGTCGCGGCCGTTGAACAGCAGGCCGGCATTGTCCTTCGTTGCGCGCATTGGCACCTGCGCTTTGCCGCGTAAATAGGCGACGAGCGCCAGGAACTCTTCATCGGAGAATTGCTTCAATTGATCGTCGGGCATCATCGACGTTTCGCTGAGCTCGCGATTATCCAACTCGTCCTGCGGCAGCACGACCGTTTCCGTCGCCGTGCGAATCGTCATCGACTTTTCGTCCTCCCTCGAAACGATGCCTGTGATTACGCGGCCGTCCACGGTGTAAATCACCGTCGGTCGATACTCATGGGCGATGAGCGCGCTCGGGTCGACCATGTTTGAAAGCAGGTACTCGACGTCGGCCCGATTGGAGCCGGTGAGATCAGGCCCGATGTTCGCGCCCACGCCGTACAGCACATGGCACTGCTGACACGTTTTGGCGAACACGGCCCGTCCGAGCTGCAGATTATGCTCGTTCTTCGCGGTTTCTTCGATCAGCTGGCGGTACTGGTCGATCAGCTCCGCCTTGTCGGCCGCCGTGTTGCGGACCTGTCCCCAAATCTTCCCCAGCAACTCGTTGATCGAGTCATCTTTAAGGTTGTGAAGCTGCCGCACGAGGTCGGCGGGCAGATCGCTTCGCGGAATTTCATCTTTGGCAATCGACTGCAGCATCGCGACACCATACGGCACGCGCGACGCCAATGTGCCCAGGGCGGCGCGCTTCTCCGGCGGCGACAGCGACGAATACAGGGCCAGCAATTTGACGGGTGTCGCGGGATCGTCGTAGCTCGCGAGTCCGGTAATCGCCGCGTTGCGCAATTCCGGTTCGTCGAGCAGCGATTGAAGCGTCGCGGCGAGTCCGGCGTCCTTCGCGGCCAGGAGCACCTGGAGCGCAACGTGCCGCGCGACGGGGTCGCCATTCTTCGACTCCAACGTCTTTCGCAACGCGTCGAATGCCGCCTCATCGCCGAAAAACACTCCCAGAGCGGTCGCTTCCGACCGCACGTCTTTGTTGTTCGATTCTGTCAGCTTGCGATAGGTCGCGGTCCACTCGGCCGGCGGCTTCACGCGCCGCTGTCCCGCCACGCCGGCGCGAATGCTTTTCAGGATCACGAGACGCACGTTTTCGTCGTTCGAATTATCTAACTCGCGCACCAGCACGGCCAGCCCCGTGTTGTCCTTGAGACCGCCAATCCGACGCAGCAGGAATTCGCGCACCAGCGGCATCGTGTCGCCGCACGACAGGGCGAATTCGAGTGCCCGCTCGGTATCGACCTCGGCCAGCGGCTCGGCCGCGTACCAGTACATCAGCGGCAAATTATGATCTCCCGCGTCGCCGCTGCGCCGCACCAGCCCACGTAGCACGCGCCACCGATCCGCCAACGGCGCGCGTTGCATGGCGGAGGCGAGATAAAGTCGCACGACCGGCGACGGGTCGCCCTTCGCCATCGCCAAGAACTGCGGCAATAAGGTCTCCAAGTTCGGTTCTTCGCGATCGAGGGCAAGCTGCACAGTCCACGCGCGAACGTACTCGTCGCGGTCGCGTAGAAGTTTCGAGACAACGTCGTCCGGCAAGCCGCCAGTGACGTGCAGCGCCCACATCGCGCGTAGCCGCCGCGACGGCTCGAAATGGCGCACGGCCAAATCGGCCAGCTGCTTCCGCGTGCCGCCGTCGAGTTTTCCTGCCGCCGCACGCTCTTGTAAAACGCGCCGCGCGTGTCGCACGAACCAATCGTTCTTCGCCGCCAGCATCATCACCAATTCCTTGTCGCTACGCGCCTGCACGTCGACCGGTTTCGCCTTCGCATCGCCATAGCTCACCTTGTAGATGCGGCCATTCGTGCGGTCGTGGCCCTCCACGTTGCCGTGATGACAGGCGTTGGTGTCGTACCAATCGATGAAAAATGCGTTGCCGTCCGGACCGTAACGGATGTTGAGGATTTGCGAGGCGAGGTCGCCGGTGAGCAGAAAGTCCGGTCCGTGGCTGCCGATGAATCCGGAGCCGTCGCGTTTGAGGACGTCGGTGTTGAGCCGCTGGCCGTGGATGTTGTTCATGAAGATGCGGCCGCGATATTCCATGGGCCAGGTGCCGCCCAAGTAGATCATCGCGCCGGCGTGCGCGTGCCCGCCGCCGGCATCGCCGGAGACGCCGTTGCCACCATGTGGATTGTCGCCGACAAAATGCCGATGATCGGCAATCGTTTGAATATCGGCGAACGTGTGCGGATTGAAGTGTGAGCCGGCCTGCCGCTGATAACGGGCGCCCTGAACGATGTAGTACAGGTGTGGGATCACGCAGGCCGTGCAAAACGCCTGGCCGTTGTCGTCGAAGTCGATGCCCCAGGGATTGCTCGTGCCCTCGGCGAACAACTCGAATACGTGTCGCGTGGGATGATAACGCCAGATGGCCGCGTTGAGCGGCACGCGCTGGTCTTTCGGCGTGCTCGGCTTGCCGACAAGCGAGTGCGTGAACACGCCGTGGCATCCGTACAACCAGCCGTCCGGTCCCCAAATAAACGTGTTCAGTGTTTCGTGCGTGTCTTGCCAGGCCCAGCCGTCGAGCAGAATCTCCGGCTCCCCGTCCGGCAGGTCGTCGCCGTCGCGATCAGGGATGAACATCAAATAGGGCGCGGCGCCGACCCAGGCCCCGCCGAATCCGACCTCCAGGCCGCTTACCAAATTCAATTTCTCGGCGAAGACCTTACGCTTGTCGAACCGGCCGTCACCCTCCGTATCTTCAAAGATAAGAATGCGGTCGCGCCCCTTTCCGTCTTCCGCGCGGACTGGATACTCATACGCCTCGGCCACCCACAGCCGGCCACGATCGTCGTACGCCATCGCGATCGGCTGCTTCACATCCGGCTCAGCCGCGCTCACGGTGACGGAAAAGCCGTGGGGCACTTGCATCACGCGGGCCGCGTCCTCGGCCGGTAATCCCGCATACGGATAGTCGTTCGCGGCGCTTTCGCCGAAGGCGACTTGCTTGATCTCCGGCTTCTCCTCGTGGAACCGGAAATGATCGAAATTGATGTGCCCCCATCCCGCGCTGGCATGATCGACGATCCGCACGTAGATTTCCTTGCCCACCAACTCGTGCAGATCGGCGGCGACTTGGCGCATTTGTTCCGCACTGCGGCCACTGGCCAAAATAACTACTTCGTCGTTGTCGGCCCGAACAATCTCCACGCGAAGCGCGCCGCCCGCACCGCCGCCGACGAGGAAACTTGCAAACGGGTGCGTTACGCGAAAGGGGACTGACGTGAGCGTGCCCTGCACGCCGTCATGCGACCTCTCATAGGTACCAATCCAATATTTGCCCTTGTGCCCGCTCACGCTGTCAGCTCGACGCAGGCGGATCGTGTCGCCTTCGATTGGTTGCTTCTCGAACGCGCCGCCGTCGCTCTTCCAATCGGATAGGTTCCCTTGCTCGAAGTCGAGATTGAGCACACGCCCATCCGCCGCCGTCGCGAGAAAACCGTCTTCATCTTCAACCGGCTTTGCGGCAACATGCTTCTCAGCCGCTTGCGGCTTAGCGCTCCCCGTCTTTCCCTCGCCTGCCCGCTTCGGCTGCTCCGCCTCCCACTTCGCACGGTCCACGCCTTCCGCTTTGTGAATGAAAACAAATGAGCCCTTCTTGCTGCCCACGACGATGTCGGGCCACTTGTCGCCGTTGAGATCGCCGGACACGACCTGCGTGCCCACGCCGGAATTCGTGTCGATGCGATATGGAATAAAGGTCACGTCCCCGTCGTCGCGCGACGTCCGGAACCAATACAACACGGCCGGATCGAGCGATCCTGGATCGTGCTCCGCGTGCGCCCAGTAGCGCTTTCCCGTCACGATGTCTGGCACGCCGTCTCGATCCATGTCCACGAGCGCCAGCGCATGCAATTGCGAGAACGACACGCCGTACTCATTCGGCTCGTTCTTCTCGCTCATGATCACGCGTTCTTTGAACTCAATCGCGCCATTTTCGCCGCCGAGATTCTCAAACCACGACAGCCCGTAGGCGTGCGCCGCTTTGCTGGTGACGACGTCGTTGTCGCCATCGCCGTCGACATCGTACGCAAACATCTGCGCGCCGCCGGGCTCAGAGAACTTTACCGGATGAAAGGTCCAGAATTCGGTCCTGTTGTCGGGATTTGGTTGCTCCCACCATCCGTCCTTCTCCAGAATGTCCTGCCGGCCGTCGCCATTCATGTCGCCGACGCCCAGCCCGTGCGTGAATCGCTGATAGTCGCGCTTTGGCGAAATCGCATGAAACTCCCACTGCTTGGTCGGGTCGTCCGCTGGCATCTCCACATATCCAAGCTGTCCGCCGGTGGAGCATACGACTTCCGGCCTGCCGTCGCCCGTCAGATCGGTGAACGTGGGAGACTCGTTGTCAACGACGGAGAAGATCGTATGCCGCTTCCAGTGCTCGTCCATGCCCTCGGCCGCGCCCGCCGGGTTCGCGAACCACCATGATTCCTGGCCCGGGAAGCCGATGATGACGATGTCGGTCCAGTCGTCGCCATTGACGTCGTGAGTGAATGCCAAGAAGTTTTCCGAGTAACCCTTGATGTCGAGCGGCTTGGCCGGATAGTACTCGTGCCGCTCCGTGAACCTCGGCCCGGCATACCAATATGGCCCGGAGACGAGATCCATCACGCCGTCTTTATTGAAGTCGCCAAAGTTCGCGCCCTCGCAATAAAATTGGTCCGTCAGCTGGGTCTTTTGAAAGGAGTGTAGCTTGTATTGTTCAGCCCCTGCCGCTAGTGCGGCCAAAGCTTGGAATAGCATCAGGAAACAGAAGGGTCGCAATAAGGTTGCCATAATTAATCCGCCGTTGTGGACATATTACTAGAACTTAGGTTGCGCAACGAAAGCGATGGCCTATTCGAACACACATGGTTCGTGCAGTTGCCCTGAAAGGGCAACGTACGACAGCCCAGGGCAACGCCCTGGGTTCCGAGGCGCAATGAGGGGGAAAGCCCTGTAGGGGCGACATACGATTCGCCGCCTCTTCTATTTCGCTCCTTCAGAGCTTGATGTGGTGGTGTATCTCGTCCCAGGGCTGCGCCCTGGGCTTTCATGTACGGCCCTTTCAGGGCCGCCGATGCTCTATCGCCGCGTGAACTCTGGCAAATGCCGGATTTCACCGCCCGCCTGAGCCGACTCATGCGCCATGATCCCCACGCACGTCCAGTTCGCGCTGGTGGGCGCGTTGGGCCACGGGTCGCGGTCGTCGACGAGCGCGCTCACGAACTCGTTCACCAGGTGCGGGTGCGAGCCGCCGTGTCCCGAGCCTTGCAGGAACGAAAGGTGGTCGGCATCGACGATTGACCGCGTGAACGCCCGGATCTCCTCCGGCAAGAGGTGCGCGAAGTCGGGCACCTCGACCGATTCCGGAATTTCCGGCTCGGGCCGCTTGGCCGTGTGCATGATGTGCTTTTCGCTTTCGATGAGCGTCCACTCGAACGACTTCTTCGAGCCGTACACGTCGAAGCTCTCGCGATACTGCCGGGCCGTGTCGTACAAGAACCGCCAAATGTGCGCCGCCACGTCGCTGTCGGCAATCTTGATGTGGCACGACTCCACGGCAAACCGGTTGCCCGACTTCTCGCGAATGTCGTCCCGCACGGTGCCCGAGCCGAAGCACGACACGTACTCGGCCGGCTTGTTCAACAGTCCAAGTACCGGGCTCACGACGTGCGTCGCATAGTGCATCGGGATCATCCGCTCCCAATAGTCGGGCCAGCCGTCCATGTCCTGCGGGTGCGACGCCTGCATGTATTGAATCTTGCCGAACTCGCCGCGCTCGTACATTTGCTTGATGTACAAGAACTCGCGGCTGTACACCACCGTCTCGGCCATCATGTATTTGAGGCCCGTGTCGGCCACGAGCTGGCAAATCTTCTCGCAGTCGGCGATATTGGTGGCCATCGGCACAGTGCACATCACGTGCTTGCCCGCCTGGAGCGATTCCTGGCTCATCCAGGCATGGTCCGGAATGGGGCTGTTGATATGGACGAAGTCGATTTCCGGATCGGCCAGCACCTGCTCGAACTTCGGATACCGCTTGGCGATCTTGAAGGCGTCGCCCACCTTGTTCATTTCGGCCTGGTTCCGCCGACAAATGGCCACGACCTCGGCCCGCGGATGCCGCTGGTAAATCGGGATGAACTCGGCGCCAAAGCCAAGGCCGACCATCGCAACTTTTACCGGCGGCGATTTTTTCATGGCAATTTATCCCACCTGCAAGGTTTTTCTCACGCGACGGCTCGAAATATCACCACCAAGGCACTAAGGCACTAAGGCACAAAGTGGTCTAACGGTCAATGACCAAGTACCAATGACCAAAACAAAAAGTGCTCAATCCTCATTGGTCATAGGGATTTGGTCATTGAACATTCTGCCTTGCTTCGTGTCCTTCGTGCCTTCGTGGTTCAAATCCGCGGACAATACGATGTTGCTATCTGAGAATCCTCATGTTAATTTAGCCAACGACTGCCGGCGATTGAATGAGTAAAAAGCGCGTGATTCGTGCAATTTTTTCCAGGCGGTATCTCTCCTCTCACCGTTAACTTCGAGGCAATATGGCGGACAATACCCAAGCGCGGCGGCTGTTTCTCGGTTGTTTCCTGGCACTCGTGGCTACCGCGTTCGGCTTTGTCGTCCGCGGCGCCGTGTTGGAGGATTGGGCCCGGCAATTCACGCTCTCCGAAGAACAGAAGGGCATCATCCAGGGCGTCGGCCTCTATCCGTTCGCCATTTCGATCATCCTGTTCAGCCTGATCATCGACCGCATTGGCTACGGCACCGCCATGGTGTTCGCCTTTGTGGGGCACCTAGTCTCCACGGTGCTCACGATTTTCGCGCCTAACTTTGTCGTCCTGTACATCGCCACGTTCATCTACGCCTTGGCGAACGGCACGGTGGAGGCCGTCATCAATCCGGTAGTCGCTACCATCTACAAAGACAACAAGACTCACTGGCTGAACATCCTGCACGCCGGCTGGCCCGGCGGATTGGCGCTCGCCGGTTTGCTGTCGATTGGCGTGTCGCTGGCCGGCGGACGTGTCGAAGCTCTGCCGGGCGAATTATGGCAATGGCAGATGGGAATCTTGCTGGTGCCCATCCTCATCTACGGCGTGCTTCTGTTGGGCCTTCGATTCCCGCAGCAAGAGCGCGTCGAAGCCGGTGTTTCTTACAAGGAGATGCTTGCCGAATTCGGTTGGGGCAGCGCGTATATCGTCTGCTTTCTGTTGATCATGGGAATCAGCCAGATTCTGACCGTTCTGCGCATTCCGGCGATCGATTGGCGCGTCGCACTAGGGCTGGCGGTGATTCCGGCCGTGTTGTTTGGAATCTACGTTCGCTCGTTTGGCCGGCCGATCTTCGTGTTCCTCCTGCTTGTGATGTTCCTGCTAGCCACCACCGAGCTCGGCACCGATGGCTGGATTCAGGATATCATGCGATCCGTGCTCGATGACCCGAACAAGGGCACGCTGTTCCTGGTGTACACCGCGTCGATCATGTTCGTGCTGCGGTTCTTCGCTGGGCCAATCGTGCATCGAATCTCGCCGCTCGGCCTGCTGGCCGCCTGCGCCGCGATTGCCGCCGGCGGCCTGTTCTGGCTGGGCAACGCCGGGGCGAGCGTCGGCATGCTGTTCCTCGCCGCCACGTTCTACGGCGTCGGCAAGACGTTCTTCTGGCCCACCACGCTGGGCGTCGTGTCCGAGCTGTACCCGCGTGGCGGAGCACTCCTGCTCAACGCCATCGCCGGCGTTGGCATGATCGCCGTCGGCACGATCGGCACGACGGCCATCGGCACCGTGCAAGATGCCGATTTCAACCGCGCCGTGCAGCAAGACTTCCCGGACTTGCACAACAGCTTGGTTCAGACCAAGCAAGGACTCTTTTCCGAGTATCAGTTCGTCGATCGGTCGAAATTCGACGCGGCCGGTGTCAATGAGCAGCAACGCAAAGAGCTTGCGAAGCTCGAAAGCCAGACCAAGCAACACGCGCTCACGAAAATCGCCGTGCTGCCGGTCATCATGTGCGTGTGCTACTTGATCCTTATCGCCTACTTCCGCGCCCGCGGCGGTTACCGCGCCGAGGTCCTCACCGGCCACGCCGCCAAAGACGAGCAATTCACCGGCGGAACCATCGCCGCCGGCGAAGGCTAATCGCTCCGTATTATTTCGCGTCACCGCGCTTCTCGTCGCTGGCGGCTTAGCTAAACCGCAAGCGGCGGACACGTGTTGCGTTACGTCGCTTCTTCGCGTGCCAGCGCCACGTCCGCCTCGACCATCATTCGCACCAGTCCCTTGAAGTTCACTGTCGGCGTCCAACCCAGCGCCTTGCGCGCGTAGCTCGCGTCGCCTTGCAGCGCGTCGACCTCCGCTGGACGGAAGTAGCGCGGATCGATCCGCACGCGTACTTTGCCCGCCTTATCGACGCCCACTTCTTGCAGGTCGTCGCCGCGCCACGCGACTGGCATCCCCGCCAAATCGAACGCCAGTTCGCAAAACTCGCGCACCGAATGCGTCTCGCCGGTCGCGATTACGTAATCGTCCGGTTTTTCGGCCTGCATCATCAGCCACATGGCCTGAACGTAATCGCCGGCAAAGCCCCAATCGCGCCGTGCGCTCAGGTTGCCCAAGTAGAGACACTCCTGCAACCCGGCGGCGATTCGCCCAACGCCGCGCGTGATTTTGCGCGTCACGAACGTTTCGCCGCGCCGCGGCGATTCGTGGTTGAACATGATCCCATTCACCGCGAACATGTTGTAGGCCTCGCGATAGTTCCGCGTGGCGTAGAAGGCGAACGCCTTGGCATACCCGTAGGGATTCCGCGGATAAAACGGCGTCCGCTCCGTCTGCGGCGTTTCCAAAACCTTGCCGTACATCTCCGACGACGACGCCTGAAAGAATCGGCACGTCACTTCCGTTTCGCGAATCGCGTCCAGCAGACGGATGCAGCCGAGGCCCGTGATATCGGACGTGTACTCCGGGATGTCGAAGCTGACGCGCACGTGCGATTGCGCGCCCAAGTTGTATATCTCATCCGGCCGGATCGACTTCACAAGCTGATTGAGCGACGACCCGTCCGCCAAGTCGGCATACACCAGCCGCAGCCGCACGTCGGGCTCGTGTGGGTCTTGATAGATATGGTCGATCCGCTTGGTGTTAAACGACGACGAGCGGCGTACCATGCCGTAAACTTCGTACCCCTTCCCGAGCAAAAGCTCCGCCAAATACGAGCCATCCTGCCCGGTGATCCCGGTGACCAATGCGCGCTTGCCGATTTTTGGTGGATAGGGAGATGCCATCAAACGCCAGTTTATTTCAACGAGAGGCCGCACGCAAAGGCGCTAAGCTAAGATGCAAAGAAAACCTTATGGAACCACAAAGACTCGAAGGACACGAAGCACGAAAGCATATGGCTCGTCGCAAAAAATCTGACACATTGACTCGTTGAGAATCCCTTAAATTCAGGTGTTTGCGAGCTTCTTGATGTGGCAGATTTATTCGGACGGT
>JAKEIB010000138.1 GCA_022614705.1 Planctomycetota bacterium | reverse complement strand
CGTTAATTGCGCAATGAGATTGCTCAGCTGCTGCCGTTCTGGCGGCAGCGGGTTCGCGACCCATTGCACCTCCTCGCCGGGGTTGGAAGCAACGGCAACCGCTGGCGTTTCCGGGGTCGGTGCTGGCTGGTCGGCATTCGCTTCGAGGGCGATGCCAGCCGGCGTTTCCGGGCCGGCTGTTTCGTTCGTCGCACCGCCACCGCCCGTTGGAACGGCCCACACCACCGCGGCCACCATCAGCGTACTCGTCACCGCCATTGTTGTTTTGAAAATCGATGCCCACCACATGGCTTTCACTCCTTCGTGTGCAAGTTGGAGCGCGGCGGGCGAAGCGCTGCCCGCGGCGCCGGAGATCTTCAATGCGAGACAACTCTTGGCCGTTGCGGCCACCAATGTAGACGTGACCGCGGCCGTGGCTTGGGAGCTGGTGCCGGCGATCGTGCCGGCCGCCAGCGATAGCGACACGCCACGCCGCACCAGCCGTGACCGCAACATTCGTCGACCACGGGCAAGACGCCCTTGAACTTGGCCGACCGTCGAATCGGTCTGCTCGGCAATCGCTCGCCGGGATTCTCCTTCGAGGTATCGCATGATGAGCGGCGTCTGATAGCGCGCCGGCAACATTCGCAGTTCGTCCAGCAGCGCGTAACGCATCTCTCGTTCGTGGATCACGGGGAACGCCCCTTCACCTTGCGGCGGCTCGGCCGCCAGAGATTCTTCGCGGCGGCGGGTGCGCTTCCGTCGCGCCGCCAGCGCGGTCCGCTGTGCAACCTTCAGCAGCCACGCCGCCGCCGAGTCGGCCGCACGGATCGCCTGCGCGCGCTGTGCGAGGATGAGAAACGTTGCCTGAAAAGCATCTTCCACGTCCTGGTGCTGCCGCAAAATCTGACGGCAGACCATCCACACGAGCCGACCATGCCGCTCGACGACTTCAGCAAACGCGCTCTGGTCGCCGTGCCGAACGAACCGCATCAGCAGCTCGCCATCGGTTGCGACAATCATACCGCCCGCGGAAAAAGTTTGCCGGGCGGATACGTCAATTGGTACGGAAACACTGACCACGCGTTGGATCCCTGGTTTGCACGTCTACTAGATTAGTGTGTCTCCAAGGGCGATCGGGCCGCAAGAAGTGCGAAGTCTTTTGAAATATTGCTTGGTGGATCGTGTGTAAAGACTAGCCGGCCCGCCACGCGGACCGGGATCCGGAGGGCATGGCCCTCCGGCTAGCTCGATGCCGATCTTTGATCGCATGCCACTCCCTAACAGGCGCAAGAAAACTACTTGAAATTCTTGCACTGATCGAGGATACTATTGCCAGGGCGTACATCGAGCGCTGGGCCAGGGCGTTTGAAACCTCGCACTTTGTTTCAACCAGTTTGCCGGTTCCTGGTTCAACCACTTCGTCGTTTTGGCTCGGAGTTGTCGATGCGCCACGCTTTCCATGTCCAGCTTCGCTGCCCTTTCGTTTGCATGCTTGTGGTTGGCGTCAGCTGGGGCTTTTGGACCACAGCCACTTGGTCAATCACGACGGGGCACGTCGACAACTTTAATGACGGCACGCTGCAGGACTGGCGTGTTGGGTCCCTAGGCGATTTTCCGGCGATTCAAACGGATTTCGGACCCTCAGGCAGCGGCGATCATTCTCTCTGGATGGCAACGTCGGGTGCTGGTGGTAGCGTTGCGAGGCTCATCGTCTTAAACGATTCGACCAACTGGACAGGCAATTGGACCGCGGCCGGCGTGGCGCGTGTCGAGCTCGATGTTTTGGGGCCTAGCTCGAACAGTTTTCCCTTAATGATGCGCCTGGGAATTGCCGGCGGGCCTTCAGGTCCCGGTCCCGGTGGTTCTGGCGACACGTACGTTACGTCCGCGATTCAAGTGTCCAGCGACAATCAATGGCACCGAATTACGTTCGACGTTCTGTCGTCGGATTTTATTCCTATTGGAGGCCAGGATATCGACGATGCCCTGTCGCAGGTCATACACTTTCGCATCCTGCATAATCCAGAAGACAGCTTTAATGGCGCAGACACGAGCTTTGGCGGTGGCGAATTTTATCTCGATAACATCCGAGCGCTGGCGGCCCCAACCATTCCCGATCCTACCGGCGACTACAATCAAGACGGTGTCGTCGACGCCGCCGACTACGTTCTGTGGCGAAAAACGTTTGGCCAATCGGCCGACCCACCGGGCAGCGGCGCCGACGGCGACGAAAGCGGCACGATCGACAATGGCGACTATACGTTTTGGCGGATGCGCTTCGGCGAGATGCCCACCGGCAGCGGCGGTTCCGTGCCTGAACCGGGACCTTTTCTGCCTTTGCTCACCGGCGTCGTCGGCCTGCGATTTTTTGCCGTGCCTCGCCGCAGGGTTCACACCAATTAACCCGCGTAACCCGTGGATTGCCGGAAGTACTTCTTGACAGGCGCGGGAATGCCCGACATATTGATATCTGGGGTTGATCGACGCCAGCTTGGGCCAGCCGTTTCTCTGAACGGACCGCGGGTGATCGACCCGGCAATAAAATCTCGATTTGGTCCAGCCCGCGCTCCTTGAGGAGATGGCCATGTCTCGTTCTTTCGCAATGTTGCTCCGCTTCGCCGCACTGCTGCTCGGAATCTTCACCCCCCTCACCGCCCAGGCGGCGTTTCATCTGTGGGATATTGTGGAGGTGTATTCCAGCTCGACCGGCAGCGTGCAATTCATTGAGCTGTTTACCACGGGCCCCGGGGAAAACGTGGAAACTGGGGCCCAGATTCGGACTGATTCGGGAAATATGTTTAACATTGGAGATGCTGGGCCCCTTTCCGGCAACACAAGCGGTGATCGCTTGTTGTTCGCCACGGCGGGCTTTTACTCGCTGCCGGGCGCGCCTGCCGTCTCTGCAACGCAACCCACCTACGTTCTGCCAGCAAACTTCTTCAATCCGACGAGCGATAGGATTCGTCTGTTCAGTCCGGGGTTCGGCGAGTTTGAGATTAAGACGATCAATGCGGCCAACCCGATTCCCACCGACAACGTGTTCGCCCGGACTTACACGGCCACCACGACCGCAATTGCCGCGAATTCGCCGCAGGCCCGCGACGTGACCGCCGGCTCCATCAATCGCGGCGACTACAACAACGATGGCGAGGTGAATCTGGCCGACTACGCCGTGTGGCGCAAAACAGTTGGCCTGCCCGCGTCGCCGGCCGGCAGCGGCGCCGATGGCGACACCGACGGCACCATCGACGACGGCGACTACACCCTCTGGACGCGGCGATTTGGCAACGACATCGTCGGCGCCGGCAGTGGCAGCGGGGGAGCCGCGATACCGGAGCCCGCCACTGTGGCACTCGCGCTTCTCGGGCTCGCCCTCGTCTTGCCGGCAATGAACCCGCGCAATCGCGTGGATTGCCGGTAGGTAGTAGTACAGTTTAATCAGTGTAGTCGTCTCGCTCCGCGAGACGAAATGTCCTCTCGCGGAGCGAGAGGACTACACTATTCCCGCAAACTGTACCACCACGTGCCGGTCAGGGCCGATCATTTATTCGCAATGTAGGGTGGGTCGAGTCTGCGAGACCCACCGATTTCGCGAGATTCGTGGTGCGTCTCGCAGACTCGACCCACCCTACAAGTTCCGTAGCTTCAAACATTGATTGGCCCTGATCCGAATAGCCCGTGGAGCCCATCAGAATGCCGTCGTCCAGCGGAGCCCGAAAATATTGGCGGGCGAGCGGGTTTCGTAGATCCAGTGCTCATGATCGAGGATCAACAGACTGCCGCCGGGGAGCACCCAATTGAAGCCATACGTGAATCGCTCGGTGCTCATGTGGCCGAGCGCTCCCCGATGTTCGAGCGTGTCGTATCGCGCGAGAAAGCTGACCTTCGGCTTCTTTAGCAGGAGGACTTCTGATTCGATCAAGTTGCCGTACGCGACGCTTCCTGAATCTGGAAACGGAAACGAATCTTCCTCGCGGATCGCATACTCGTAGTAGGCGCGGAAGAATTCTCCGTGTCGATAGCTCGCGTCGCCGCCCGCCAGGGAGTATGTCTGCAACGGGGCCCCGTCATCTTGGAGTTCTCCGCCAGCAACGGAACTCCCGAAGCGCCAATGCTGATTCCCGATTGTCGAGCGTCCGCCGACGGCCACGTTCGAGTTGTTGTCCATGTAGCTGCGGCTGAAGAAGAACACGCCCGGCCCGCCAAACTGCAGGCCGTTGACGGCGTAGCTGTCAAACGTCACGTCCCAATCGCCTTTGAGGTCATATTCTAGATGGAGGTTTACTCCTTCGTCGGAGTACGGCTGGGGGATCACCGGTTGCCCCGGTCCAATCGGTCCGACGCGGCGACCCATGTTGTACATCAGCGGCAGGCTCACTGTTCGCAATGCGCCGGGATGCACACGTTCGGAGAAGGCCCCAAAGGGCACGATGAACCGACCCATCTCCAGCTCGGCTGCCATTCGGCAATGAGGCCGTTCTTCCGGCGGCTCGCGCGTTAACAGGTGGCACAGGTCGAGCGTTGCCGAGGCTTCCACCAGTTCCACGCCCAACCCGTCGTTATTGGTGCCGTGGCAGCTAGCGCACACCGTCACTTTGCCGGAAACGGGGCTGTTCGGCGGGCGCCAATCGATGCCCACCCACACGTCGGGAAAGAAGCCCTTATTCTCGACTTCCGGATCGGTCCCGCGCCACACTGGCGACAATGTGCCGTTGAGCGTGAACGGCGGCACGTCGGCCTCGGCCGCGGCAAGTACTGCGGCAGCTTGATCCTCGGGGTCTTGTGCTGGTTCGCCGTCCTCTTCTTCCTTCTCGTCCGGCGTTTGGTAGGCCGGGTTCAGCGAAGCAAGATAAGTGGCGATGGCCGTGTGCTGGCTGGCTGGAATGTCGGCGCCTTCTCTGGCCGCCATGCGACGCACCGTCCCCAGCCAGCCGGCAAGGCTCTTCCGTTTGTTCGTCGCCCGTTCCGCGTCGTGGCAAACCGTGCAGCTCTCCTCGAAAAAGCCTTGGCCTTGGCGGACCAGATCCGGATCGAGGCGATTACGCTGCCCAGGACGCTGGCCTTGCCGCTCGTCGTTCTGTTTCGTGTCGCTATCCTTTTCTTCCGTCGCCGCGCCGTTTTCTACCTTGTCATCCTTCGGCGGCAACTCGTTCTCACTTGCTAGCGAGGATGCATCCGTGATCCACGCGATACTGACGTCGTCCATCTGCTGCTCGGCGAAATAATCGGCGGGCGCTGCGACCACTTCTTGCCGTGCTGCCGGCCTGCGCGAAGACGAGGGAGGTGACGCGCGCTGGTTCGACTGTCGCGAATCGCTGGTGGTTGCTGGCCGCCGAACGCCGCTGGCAGAGAACGGCGCCTGGAGATCGCCCCACCAGTGTGTCTGGGGATCCGACCCCAGCGCAACCATCGGCCCGAAAAGCAGAACTTGGCCGGTGACCAGCCAAACTGCAATCCAATCCGACGCACGCGAATTACGCCGATTGCAGACCATCCCTGCCCATCCGTTTGTGCGGCAGTCCGAAGTCCAGATGTTGAGAAATCTGCGATAAATGGACTGACTTTGCCGATTATATCGGCTGTAGTGGCAGTCGCCCTTGAATCAGCGGTGTCGGCAGCCAAGCAAGTAGGTCAGGCTGTGCCTGACATTCTCGCATTGTATTTGTCAGGCACAACCTGACCTACCATGTCCGCCATCGTTGCTAGCGTTGCGCGCGGCTCGAATTTTGCGCCGCTATCTGAAAGCATTGCCCCGGCCCGCTCATTCAAGGGGTGTGGAGCGACGCAATCGCTACTTGCCTCAACTCATCGCACGCGATTCAATTCTGATCGCATCGGGGGGGGAATTTGGCAGCGATACCGTCCACTCTCAAAAATGGCTCGGCTCAGAGTTCACATCTATTGCCCTCGTGTCGGTTGGTTTTTGTGACCGATGGCTTTACCTTTGCCCGGCGTTGCCCGAATGACCGTGGCAATTTCGTCAGCGGACATACCCCGTTCTAATAGCTCGCGTTTAAGTCCGAACTCCACCCGGCGACGATGAAACGCGTTGATCAAAAACCCAATAATCACGAGGATCCCGAGCACCAATCCAATGAACGCTCCGACAAGGTTCAATTGGTGATCTGGATGGAGCGTCTGAAACCAATGCCAAAATTCAAGATTAGGGGCCGCTTCGGTCATTTTATCACCCTCCATTCTTCGCGGGTTCGTCGGATTCTGAACCCATCATACGAGACAAGCCTCCTGTTACTTCGTGGCAGCGATGAGATTCTTGACCGGAGCATTGAGATTCTGGGGGCAGCGCGCCAGCGCCTGCGGGCCAGCAATCGGTGGTCGCCAAGGAACCAGTTTTCTGGCTCTACCTACACATTCGCATGGCTGCCCAGCTTGAAGCAATGAAATGCCTAATTCTTGGGCGACTACTGCCCGCCTCTCGTTGACATCTTGTCGTAAGCCGTTTACGGTAAAGATGTTGCTCACTTATTGCTGGCCGCGGCTAGACGCACGTCTGTCGCTCACTCCTTGATGGATGTTCCTTTGGCAGACAAACCTTGGGGCGGTGTGTTTGACCAGACGACCGACCGTCGCGTGGAGAAGTTCACCGAAAGCGTGAGCTTCGACCGCCGGCTCTACGCTCACGACATCCGCGCGTCGATCGCCCACGCCCACATGCTCTCCAAAGTCGGCGTCATCACCGACGACGAGCGGCACCAGATCATCACCGGCCTCGAACTGATCGGCCGCGAAATCGCCGCCGGCGACTTCGCGTTCCGCGAGGACCTGGAAGACGTCCACATGAACATTGAGCGGTCGCTGGTGGACCGTATCGGCGACGTTGGCCGCAAGCTTCACACGGGCCGCAGCCGCAACGATCAGGTGTCGAACGACCTGCGGCTCTGGGTACGCGATCAGATCGACGCCATCTCCGCGCTGCTCATCGAAGTGCAGCGGTCGTTCGTCGGCCGCGCCGACGGAGATGCCGGCGTCATCCTCCCCGGATACACACACTTGCAACGCGCCCAGCCCGTGCTCGCAGTCCACTACTGGCTCGCCTACTGCGAAAAGCTCGATCGGGATCTCGACCGGTTGGCCGATTGCCGCGGCCGCGTGAACCAGCTCGCGCTCGGCACCGCCGCGCTCGCCGGTACGAGCATCCCGATCGATCGCCACATGGTGGCCGAAGAGCTGGAGTTCGACGGCATCCTCGCCAACAGCCTGGATTCCTCCAGCGACCGCGATTTCGTGCTCGAATTCGCGTTTTGCCTGTCGCTTATCGCCATCCATCTCAGCGGTTGGGCCGAAGAGTGGATCCTCTGGTCGACAACCGAGTTCAGTTTCCTGCGGATCCCGCAGGCGTATTGCACAGGTTCTTCGATCATGCCGCAAAAAATCAACCCCGACGTGCTTGAGCTGATCCGCGGCAAAACGGCTCGCGTCGTCGGCAATCTTACGAGCCTACTAGTGCTCGTGAAAGGTCTACCGCTGGCCTACAATCGCGACCTGCAGGAAGACAAAGAGCGCCTTTTCGACTCCGTCGACACAGTGGCTGCATGCCTTGAACTGGCCTCCGCCGTTGTGGTCGGCGCCGAGCTGAATCGCGAAGCGATCGCCGCACAACTCGATCGCGGCTACCTCGACGCCACGACGCTGATGGAACACCTCATCATGCAAGGCGTGCCGCAGCGAACGGCCCACGAAATCATCGGCCGCCTCGTGGCCAGCGCCATGAAGCGCGGCGTCCCGCTCGTCGAATTGCCGCTCGACGAGTTCCAATCCGCACACTCGTCGCTTGACAGAACCGTCTACGACGTCCTCGGCGCCCGCCGCGCCATCGAAGCCTTCACCAGCTACGGCTCCACCAACCCTGAGCAAGTCGAACATCAACTCAACATTTGGCGCGAACGACTGTCCGATACCACCGAACCACCGCTTGCGATTTAGCGAAACTCGGCAAGCCGCTCCTCGGCAACGCACCCATGAAGAACCTCCACAAGATCACACTCGTCGTGAGCGCAGCAGCAACCGCCTGTTGCGCCACCGCCTGGGCGCAGGCCCCG
>JAKEIB010000137.1 GCA_022614705.1 Planctomycetota bacterium | reverse complement strand
TGCTGGCGAGTTCAGATCGTGTACACGCATTGTCGAACGCAACTTGTTGAAATCCTAAGAGTTAACCGAAGTCACTCCGGCGTTAGCCGGACAGTAGTGTTCATGAATAATCACTTCAAATGCTGCGGCGACCCGGGCGGTTCCGAGGATGCACTCCGCCAGCAGCAAGCCGACGCGCTCGTGAATTGGATGCGCGATGCGAGAACGCCTGACGAATTCATCAATCTTCCCGCCAACACGCCGATGGCCGTCGTCGGCGACCTTAATATCGTCGGCCTGCCTGACCCGCTGAACAATCTTCTCTCCGGCAACATCGTCGACAACGCCACGTATGGCGCTGACTCCCCGCCGGATTGGGACGGCACGAGCCTCGCCGACCTGCATCCGTTGCACAACGGCACGGGGCCAGCAGACTACACTTGGAGAAACGACACGAGCATCTACGACCCCGGCCGGCTCGATTACGTGCTGTACACCGATAGCGTGGCGCGGGTCGCCAACCATTTCGTGCTCAACACGGTCGATATGTCGGCCGCCGACCTTGCCGCGACAGGCATGCAAACCTACGACGTAACGATTACTTCGTCGAACTACGATCATCTGCCGCTCGTGGCCGACTTTCGCTTCATCGCCGACGGCTCGCCGGGCGATTACAACCTCGACCGCGTGGTCGACATGCAGGATTACGATTTATGGCGACGGACGTATCGATCGTCGTCGAACCTCGACGCCGACGGTAACGGCAACAACGTGATCGACGCGGCCGACTACGTGCTATGGCGGAAAATGATTGGAACCGGTTCAGGAGGCGTGATTACTCACGGTCAGCCGGTGCCCGAGCTGGCATCGTATTTACTATCGATTGCAGTCTTGGCCGGCATCCACTTGGTAGGATTTCGCCGCGTCCGAGAACGCAACGACGACGCATCAAACGGCCCTCGTTCGACTTTGTAGCGTCACTATACGCTCACGTCCGCATCAAGACGTGATATACCACGCCGACGGCCGCCGCGACCGCAAGCGTCGGGATCATTCCGACCTTGAAGCGGAACATCGCCACCAACGCGCTAGCGGCAATTAGCACCGACATGGGATCGATGGTCGACCAATCGGGCACTAGTAGCCGAATTCCGTACGCGCGCTGTTCGACCACTTTGCCAAACAGTGTGTGCAGCGCGAACCAAATTGAAAGATTGAGGATCACGCCGACGACCGCCGCCGTTACGGCCGACAGGGCCGCGTTCAATGCGGCGCGTCCGCGCAGGGACTCGATATACGGCGCTCCCAAGAAAATCCACATGAAACAGGGGGCGTACGTGACCCAGGTCGTTATCACTGAACCGGCAATGCCCGCGGCCAACGGCGACAGCGGCCCCGGATTGCGATAGGCGCCCATGAAACCCACGAACTGCACGACTTGAATCAAGGGGCCGGGCGTGGTTTCCGCCATGCCCAGTCCGTCCAGCATTTCACCCGGTTCGAGCCAGCCGTAGGTTTTTACACACTCTTCCGCGACGTACGCGAGCACCGAATACGCGCCGCCAAAGGTAACCATCGCCGCTTTGCTGAAGAAGAGCGCTTGTTGCGTATACACGCTCCCGGGACCCGCAAAACGGTACAAGGCCACGACCGGCCCAAGCCAAATCAGCAGCCATATAACCAGCACTTTCATGGAGCGTCGCGCTCCAGGTCGCACGGCGCTGGCGTGTTCGTCAGTGATCGCATGACGCTGGGCGTCGTCGTTTTCCTTGGCCACGTGTCCTTTGATGACGACGAACGTCGCCGGCCAAAGTTTGCCGCCGACAAACCCGATTGCGGCAGCCGCCGCCACGATAACGGGAAACGGCACGCCGAGAAAGAAGATGCCGACAAACGCGGCCGCCGCAATGAACACCATCACGCGGTTCTTGAGCGCCCGCTTGCCAATTCGCGCCACGGCCTCAACCACGACTGCCACTACTGCGGGCTTCAACCCGTAGAAGATTCCCTCCACCAACGCGACGTCGTGATACGTCGAATACAGCACGCTCAACGCTAAGATGCTCAGAAATCCGGAGAGAACAAATAGCGTGCCGGCCACCAGGCCGCCGAGCGTGCGGTGCAGCAGCCAGCCGATGTAGATCGCCAATTGCTGCGCCTCCGGTCCCGGCAGCAACATGCAATAGTTGAGCGCGTGCAGGAATCGATTCTCGCTCACCCAGCGTTTTTCGTCGACAAGAAGGCGGTGCATCACCGCAATCTGCCCCGCCGGCCCCCCAAAACTCAACGCCGCCACGCGGCACCACACCCAGAAGGCCTCGCGAAAGGTGACGGGCTCATGGTCTGCCGCGACCGGCTCTGGTTTGTCCTTGGTTATAACGGTGGCCATAACTTCCTTCACGCTGAATTAAGGCAGAAAGGCGACTCGTTTCGGAGCTGCGCCGACTTGGGCCTTGGCCTTCGACGTGAGCTTTCCATCGACAGCCACCATGACAAGTTCCAACGTGCCGTTGCCGAGATTGCTGACTAGCACGCGTGTCGCTCCTGAAGCGGAATCTGGGATTCGTTCGATGCAGCACGGCTTCGAGGCCGGCAGCCGGTCTAGCAGCTTACCGCTTGTGACATTCACCGCATCGACATACGATCGCCCTTCATTAGCGGCCAGCACGATATTGTTGCCTACCGCCTCGACGCCATGATACGTCACTTCTTGGTCGGCGCGATTGTCGTCCGGCGGGTCGAACGCGAAAAGCCGCGTCACTGTGCCCGTCCCGGTGTCCATTTCAAAGAACCCGTTCAACCAGAATGAGCCGAAGTACAGTTTCGTTTCGTCGGGTGAGAAGGTCAGACTGCGCGGGTTCACATTGAGTTGATAGAACTTCACCAGCTTCTGCGCGACCGGATCAATGATCGCGATGCCGGTAATCTTCTTGCAGGTGACGTAGGCGTTTTTTTTGAGCGGGCCGTATTTTACGACATGCGGGGCGCTGCATCCCTCGATCCGAAAGGCCTCTTCCATCGTTTCCGCGTCGATGCCTACCACGTCGTCACTGTAAAAGTTGGCCACGAGAATGTGCTTGCCGTCTTGCGTCAGGATGATGTGATCGTTGTGCATCGGGCCAATCGGAACTTCGCCTATCGGTTGGAAGTCCGGCCATGAAAAGAATTTGACTTTCTCTTCGCCTTCCACGCCAACCGCGACCGTTTTCCCGTCTCGACTCACGGCGATTCCATAAGGCCGCGGCCCAACTTGATAGCGCTTGACTTCCTCCATCTTGTCCAAATCCACCAGCGAGACCGAGGCATCCTGCGTATTGACCACGAGGACGCGGCGCGGCTCCGCTGCCACCGATACATATGCTTGACAGGTCAGAACAACTCCCATCACCAACATGGCAATGCGTGCGGACATGCTCCACCACCTTTCTTGAAACGGGGTTATTTGCCACTCACCTTGACACCGGCGAATCGCGTTTGAGCGTCAGCCTTCGTCCACAGGCCGATTTTGCCGGCCTTCTGGAACGTATTGTCGGTCACTTCCAAGTGCAGCTTGCCGTTGAGGTAGCACCGAATGCGCTCCCCTTCGTGAACGATTCGGATCGTATGCCACTTGTTAGCCGCAGCTTTCATGTCGGCAGAATCTAGCTCCGTTCGCTGGCCCTTGACTACTTTGTAGACGCGATAGTTATTCTCCAACGGATTGACCCGCGCGATGTAATAGTTGTTCGCGTCCTGGTATCGCCAGACGGGACCGCCGCCCTGGTCGATCTTGCCAGCGACGGCTTTGACCGCCACAGTCAACTCAACGTCCTTCAGGTTCGGCTTATCGGCGACACAAAGATTGAAGAGCGGCCGCGGTCCATCGGCCGATACCTGGGCGAGCGCCTTGCCGTCGTCGGGCGAGGATTCGTCCGCGACAATCTTCCAGACGTTGCTTTTACCTTCGCCGGTTTTGGCGGCCGTCCAACCTGCGGGCAAAACGCCTTGACTTGCGTCCTTAAATCTCAAGTCGGCCGCCACGGCCGTACCCGCGAGACAGACGAGCAGCGAAATTGCGAGCATCGGTTTGTGTTGCATGTTTGGTTCTCCTTTAGGGTGCATGACGCTGCGGATTCCAATCGTGCTTCTCGTCGCGAACATATTTGAGCCACGAGTACATGGCGTCATAGAGCACAAAACCATGTGCGAGCATTTCGTGGTCGTTGCGAAAGTTGTGCGACAGACCCAGCGAGACCGCCAACAAACCCGGACACTGAGGCGCCAGATCCAACCGCGCGGTGTCGGCCCCCCGTACGATCACGGCTAGATCGGTCAGACACGGATCGCTGAGTTGATACTTCTTCAGAAACGCGTCGAAACTACACAGCGACCCGTCGTGGGTCAGTTCCACGCCGGGCACATCGTATGGAATGGCACCGATCTTCTCCGCTTCCGACAACACGCGATCCGGCGGGACGAACAAGAATTCCGGCTCTTTATCGATGAATCGTGCAATCAGCCACGGGCACGCAACCCGGTCGATCTTCGGACGTTCACGGGTAATCCATATCATACGCACCATCCTTTCCGGTCAGAGGCCGAAAATCGTTGGCGTTATGGCGGCGCTCGTTCGGCCGCGAGTTTGGCGTACAGCGCATCGTAAACCAGCGTGCCGCGTTCGAATGCCACCGTGTCGTTGGGTGAGGTTAAGCGGAGACCTTCGCAGATCAGGTCCAGGCCAGGAGCCACCGGCTCAATCTGCACTTCTTGCACCGTGTCGGCCTCGTCGATGATGCGGGCGATGCGGTGCATCACGGGATCGGCGATGTCGTACTCCTTCAAGAAAGCGTGAAACGAACAATGCCCCTGATGATGCGACAGCCTGACGCCGGGAATATCGAACGGCTCTGCCCCCTCCGGCAGTCTGTGACTTCCGTATGGCACGAATAGAAAGCGCGCGTCTGAATCAACGTGTTTGCGAATCAGCCACGCGCAGGCCATGCGGTCCACCCCGACATTTTCCCACGTGACCCAGTTCATCGATTTCCTCCCTGCGCGGCCACTAGCTTGTCGCGCACTCTGTCGCCGAGCGGACATTGAAAAAAATCGTGAGCCTTCGTTTGCTGATACTTCTTGGACAACGCTGCAAGGTCGGGTTTCCCGCGCTTAAGGGTCTCGAGGATTTCCTGGTAGGCGTCGCGGACCGGGCCCTCGAAGCGCTCGCGCAGCGTCGGCTCCGCGCTCGTCATCAGCAACTCGGAGTCGAACACCGAAACTTCGCCGCCCAACTCGATGATTTCCGACGCCACCCATTGAAAGTGCTCCCGATTACGGTCGCTCACCGGCAAGACCCAAACGGCATCCTGCAAAGATGTTGCGCCGAGTTGCTTAAGCTTGCGCCACACGTACACCCGCCCGGCTGTCGGCTCGCGCGGAATCCGGTATACCAGAAGCAGCCAGTTCATTTGCCCCGACGCGCTCACACTGCCCTTGACAATCCGGCCAGCTTCCTTCAACTTGTAACCACGGTTACAAATACTAACACGCTCATCACGTCCACGCAAGCCTGGTGCAGCTTTGCTTTTCAGCACCACTGTCAGCGAAAGGAGCCGACCATGGCCTGTACTGCTTCTCGCCGTGACTTTCTGTTCGTCTCGTCGGGCGCCGCATTGGGCAATATGATCGCTTCCGGGCTCGCCCCGGCGGACGAGCCGGGCGAACGGGGGGTCGATTTCTCCCGAAGCGGTCTAATAACCGGCCAGCCGAAACCGCTCAAACACGAGTCGATTCCCGGCTTCCTGAGCGCCGAGCAAATCGCTCCCCACCATACTGCCCATTACGGCGGTGCCCTGAAAGGCTACCTCGCTGCTAATTCGCGGCTGGAGAAAGGAGCCAAGAGCGGAGAATCGATCGAAATGGCCACCTTTGGCGCGCTAAAACGAGCGGTAAACAGTAAGGGGAACAGTGTCGTGTTACACGAAATGTACTTCGATGGCATGGTGCCACAAGCGCTGGCACCTGCCGCAGACGTGCGGAGGGCGATTGAACAGCGGTTTGGCTCGCTCGAACAATGGACCGCCGACTTTATCGCCTCCGCCAACGAAGCGGCCGGATGGGCAATGCTCGTCACTCACCCGGTCAACGGCAAACTGTACAATGTCGTCAGTGATGAGCACGCTATGGGTATTCTCTGGATGGCTGTTCCGTTGGTCGTGGTCGACACGTACGAACACGCCTTTTACATCGACTATCACAACCGCAAGGCGGAATACGTCGAAAAATTCATCGACCACATCGATTGGACTGAGGTCAGTCGTCGATTCCGCAAGCAGAACCAGTAGGAAGGGTCGACCGGTGCGTCGGTCACTTCGCGCCATGCGCCTTATATGTCCGCATCGGCCGCCAAATGTTCAGGCAAAAGCAAACTTTGCACCGTCCGCGCCAGCAGCCACGATTAAACTTGCCACGTCTTGCCGTCCGTGGATCGCACTACATCAATGGTCGGTCGGCGCTTGCCGCCGACCAGACGGAAACTCAATGGCAGCACACGGCTCTCAAGTGGCCGCCCCCGTTTCACGAATGAGATGCCCACCGATTTGAGTTTTTTGCCACTCAACCGCAGCAGTTCCAAGCTCCAAGGATCGCGGTCGATTACCAGAAGCTCGCGCGTGCCCACTTTGGAATAGAACGGTATCTTATCGCGCGTCCGATCGTCATCGCTCACGATTTCAACGGCAAAGTCTGGCCCACCGCACCAGTGCGTACCATAGTTTCTGGCCTGCGTCGTCGGAAGATAAACGACTACATCCGGGCAGCGATAGTTGTGCTGCCAGCCCTTATGACGATCGCTGACATTGGCGCCTACCAGTACAATCGTTTCGTCGTTCCAACCAACCGTTTCCTCGAAAATCGCGCCAAGGCGAGTTGCAATTTGCTGGTGTTCGGCGTTCGGCAGCGGAGCCATCATGTACGTGCCCTCCCAGACTTCGTCCCAACGGTCCAAGCCGACGGCAACACGCTCCTGCCGCAACCGCTCCGCAAACTCGCGATCCATCACAACAGTCGCCATGTGATTACTCCGAAAAACAATAGGCTCGATGCTACGTCAATTATAGAACTCCACCGCATGGGCCACAACGCGGCTGGTTTGACCCCTGTCAAACCCGCGCGGCGGGCGTTTCATATGTGCGCGCCGGCCAGCTGTCGGTCGCTTCGCTCGGCGACCCGGCCTGCGCATTGGCCAGCGCGATCTGGTACAGCTTCTGGCCGTGCGGCGTCGGATAATGCCCGGTGATGCACGCGCGGCACAATTCTTCGGCCGGCCGATTCACCGCGCGCGAAATCGATTCGATCGGCAGATAGCGCAGCGAATTGGCGCCCAGCTCGCGGGCCATCTCGTCGTAAATTTTTTCGAGCGGGCGGTCTTCGCGCATGAATCGCGGCGCGAAGAGCTCGGAGATCGTCGACATGTCGATGCCGTAAAAACAGGGCGACGTGATCGGCGGGCAGGCCACGCGTACGTGAATCTCGCGTGCCAACCCTACCTTACGCATCCGTGAAACGAGAACGCGCATCGTTGTCGAGCGAACGATCGAGTCCTCGACCAGGATCACACGTTTGCCTTCCAGCACCTCGCGCAACGGCGTGTATTTCGATGCCGCCTTGCGCGCCCGGTTGTCGGTCCCCTCGATAAATGTGCGGCCCGAGTAGCGGTTACGTATTAGGCCCTCCGCGCTGGGCACGCCCAGCCGGAAGGCCATCGCGTCGGCGGCACACTTGCTCGTGTCCGGCACGGGCACGACGATCGTGTCCTCGTCGATCGGAATATCCTCGAGCCGCGCCAGTTCTTCGCCAAGCGTTTTTCGCGCCAGATACACGCTGCGATCGTCCATCGAACTGGCCACGTTCGCGAAGTACACCCACTCGAAGTAGCAGTGGGCCCGCCGCGGCGAATCGGCGAATCGCTCGAGCTTGATCTGGCCGCCGGTCACCGTGATCATCTCCCCCGGCCCCAGCGAATGGATGCTCGGATGCGAGAACCCGAGGTTGAGCAATGCTACACTTTCGCTGGCCGCGGCCAGGAGCGGCCCTTCGATCGCATAGCAAAGCGGGCGAAAACCCCACGGGTCGCGCGCGATCACCATTTCCCCCAGCGCGTTAAGGAGCACCAGGCAATACGCGCCGTCGAACCGGCTCGCCACGTTGTGCATCACTTCCTGCCAGGGCGGCCGCCGGTCGCCCGAAAGCTCCCGGCTGATCTCGTGCATGATGATCTCGGTATCGGTCGCCCGCGCAAGGTGATGATCGTCGTCGGCCAGCAGCTTGTCGCGCAGCTCGGCATAGTTGGCTAGTTGGCCGTTGAAGCCAAAGCTGAACCACTTGTGCTTCTGCAAGTGATGCCGCTCAAAAGGCTGGGCGTAACTGAGGTCCTCCTTGCCGCAAGTCGCGTAGCGCACGTGCCCGATCGCCGCCCGGCCGGCGCATCGCTCCATGATGCTTTCCGCCTTGCCCTGGTGGCTAAGCCGAAACACCTCGCTTACGGTGCCCACGCCGCGATACGTTTCAAGCAGCGCTTGCCGCTGGGGGTGGTAGCTCGTCATGCCGGCCGAGAGCTGCCCGCGATTCTGCACGTCGAGCAGAATCCGCGGGATGAGCCGAGAGACTTGATCCGGACCTTGCGGCGGACACAGCGGGCTGACGGCCTTGCCCGGCAGGTGATATACCGCGGCCAGACCGCACTCGTGATAAATTTCACTCATTGAATTGGGCAATTCGCCACGTAGACTGGTCTCTGCGAGACCCGAATTTGCGCCTAGTCAACATAAAACCCGGATCGCACAACCAATTCTACGGCGCAACCCCGTTCGCCTCAACCGCCGGCGAGCATCGGCTCAGATCGCGGGCCGATCGGCCACCGATTCCACGTCCGGCTCGTCCGCAGGCTCCAATTCGACAACGCGAAGACGTGCTTCGTGAACCCGCATTTCCAGCTCACGCCACTGGTCGGAGTGGAATCGCACCAGTGCGTTGCGTTCCGCCCACAGGTCGCGCAACCGCAACTCGGCTTCGCGCAGGCACATCTGCGTGTTCTGAATCGTGACCATAAACGGGTCACCATCCGAAAACCGGCTGAACGGACCCCACGCGCGCAAGCGCGCCCGGTAGTCGCCAATTTCCGCCCGCGTCAGTTCGATGGCCGCATTGAGGTGCCGCTGCTGACGCGGATACTCCACCTGCCAGTAATGCCGCAGGTCCATCTTCGCGAGCTCCAGGTTACGGCGCGCGCTCATGCGGGCCGAGATGTCGGAAACCTCCTGGGCGAATGACATGGAAGGCTGCAACCAGCCGGCGGCAATTGCCAAGCACAGAATCGAGGGGGAGAATCTCATCGAAGCCTCGGCGGGAACGAACGGAAGGGAATAGAGTGGGGAGCGGGTATAGCGGTCGTGGGCGGCGCAGCCGCGGATGGTCCGACGATTTCCAGCCTAATCAGGCCGCCCGAGAACGCAAATTCCGCTGTCGCGTGTGCTCAATCTGGGCGAATCAGCCTCGCGCGAACCATCAAAGCGGCGCGACCGTCATAATCGACACCCATTAATGCAGCGCACAACCGACGCCTCCTCCGAAAGGCCGCCATGCAACTTGCCCCAGAAATACTCACTGAACGGTTGCGCCTGCGACCGCCGACCGAGACCGACGCGGAACGCATCTTTGCGCGCTACGGCCAGGACCCGCTTGTGTGCCGATATATGAGCTGGACGCCGCACCGATCAATCGACGACACGCTCGCCTTTCTGCGGCGTATCGTATGCGAGAACGCTCAAGGTTCAAGCGCGGGCTACCTGATTTTCTCGCGCGAGACGGACCAACTATTTGGTTCCGTTGGCGGGGCTGTACAATGTATGCGCATGCAATTCGGCTATTGCCTGGCGCGCGATGCCTGGGGCCAAGGCTTCGCCACGGAAGCCGCTCGCGCGTTCGTCGCCGCCGTTTTCGAGAACCCGTCTATTTGGCGGATCCAAGCGTTTTGCGACGTCGAGCACCGCGCCTCGGCCCGCGTGTTGGAGAAGAGCGGCCTCACGTTCGAGGGCACGCTGCGCCGCTACATGGTCCTGCCCAACCTCGGCGACACCCCGCGCGACGTCCACTGCTACGCCAAAGTGTGTGCGTGACCGATCGCTTGCGGTTTAGCTTACCGCGGCCGCCGCGGCGCGGCGAATGATTCGTCAGACATATCAGCCGGCGCTTCGTCGAATTCCACCAGCTCGTGGACGTTGCCCGCGATCGGGTTCGCGGCGAATATTCCGTCCGCCGGGTGAATCTGCATCGGCAGCCCGTTCGTGGGCACGAGCATCGTCGACTCGACGTGGACGCCGACGTTCGCCCCCGGCACGACGCTGAGCCGGTATCGCGACAGGATTCGCCGCAGGGCGATGCGTATAATGGCCGTTGCCAACGGCCCGCCGATGCACAACCGCGGGCCTGCTCCGAACGGATGATACGCGTATGGGCTCGGCCGGAGCGTGAGCCAACGATCGGGAATGAACTTTTCCGGCTGCGGATATAGGTCCGCCAGATGGTGTGTCACCAGCGGCGTAAAAACGATGCCCGTCCCACGCGGCAGATCGAACGGCCCTAGCCGCACGGCTACGTTATTGATCCGCTGTGAATACGCCGAAGCGGGCAAGAGCCGCATGCTTTCTTTAATCACGCGGTCAAGCAGGGAAAGCTCTTCGCCTTTTGGAAGCGAACCGAGGGATTTCGGATTTCGGATTTCGGATTGCGGATTGTCGGATCCGCCTAATCCGCAATCCCGGGTACCCTCTGGGTGCCGCAATCCGCAATCAGGCTGCAATTCCTCCCACAACCGACCCATCACGCTTGGATGCTGAGCCAACAACAGCAGCGTCCACGTCAACGAATGCGCCGTCGTCATGTGCGCGGCCCCGAACAGCACGGCCGCCTGCCCCACCAGCTCCTCGTCGCTCAGGCCGCCTTCTTCGTCGTGCATCCGAACTAGGATGGAAAGCACGTCGCCGGCCGGCTGATTGCTCTCGCGACGCCGGCGGATCATTCCCAAGATCTCCGCCTCCAGTTCCTCGGCGAAATCGATCAGCTCTTCATAGAGATTGAGGAACTGCTCGTTGGGAACGAGCGCCCCCACGCCGACTTCCTGATTGAGAGTCACCCAGCGGGCGATCATGTCGCCCAACCGATACGCCGCCTCCGCATCATCCAGCCCGAACAACAGCCGGCTGGTAACGCGCAGCATGTATTGCCGCATTTCCTCGGCCATGTCGCGCGCGTCGCCCGGCTGCCAGCCGTCCAGCATCTCGTCCGTCATCCGCACGATCGCGTCGCCGTAGGTGCTGATTGCCCGTAGCCCGAACGGCTCCTTGACGATCCGCCGATTCCGCCGGTGCTGCTCGCCGTTCATTGCCAATAGGCCGCACGTGCACCGCCGCTGGGCCGATCGCTTCGGCCCGCGGACCGCGAAAAACCGCGCGTGAAACGTTTCGGTATCCGATAGCACCTGCTGGTTGTATTCGGGGCTGAAGAGAAATACGACGCGCTGCCCGCCGTCCTCGATCGCCGCGATCGGGCCGTGCAGCTCGTGCAGCCAGCGAATTCCGCGAAGCATGTCGCGGGAGAACTCGCCGAAGTCCACGCGGGTGATCGGCAGACCCGTGGCCGACACAGCGCCGACTAAGCCGTCAATTGGTCCGACGGTTTGCGCCGCGATTACGCGAACGTCACCAGAGCGCGCAGATTCAACTGGGCGAGTCGTAGTGTTCGGATCAATCGCGGCGGGCATTGCAAACTCGAAGCAGCACGAACGTGATTCGCGCCACTACCGCAGGCTTCGGCTCCGCCGACCAAGGCTGCTAGCATCGCTAGCGACAGATAGCGGCGTCAAAGAATTCCCAGACCTCTTTAACAACGTAGCTTACCTTGCTTAACTGAGAATCGCAAGGTTGTCCCGGTGGACCACTTCGTCGTATGGTCTATGCCCTAGAACCTCGATAATTCGCTCAGTCGGTTGTCCGGCAATTCGACGCATCTCTTCAGACCCATAGTTTATGAGTCCTCGAGCGAATTCTTGGCCGTCCTCGCGGCAAATGGCTACCACATCCCCCTTCTGAAAGATGCCCTCTACCCGCCGAACTCCGATCGCCAGCAAGCTGCGGCCCTGTTGCTCGACTGCTTGCCGAGCTCCGGCATCCAAAAGCAGTCGGCCACAGGGTTGTGCCGTTAGACCGATCCAGCGTTTGCGCGACGCGACGGCCGGCCCTTGGGCCAAGAAAAGTGTCCCCACCGTCTGCCCGGTCATGATGTCGACCAGCACATTCGGCCGCCGTCCGTTGGCGATCACAACGTTCTCGCCCGCCAATACGGCCAGCCGCGCCGCTTCGAGCTTGCTCGCCATGCCGCCGCGGCTCAGGTTATTCGCGCCCGCGCGAACCACCGGTTGTCGCTGAAACTCACGCCATGCGGCGTCGAATTGGGTAACGAGCGGAATCACTTGTGCATTCGGCTCACTCGGATGGCGGTCGTACAGCCCGTCGACGTCGGAGAGCAGCACTAAGAGCGGCGCACGAATGAGGTTGGTCACCATCGCCGCCAGCCGGTCGTTGTCGCCGACGTTGCGCTGCAGCTCGTCGACTCGCACCGTGTCGTTCTCATTGATGATCGGCAGCGCCCCGTATTGAAACAGGGCCAGCAGCGTGTTGCGGACGTTAAGGTAACGCGTGCGGTCGTTGAGGTCGTCCGCCGTAAGCAGGATTTGCGCGGCGTGCCGGCCATGTGCTTCCAGGGCCCGGTTGTACGATTCAATCAAGCGGCTTTGCCCCACAGCGGCCACCGCCTGCAGATGGGCCAAATCGGTGGGCCGCTGCGGCAAACCAAGCCGCCCGATGCCGGCCCCCACCGCCCCGCTGCTCACCAGCACAACGTGCCGCCTCTCAGCCAAAAGCTGCACGATTTGTTCCGCGATCGAAGTCACGCGCTGCTGATCGAGCGTGCCATCATCGTTGGCGAGCACGCGCGTGCCCACCTTCACCACGAGGGTCTTCGACGTAACGGCAATCTCCTGGCGAACGGCGTCGAGCATTGGTGTTTCAATGGGGTAAGTGAAACAATTCTGTCAAATAAACGAAGTTGCCGCTCGTTCGCATTGCATGTCGCTTGCGGTTTAGCTCACTTCCCAACCCAGTTAAGCTCACGCCGGCTCCAACACGCGAATCTCCACCCCCACCACGATATCCTTCACCCGGTCCCGATACCGCAGCATGTGGGGCGCCTGCAGATGGGCCACGAGTGCCTCGTCGCTCTCCCACTTTTCGATCACGGTGACGACGTCCTCCCGCGCCGGCTCATTGCTGACGGCGGTGGCCAAATCAATGGCCGGCCCGTATTCAATGCACCCCGCCTCAGCCCGAACGTCGGGCACCAGCTCCCCAAACGCGATCAAAAAATCGTCCCGCCGTCCCGGCGCCGTATGAATCGTCGCAATTACGTGAATCATGGGCGTACGTTAGCCTTTCCAGGTCGCCACGGCGACTCGCTGCGGCGAGCTGGCCTTTTTAGGTGAATTCAATGAACAAATAACCGTCAAATGTCCCGCCAAGTCTAACAATACTGAACCCCCACAAACTTAGGAAGTGTAGGCGTCTCGCTCCGCGAGACGCAATTTCCTCTCGCGGAGCGAAAGGACCACCTTACCCCTGGACTTGACGATGTACGCCCGTATATTATAGTCTATCGTAGGTGCCGCGAGCCGAGCGGCGCCTGAATGTGATGTTACCAAAGCTCGCCCGCGCGTCGGCAAGACACGCAACTCGGAATCGTCCGGCTCGGCTCGCCGGACCTACCGCGGAGAACAACCCATGTCCATGTCCGAACTCACCACTCGCCAGCGCGAAGTCTTCGAATTCATCCGCGGCAAGATCACCGGCCGCGGCTACGGGCCGACCGTCCGCGAGATCGGCGACAACTTTCGCATCAGCTCGCCCAACGGCGTGATGTGCCATTTGAAGGCCCTCGAAAAGAAGGGCCTCATTACCCGTGAGCCGAACATGTCGCGGGCGATCCAACTCACCGACGCGTATAAAGAGGAGCAGGGCATGCCGCTCGTGGGCCAGATCGCCGCCGGCAACCTGAGCGAGGCCATCGAACAAGCGGACCGCTTTAACTTCGAAGACTGGTTCCCACAACGAAAGAACCAGTTTGCTCTCAAGGTGAAGGGCGACTCGATGATCGAAGCGCAAATATCCGACGGCGACATCGTCATCTGCCGCCGCGCCCGCACCGCCCACAAGGGCGACATCGTCGTCGCCATCACCGACGAAGGCGAAGCCACGCTCAAATACTGGTACCCCGAGGCCAACCGCATCCGCCTCCAGCCAGCCAACTCCTCGATGAAACCGATCTACAGCCGCAACGCGCAAGTGATCGGTATCGTCACCGGAGTCGTCCGCCGCGTCGCATAAGTCGAGACACGGTGACAAGGAGAAGGGGAGACACGGAGATGCCGATCCGCGCATTTGTCGAATCTCCTTGTCTTCGACTAGCCGGATCGCCCATTGCTATTCCTGCATCGCTGGGTTAATCTTCAATTCGCCTTGCGTCTCCACCCCCTGGGCCAGCCAATGTCTCTCTCCACCTACGCCAAGGACGGCATTCTCACCGTCGTCTTCGACGACCCGCGCATTCTCGATGAGACGAAGCTCGAAGAGCTCGGCCGCGAGCTGATCGAAACGCTCAACAAAACTACCGAAGAGCGCGTGATCCTCGACTTCCGCAACGTGAAGTTCATGTCCTCCTCGATGCTCGGCAAGCTGGTGCAGGTTCACAAGAAAGCGGGCGAGTTCAAGGTCAAAATGAAGCTCTGCTCGATCGACCCCGAGATCCGCCAGGTCTTCAAGATCACCAAGCTCGACAAACTCTTCGAAATCGAGTCCGACGAAACCGCCGCCCGCGCCTCCTTCATGAAACGCGGCTGGTTCGGTTAATCCGACCGTCGTCTTCCGTCGTTTAGCCGCGACGCGACGCGACACGAAGCGCGCATCGCCCAGTCCCGCTGGTCTTACGGGCTAATTCTCCACAAATCCGCTCGGGCGGTTGTAGAGCTTTTCGCGCGTGGCCCAGAGTCCTGCGGAAGGTGTGGGGATGAAATAGAATCGCTCGCCGTCGGCGGTAGTATTCCAGCCTTGCTTGCACTGCGAAGGCCGGTAGCGGGCAATCGTTTCGCTGATATCAGCGTAATTGAAATTCACGCCTTCAATTTCATCGTGCGACAAGTGCCCGGGCGCGTAGGTGACTCGGAATCGCCCTTCGCTGGAGCCGTGCATTAAATGGGCCGTGGCGTGGGCCAGATCCTGCATATCGGCGTTGCGAGCGTACTCGTCCATGATCCGCGGCGTGCCAACGTAGCCATATTTACGGATCAATGCGTCGACGTCTTCCTGCTCGCCGAAGCGCTTCAATCCCGGGGCGATTACTACCAGCTCGCCGCCGTCGGCTAGCGCCATTCGCGTGCGATAAATCGACTTATTGGCGACCCAGGTACTGAAGAACTCGTCGCCTTGCATCACGCACACGATTTTGGGGATCGGCTCATCGAACAGCGTGATGTTTTGCTCCCGAGATTGCCTGGCAGCGCCCAGGTATGTCTCCAAGTCGTCGCCGACGTACACGCCCGTGTGCACCAGCTGGTCACGGTCGTTGCGCGCGAGCACCACTTGCACGTACAAATCGGGCAGTTGCCCCAGGTATTCCTCCTCGGCCCGATTGAAAATCGCGCGCACCGGCGTGATGAGGTTGCCCAGATTGTTCTCGATGCCGCAAGCCGCCGCCGCCATGTGGGCCGCGCAGATGAGGTCCTTGCCGCCCAGGCCGATGAAGTAGTTCTTGTTGTGATTCGCGAAGCCGAGCACTTCGTGCGGCACGACGTGCCCCACGTTGATAATCAGGTCCCACGGCTCCTCCATGAGTGGCCGATTGAGCACTATCGGCATCGACCAATCGGCCGCGCCTTGCGTCGCTTCGTCGACGAAGCGAGCCGGAACCTCGCCCACGTCCACGCAGCCGCCGCGCCAGTCGTGCGTATGAATCCGCTCGTTGGGAATCGACCCGAACATCTGCCGGTTTTCTTCGGGCGAATGCGGCACGTGCTGGCCGAGCGTCGGGATGACGTGAACTTCCGCCTCGCCGGCCAGCAGGTTGTAAAGAATCTCCGTCAGCCGCCCCGCCCCGGAGTGCATCCGCGTGATATCCGGCGGCAGCAGCAGCACCCGCTTCGGCCGGGCACAAATCCGCCGCCGCGCCTCGGCTACCGTTTGCTCCATCAATCCGCGTAGCCGTTCCCAGGAAATCTCAGTATCGCGTTCGGCGATCCAAGGCATGATTCGACCCGCCATTTCAAATTGATGAGCCGCTGATTGGCGCTAAAAAATCCGGTCATCAGCGGAAATTAGCGGCGTTAGCAGTTTCTGCATTGTAGAAATTTTTTCTACCGTGCCTATCGAAGTCCGGTGCGGCCGCGCGGGGTGCCTGGGGCAGAGTCCGCC
Source organism: Planctomycetota bacterium (assembly GCA_022614705.1). Classification (GTDB taxonomy): domain Bacteria; phylum Planctomycetota; class Planctomycetia; order Pirellulales; family Lacipirellulaceae; genus JABDGM01. The sequence continues at coordinate 38,477 of JAKEIB010000137.1, read as the reverse complement.
GCGGACGATGCCCCAAAATCGCGTCAAACTGGGGCGTCGCAGCGGGCACCCGGCAGCCGGTTTTGCCGGGTACCGGGTCGGTCCCAGCCTTCTGTCACAGGATCCTCGATGAATATCTTGATTCGTTTGCCGCCGCAGCCAATAATGCGCGCGCCGGGCACTTCGAGCGATAATGACCATGGCGACCGATCTCCAAACAAGGCGTCGAGTTGCGCCATCCTCGGCCCTCCCGATCGGCGACGAACTTCCCCTATTCCGATTTGGATTGCGGCAACTCCTCGCCTTTGTCGCCTTCGTCAGCCTGCTCTTGGCCGCGGTGGTTTCGACGCAGGGGATGACCGCGCTCGCGCTGCTTCTCGCGACGCTGGTGGTCGTACTTCACGTGTTCGGCACGGCACTGGGCACCCAATTGCGGTCGCATGCCGACCATTCGCTGGAAAATGACGCCCCGCGGCAGTCAGCGGGCGGTCCCACCGGTCCACCAATACCTCACATGCGGTTATCGCATGAGGTGCCACGCCCGCAGCCGCGTTCGCCGTGGCATGAGCGCCGCAGTACGCCGCTGCCCTGGCTGCCGCGTCTAATCGTCGCGGCGTTTGTGCTTGGCGGCGCGTTCGGCGTGGTGGTGCTTTCCGTCACGATTGGCCATCGAACTTCGCCCGCCGGGATCGTCGTGGGGGCATTCTCTCTTGCGGTATTGGCCGGCTGGTTTGCTTTTGTCGGCTACAGCTTCTACGGCGTGTTTCGCCACGGCCTTCGCGACGCCATGGCCGACGAACGGCGCGACCAGCGTCAATGAAGCGGCCACAGAATCCGCCGCAGTAACACCGCATCAACTCGCCCGCGAAACCGCACGCGGCCATCAATCTCCACCACGGGCACGCACGCGTCGAAGCGAGTTTTTAGCGCGGGATCGGCGTCGATATCAACCAGGGTCGGCTGCAGACCGTGTTGTAGCAGCACCTGTTCCGCGTTGTCGCACAGATGGCAGCCATTCCGCGTGTAGAGCACCACGATTGGCGCGCGTTTGTTGTCGTTTTTTGAACTCGTCATGACCACGCCTGACGCTACTTTGGGAGGCCTTTGGGAATTCCCGCCGGATGCCAAATGTCGCGTTTGGGCAACGTATCTAAGTCCTTGTAGAATAACAATTTATAGATTTTCTTGAATGCCATCTCGCCGGCTGCCTACGATGGAATTGAGGCTGTAGATCGGGCCTCGCCTTTTCCCTATCCCGCCATTCGGACATGGCGGACCGCTGGCCGTCCTGACCAGCGGCGACGATTCCGACAAACCCACCTTCGGAGTCGTCGTCCGCGTCGGCCAGCGGCAAACCCATTGCCGGAAATTGGGCCTACTGCGATGAACGCTCGCCGCAACCAATCTGCGAAGTCGACGGCCCGGCAGGCCAAAGGTCGCAATACGTTTGTCCGCAGCCGCAATTGGCAGCGTCGGCCGAAACAAGCCCGGCGGTCGAGCACCGGCCAACGCAACGCCCGTCTGCCCTTCGCCCCGCCGGAAGATTGGTACGACGCGACCGACGCCAGCGACTACCGCATTATCGTGCAGGACCCCGGGCCAGGCTACCGCCATATTTTGACCCCGGCCGATATCCGAGCGCGCTTGGCCGATGTGCCGGAACAGTTTATCGAGCAGCTTGAGGTCGTGCAACTCAGCCGAATGACCCGTAAGAAGCAATCGTTCCCCTGTTACGGTATGCAGTGGGGCAACGCCCTGTATCTCTACCCGCTGGAGGATTCTCTTGTCGAGCATTTTGATACCCCGCCCCGTCCGAACCTCGTAAACGAAACTCGGATGTACGGCGGCCGCTGGTCGGAACCTTTACCCGGCACTTGGATGCTTACCTGGAGCGAACGGGCGGCGCGCGATTTCTACCTTAACAACATCCTCATCCACGAGCTCGGCCACCTGGTCGACGAACGCAATTCGGGCTATGTCGACCGCGAACGATACGCCGAATGGTTCGCCGTTCAATACGGCTATCGCTCCAGCGGCGGCCAAGAAGCCCGCGGCTACCGGCGAGCTGTGCGCCGCCGCCATCATGCGAGCTGAGCGGTTGTGGGCCTGGAATATCGTCCTTTGAGCCCCATCAACGGGTCGAGTATAATTTCTGGTTTGAAAGCCAAAGTGTCGTACATTTGCTGCCGAATAATCGAAGTATGGCCATTACAAAAGTTTTTCAAAGTGGCACTGGTCAAGCGGTCCAGCTTCCGCATGGGTTCGAGTTTGCTACGGATGAGGTTGCCATTCGCCGCGAGGGTCAAGCAGTAATTATTGAGCCAATCAAATCGTCCGGATGGCCGAAGGACTTCTTCGAAAGCATCCGTATCGATGATCCAGCGTTCGAGAGGCCTCCTCAGGGAGTTATGCCTCCTGCTCCCGAGATCGTGCCAAAGTGAAGGATGACGTTTGGCATACCTCCTCGATACCAATACTTGTATTTTTGCCATGCGAGGCGCGGCGTCCGTAGTTGCGGAAATTGCAGCGCGATCCGGAAGCACTCTTTATTTCGTCGGTGACTTCGTACGAACTATATGTTGGCATCGAAAAGTGCACGGACCCGGATCGAGAACGCATCAAAGTCGAGAACCTTCTTAACACACTGCGTCAAATCGAATTTGATCTGCAAGCTGCAAGGGACGCTGCCCGCATTCGGGCTGAATTAGAATTTCGTGGCGAAACAATTGGGCCCTATGACCTGTTGCTTGCCGGCCAAGCTGTTTCGCTTGGATTCACACTCGTGACCAATAACACAAGGGAGTTCTCACGAATTGATGCGCTCCTACTCGAGGATTGGCGATCGGTTGGACCGTGACCTGACCTACGCGGCGCGCTCCAACGGCGCCAGCTTCTTCGCCATTCGCTTTCGCCGGCCCATGTGGAAAACGAAATCCATAAGCCACGGCGCGTACCGCTTCATGGCATACATGAACTCGGCGAATGGTTCGACCGTCACGAGCCGGCGGTTGCGGTAGATCGCTTTCACCGCCGCGTTGGCGACGCGTTCGGGCGTCGTGCAGATGATTCGCGGCGGCAGTTTGTGCTCTTCGGCCGACGCCTCCAGCGGCGCGTTCGTAAACAGGTTCGTGGTCACGAAACCGGGACAAAGCGCCGTGACTCCGAGTCCTTGTTTGCCGAATTCGTTGCGCAGCGACTCGCTGAAACCCACCATCGCGAATTTCGACGTACAATAAGCCGTCACTTTCGGCATGCCGATGAGGCCCAGTACGCTGCACACGTTGAGCACGTGCGCCTCGCGGCGTTCGAGCATCGATGGCAATAGCTCGCGGGTGAATTGCACGTGCGATAGCAGATTCACACGCAGCAGCCGGTCCCAATGTTCTGCCGACATGCGTTCGGTCTTGCCGTAGTACGTGATGCCGGCATTATTGACAAGGATGTCGACGCCACCGCAACGCGCCATTGCCTCGGCAACTGCCGCCGAAACTTCCCGCGGCTCGCTCACATCGCACCGCCGGCCGAATGCCTCAACGCCCATGTCGCGCACCTGCTCAACGACTTCGTTCAAACGGCGCTCATCGATATCGATGAGAAACAACCGAGCGCCTTCGCGCGCCAGCCGCAGCGCGATGGCCCGGCCGATGCCGGAGGCGGCCCCCGTCACCAGCGCCCACTTGCCGTGAATCTCACGCATGAATGGCTCCAGCAAAAAAAGCCGGCAATTCGTCGCCGGCTTGTGTTCCACGTAGGCGAGTTTCTCCGAAACTCGTCTGCCGCGGCGGACGCCTCGGAGAGACGCGACCACTCGTTACGCCGCCGCCCGGCTTCGCTTCGGCGCCGGCAACGGCTCGCCCTCCGGGATCACTCGCGTGAACTGGCCCGTCTCGAGATCCGCCGGCGGAATGGCCCGGCTCACGCGATGACGATCCTCGCCGCGCAGCAGCGCCACACCCCATTTGTCGAGCTGGTACTTCCCGCCGTTGTACACGCTACGATAGTACTTCTTGTTCGTGTACGCCGGCACGTGCGTGGGAATCACGCGCATGTTGAACGCCAACCGATGGTGATCGGTCGTGTTCGGACCCGAGCCGTGGATGCAGCGCTCGGTGAAGATGATAAACTGTCCGGCCTTCACCGGCAACTCGACGCAATCTTCGACCTTTTCATCGAAGTCGAAGGTGTAGGCCGCCTTGTAGAAGCCTTCTTCACCGCCGAACTTGATGGCGCGAATCCGATTGTGTGTGCCGCGTGCGAAACGCAGGCAGCCTCGTTCTGGCGTAGCGTCGTCAATGGCCACCCACACGGTCAGTTGGAAGATCTCACCGCGATCGGGCGGGAATATGCCCGGATCCTGGTAGTCCTCGACCATAAAAGTGCTGGCCTGATGCCATTGAATGGCCGGCGACTTCGGGCCCTTGTAAAAATATTGCGACCGCCACACGAGCAAGTCTGGTCCCAAGAGCTGAGCGCAACGTTCGACAATCGCCGGGTGCTTCATATAATTCCACAACCGCGGCGACTCGAAATGCCGGTCGCGCGGCGTCGCCCATCCGTACGTCTTGCTCTTCTCGTTTTCCAGCGCCAGCACTTCTTTCTTGAAGTCCATCATTTCGTCGTGGCTGAAAGCATCGAACGGACCAAGAAATCCTTGCGTATAGAAGCGCTTGATCTCCGTCTCACTGAGCGCATGCTGCGGCGCCACCTGCGCCTTGGGCTTGAACGACGTCGGCATTTTGAAATAGCACGTCTGATCAATGTACGCCTGCGTGAAGCCGGTCTTGATCAACATCCAGAACATTTCATGCGTCCAGTTGTTGACGATCGACTTGATGTCGCGCGGCAAAATGAACCGCGGCAAGTGCAACGCCTTGTACGCCCACAACATGCTCGTGCCAAACATTAACAGCACTCGCTGCCACAACGGCCGCACCTTCGGACTCATGTTCATGGTCTTCGACTCGCAGAATTTGGGGTGGAGTTGATAGCGGGGAGCATGGAGCACGGAGTTGCGGCGAATCGCCCTACTCCGTGCTCCAAGCTCCCTGCTCCGTGCTAGAGGTATCGGATAGTAGCGATGGTAACGATTAGGGCACAAGGCGGACTTTTATCGCGGCCACGGCTGATCGCAACGATGCACTTTGCTAGCGATGCAGCCAGGGACTCGCCGGTCTCGCCGCAACAACGTAAATTGAGGTAGGACTCACCGGTCGCCGCTCCCCGCCATGATGCCGGCCTCGCGCGACAAACTTCGTTTGCAGCCCCTCGCACTATGACCTTGGTCACACCAACGGCCCAGCCGGTTTTCAACCTGCCCATTCGCATAGCACTCGGTGTGCTGTCATGGCTGGCTTTTGGCGTCGCCGCCGATCTCGCGTGGGAGTCCATCACGGGTTCGTCAATCGCCGGCTGTGGCGTCGGCAGTCCGGAGGGCTGCGATGCCGTGCTCAACAGCGCGTGGTCGAAATGGCTTGGCATGCCCGTCGCCGTGCTCGGCCTCGCCTGTTACGCATCACTGGCAGCTTTGAGCGTAATGCTGTGGATTCGATCCGCCGCAAGCCGCTGGATCGACACTGCGTTTCTGCTCATGGCTACACTCGCCGCTGGCGCGAGCGTGTGGTTCGTCGTCCTGCAGCTATTCGCAATTGGCGACTTCTGCCCGCGTTGCCTGACCACAGATATTTGCGGCATCGCGCTCGGCGTAACAGCGCTTGCCGCCGCCGCGCGTTGGTGGGCCGGCACACGACACACGCGGCTTACAAGCAGCTCATCCGCCGGACTCTCAGCTCTTCGCAGTGCGATGCCGGCCGCAGCGCGCCTTGCGCCGGTGCCAGGTACCCGCTCGGCGTCTGTCGTCACTGCACGCCCTGCGCCCATGGCCAGCACACGCACCGGGCCAGCGGCCAGCGCTCGCACAGTGCCCTTGGTCGGCTCAGTCGCCAAGCCGGCGACCCTACGTCGCAATGTCTCGCAGCCGTCGTTTCCCATCGCTATCGGCGGCGCACTCGCAATGCTCGTCGTGCTCATCGGCGGGCAAATCGTATTTCCGGCCAAACCATTTATCGTGGAGCAAGTAGCACTCCAAGAATCAATCGATCTAGCGGGTGGCAATAGCAGCGGCAGCGACGCGCAAGCGTCGGGCGACGGCAAAACTCGCGTCGCGATGCGCATTCCAACTGAAGGCGAAGATGTATCGAATAGCGACGACAGCCGAGTCAGTGAACCCGACCGCGAGCCTTCTACCGAGCAGTCAACAAACGCAGAAACCACAACCGAGGCTGGAAACGGACCATCTTCGAATCAAGACAACGCCTCATCTGCTGCAAGCGCAACTTCCGCGAAGTCAGAGCCGACAGAGTCCAAGCGCGAGCGGAAAGTAAAATTCCTAGGCGGAAAGCTCACGCTCGACGTTTATAAACATCCGCTCATCGGCTCGCCCGACGCGCCTCACGTGGTCGTGGAGTTGGTATCGTACGATTGCCTTCATTGCCGCAAGACGCACCGTTTCATGAAGCAAGCGATGTCTCGCTACGGCGATCAGGTGGCCCTCATCGTGTTGGTCATTCCGCTCGAAAAGAGTTGCAACAAGTTGGTGACCGACCCGGCCGCGTCGCACGACGGGGCCTGCACCACTGCCCGCATGGCCCTGGGTGTCGCTGACTTGGAACCTCAATCGTTCGCCCGCTTCCACGACTTCCTCATGTCGGGGAACAAGGACAAGCCGCCCGCGCTCGACAGAATCATCACCAAGGCCTACAGCACCGTCGACCGCACCAAACTCCGCGAACTCCGCGACAGCAACGAGCTCGAAAAGCAAATCGCCGGCAATGTGAACTTGTTCGACATGCTGCGCAAACAAAACGTCTCGAACAAAGAATTCGGCCTGCCGATCCAAATCCTCGGCGACCACGTCATGTCCGGCACCATCGAAAAATCGGGCGACCTCTACAAAGCCTGGGAAGAGCACCTGGGCGTGAAGCCACGCTAAATCGCAGGTTATCTCTCGGACGTTTAGCCGCGACGCGAAGCGGAGCGCGAAATCGGTGCCCCGCTTGTTCGAAAACGTCCCATCCATTTGTCAGCGCCGGATCGCGCCCGTCGCACGCGACGCGTCATACACGCTTGGCCCGTGCGTCGCAGCGACGTTGCTCGGCCGGGCGGCGTTTTGACGTTCGCGCTCGGCCCTTGCGGCCGCGGCGGCGTATACAGACCCGCTTGCAGAGGCGACCGTGATCGGAGAGCTTTTCGCCGAAGAACGGGCCGCGGGTTGCGCGGGCATCGGTGAAATGTCATCGGGGCTTTGGCCACGCAACGTCGCCTGCTGCGAGACCGTGTTCGAGGCAGACGTCATCGCGTTTGCAATTGGAGTGCTCGCGCCGCGCGTGTTCGACGCCAGCGTGCCGATCGGCGATGTTTCGGGCGTCAGCCGTGGGCGGCCTTGTTTGACCCAATCGTTCCACGCGTTTTGCATGGTCAGCAGGTCGCCAAAACCGTAGTGCTGATGCACGGCGCGTTCCCAGTTTTCATCGCGCATGCCGTCGGCCAGGAACGCGAGAAATGCCTCGCGGCCGCGGTTTTCGATCAGCCATTGCGCGGTCGAGTGGCCCTGTGCATACAGGGGCATCACGTCCGACGGATATTCCTTCATCGCAAACATCTGCTTGAACGGAATGCCGCGCCCGGTCTTCAGGAATTGAATGAGGTTGCGCTCCTGCTTGGCAATTTCACTGCGATGCTCGACCGTGGTGCACGCGCCCTCATCGGCCCAACGCGGCAGCGGCTGGCGAAAGTGCGACGCGAAAATCGTGTGCGTTACCTCGTGCGGCAGCACGGAATCCAGCAGCCTTTCGCGCGAACCTTGAATGTTCATTTTCCAGCCGAACACATGGCCCCGGTCAAACACAAAACTCGTCGCCCCGCCGGCGCCGGACGCGAGTTTCACGTTGATCGGGCATGGCTTCGACCACGGCGGCATTTCCTGGCCCAGCCATTCGATCGAAAGCTGGCGCCGCCATGCCTCGGCCGCATCGCCGATCTCCTTGGCTAGCTCGGGACTCGGCGCGGAGACCGTGAAGTTGCGGGTCTTATACCCGGCAGACGCATCAGCCGTGGACGGTTGGTTGACCGCTAAACCGAGAAAAATGTAGACGGCCGCTCTGGAAACGAACCGAAAGACGCGAGCTTCCATGCTCTCTCCTTCGTGCTAAACGTCCTTGTTGCACGCGCCGCGGCCGCTGCAAAACTTGGCAGCGATCGTGCGCTCCAGCTCAATCGATAAACCACAGCTCACAACGATTCATGTCGCGATGCTGTTCTGCTGCTGCCGTTAGGCAAACGTCGCGCCGAAGCGCCGATCTTTGCTCAATGCGCAGCGGTCGATTATCGAACTGTGCAGCAAATCTCCGGTGAAAAATTAATACGCCGCTTGGCCGCGTGAGTTCGTTCGCCCGCGCCGATTTGTAAAGTTTTCAGACTGTATCACGACAGTCGGGCCGCAGGCTAGAGCGAATCACTGTCGCGGCAGGTGCTAGCATCAATCGCCTTTTAGGACGTTCCGGCCTTAATCCGCTCCAGCAACCGGCCCGGCGAGCCCATCACGTTGTACCCGCCATCGAGATGCAAAATCTCGCCCGTGATGCCCGACGACATGTCCGATAGCAGGAACGCGCCGCAGCGGCCGGCTTCCTCGTGCGTAATGTTGCGCCCCAGCGGCGCCATCGCTTCATACAAACCGAGCATCTCATCCACGCCAGCGCCCCGTCCCGAGATCGTCTGCAGCGGTCCAGGACTGAGCGCGTTGACGCGCACGCCGCGCGGCCCCAAATCGTAAGCCAGGTACTTCACGATCGAATCTAGCGCCGCTTTGCAGATGCCCATCACGTTGTATCCCGGCACCGGCCGCTCGCCGCCATAGTACGTGAGCGTCAGGATGCTGGCGTTCTCGTTGAGAATCTCTCTCGCGTGCTTCGCGAGCGAGATGAGGCTATAAGCGCTGATCTCCATCGCCAACTTGAAGCCCGCCCGGCTGGTGTCGATCGTGTCGCCCTTGAGATCGTCCGGCAATGCGAACGCGATCGAGTGCAGCAGAAAATCGAGTTTGCCAAGCTTCTCCTCGGCCACTGTCATCAGCGCTGCAACGTGCTCGTCGTTCGTGACATCCATCGGCTGCAGAAACGCGCAGCGCGGGTTGCCCTCGGTGAGCTTCGTCACGCGGCCGAGGTTTTTCTTCCGTTCGTCGTCGGGCTTGTCCGGCATGTACGAAAAGCCACACGTACCGCCCTCGTCCAGGATGCGCTCGGCAATCGCCCAGGCGATCGATTGCTTGTTGAACACACCCGTCACGAGACCGCGTTTGTTAGCAAAAAGTGGTTCCATCACGTTCGCTCCCAGCTTGAATTCGAGTCAAAAGGACACAGCCATGTCGCAGATTGGTCACACTGAGCTGTTGTATAATTGATAGCACAAGCTATAATTCCTCGGCGAATTCGCTGTGTGGCACCAGCCGCGATGCTACAAATCGCAGATCCAAAGATGCGTAGCGTCGCGGCTAAGTACAATCTCGCTTCATTTCGCTTCGCATTCCACCGCCAATGCCAGACATCGTACCGAACCTGCTTCGCCTGTCTAGCGAGGTTGTTGAAGTCGCAAAGCTGCTCGAAGCCGCGCTCGACCTAATCGCGACGTACGCAAGCGCCGAAGCGGCCGCCATCGTCGAGGCCGCGACGCCGGACTGGACGGTCGCCGCCGCCCGCGGAATCGCCCGGTCGCAGGTTCCGCTCGACCTCGCGGCCGAGACCTTGGAGCGCAACGATGTGATCGCGGCACAGCGTTGGTTGGCAGCACCGCTGAATGCACCGCGCCGCGATGCACTCGAATCAACCTCACCCCAATGTGTCCTGCTGGTTCGCGGAAACATCGCAAAGGATCGCATCGCAAGCATCGGTCGCGCGTTATCGGACGCCATCGCGATCGTTGAGCAGCGCGAGCGAGCCGCCGAGCAGCTCGAGCGATTGCGAACTATTCTCGCAATCACACAAGACTGGCAGCAGACCAATGAAATGGAAACACTACTGGTGCGCATGGCCGAAGCGGCGACCCGGTTGTTCGATTGCGATCGTGCCAGCATCTTCCTGTGGGACAAGCCGAACAAGACAATTGTCGGCCGGCCAGCGCTCGGCATCCAGGGTGGCGAGCTGCGATTGCTAGACGACGTGGGCATCGTTGGCCAGGTGATTCAAACTGGCGAGCCGCGACGCGTGAGCATGCGCGACGCCCGTGAAATCGACCGCGCCGTCGATAAGAAAACCGGCTACCGCACCAACACGATTCTCTGCGTCCCGCTCGTTTCCCCCAACGGAACGCGCCTTGGCGCCTTCGAACTTCTCAACAAGCGCGACGGCGCGTTCACCGCCGACGACCAGCGCGGACTGGTTGAGCTTGCCTCGTACGCGGCCGTGGCGTTGGAAAGCACGCAACAATTCGCCGATCTCTTGGAGCGACACGAAAAGCTTGTCGAGCAGGCGGCTCAGGACACGCTGCTGGTGGGCAAATCGCCGGCCATCCAGTCGATTCGCAACACGATCCGCCGCATCGCCGATACCGACCTCGCCGTGCTGCTGCTTGGCGAGAACGGCACGGGCAAGGAGGTAGTCGCCCGCAGCATTCACTTCGGCAGCCGGCGGCGGAAGCACCCGTTCATTGCGGTGAATTGCGCGGCCCTCACCGAAACGTTGCTTGAAAGCGAGCTGTTTGGCCACGAGAAGGGCGCGTTCACCGACGCTTATGAAGCCCGGGCCGGCAAATTCGAGCTGGCCTCTGGCGGCACGCTGTTTCTCGACGAAATCGGCGACATGAGCCTGGCCGGCCAGGCGAAGCTGCTTCGCGTGCTCGAGGAAAAAACGATCGTCCGCGTCGGCGGCAGCAAGTCGATCTATACCGATGTCCGCGTATTGGCCGCCACGAACCAGAAGCTGGCCGAGCTGGTCCGCGCGAAAAGGTTTCGCGAAGACCTGTACTTCCGATTAAACGTGGTCAGCCTTGAACTGCCGCCGCTGCGAGAGCGTGGCGATGACGTCATGCTGCTCGCCGAGCATTTTCTGCGCGAGTTCAGCCGCCGCGCCGGCCGCCGCGCATTGAAGTTCACCGCCTCCGCGCGCAAGCGGCTCGAGAGCCACACCTGGCCCGGCAATGTCCGCGAGCTGCGCAATCTCATGGAGCGGCTCGCGTACCTGTCGTCCGGCGACCGGGTCGAAGCCGAAGACCTGGCGTTTATTTTGTCGCCATCGTCGTCGGCGCCATCGCTTGTCGCCGATGGTTTGCAACTGAACGAGGCGACGCACGAGTTTCAACGCAAGTACATCCAACAATCGATCGACCGCTCGCGCGGCAACGTCAGTCAAGCGGCGAGAAATCTCGGCGTGCACCGCTCGAACCTCTATCGCAAGATGCAGCAGTTGGGAATGGAAACCGGAGAAGAGGAAGCACAGGACGCTGAACTGTAGCTGGGGTCTGTGACCCCGGCCGCCTGCATCACGCCGGCCTCGTAGAGGCCAGCTACAGATTACTGTAACAGCTCGCGCGTGATGTGATAGAATACCGGCGCTGCGAAGCAAATCGAATCGATGCGGTCCAGCACGCCGCCGTGGCCTTCGACGAGCGTCCCGTAGTCGCGCACGCCGCGATCGCGTTTGATTGCAGACATCGTCATTGCGCCGGCGAAGCCCATCACGGCGATGACCATCGACATAAACGCCGCCTGCCAAACCTCGTTGTAAGGCGTGGCCCAGTACAGCGCCATGCCGGCAAGCGCTGCGCTCGCCGAGCCGCCAACGAGGCCTTCCCACGTCCGCGCCGCATTGATCGACGGCGCGATCACGTGCCGCCCGTATAGCTGGCTCCAACCGAATTGAAACGCCTCGGCCAGCAAGGCCATTGCGACGAAGAAGAACAGCAGCCGTGCGTTCGACGCTGAATCCACCGGTGAGCGGTCGAGATATAGGAGCGCGGGCGCGAAGCTTAGGCAGTAAACGCAGATCAATAGCCCCGACTGGATCTTTGCCACGCGCTCCAAAAAGCGTTTGAAGTCCCCCGCCATCGCGATGCGGGCCGGGATGAACAAAAACGCGTACACCGGAATCAAAATGCTGTACAGCCCGTAGTTGTTGTAGGCCACAAGCACGTACTGCAATGGCGTGAAAAAGAAGAATACCCAAAATAGCGCGCGGTGGTCGCCGAGTCGCGTAGGCGTGAGCGTGATGAATTCGCGCAAGGCCCAAAAGCTCATCGCGCCGAATAGTGCCACCGTGAGCGTCGGGCTGACGAAAGCAATCGCAAGCAATGCGCAAATTACCCACCAGGCCCGCACGCGTCGGTTGAACGTGTCGATCGCGGCCGCGTTGAGGCCTAGGTGCGGCTGGCGCTTCACGATTTGGCCGACAACAGTAGCGATCGTGAGCAAAGTCACGACGACCACCGCCAGGGCCCAGTCTTCTCGCACCATGTTAGTCCACTTCTTTCAGCCGCTGCACGGCCTCGCGCGCACGCACGAGAAAATCATTCTTTGTCTCGCCCGCCTCCAGCCACATCGGCGGGCCGAACGTGATGCACGACAACAGCGGCACCGGCAGGAACTCGCCGCGCGGCAACACGCGGTTCATGTTGTCGATGTGCACTGGCACGAGCTCCAGGTCGGGCCGTTTCTTGCTCAGATAATACAGCCCGCTCTTGAATTCGCCCACCGTCTCGCCCGTGGACCGGCCGCCTTCGGGAAAAAGTATCAGCGAATGCGTCGAGCCTATTTCCCGCAGCATCAGGTCCACCGGGCTCTGGTGGACCTTGATTTCCTTGCGATCGACGAGTAACGCGTTAAACGTTTTGGCCATGTAGCGGCGGATCGGCCCGCGGTCCCAATAGTCCTTGGCCGCGACGGGCCGCGTCAGCTCCCGCACTTCGTTCGGAAGCGACGACCAAATGAGGAGCATGTCCAAGTGGCTGGTGTGATTCGCGAAGTAAACCCGCTGGCACGTATCCGGCTGACAATCAATCCAGCGCACGCTCGCCCCGCTCAGCACGCGGGCACAGGTAGTGAGAAGCAGCTCGGTGAGCATCGGGCCGATGTCAGTCGTCCGTTGTCCGTCGTCCGTTGTTTGATTATCGACTGTGCGGAGCCCTTTCCGCAATTGCAGCGACTCCCTCCTAGCCGCGACCCCAACGGGTCGCCGGAGGCGCGCGGACGACATGTCCAGCGACCCGTTGGGGTCGCGGCTATTTTTCACTATGACGTTTGGCGTACTCGGGACGCAGCTTTCCGTGCATAGATCGATTCAATGAGATCCTCATACCCGCACACCATCGATTCGATCGACCAGCGATCGACTACGGCTTGCCGCGCCGCTGCGCCCATTGCCGTGCGTCGCGGCCGATCGTTCAGAAGGCTCAATACGCGCTCAGCCAGTTGGCTCGCGTCACCCGGCGGAACGAGGTGCCCCGTTTCGCCCTCGATCACGGCCTCGTGAATCGAGCCGACGTTCGTGGCCACCACGGGCCGGCCCACGCTCATCGCCTCGAGGATCGAAATCGGATTGGCCTCGACGTGCGACGTGAGGGCAAACACGTCCATTGCCGCGAGCAAGCGAGGCACGTCGCCGCGAGAGCCCAAAAAACTTACGTTGGACGTGAGATTCATTTCCCTGGCTCGCTGCTCGAGCGCGTCGCGGCGCAGTCCGTCACCCACGACGAGGAACCTCGCTTCCGGCAACTGTCGCACGACGCGCCGCGCCATTTCGAGAAACAGCTCGTGATTCTTCTCCGGCCGCAGGGCCGCGACGATGCCCACAACAGGCGCTCGTTCGTCGATACCCAACTCGCGACGAATAGCCGTCAGATCGCGACTCGGTGCGAACGTCTCCGTATCGACGCCGTTCGGAATCACGCTGACGCGCTCCGCGGGAAAACCCTCGTGTTCGCTCAAATACTGACCGTGAGACACCGCCACTGCGATGAACGCGTCGGTGATCGGTGTCAGCATCCGATTTAGCCGACCGACGCCATCCGGCCAGCCCGTGCTGTGGAGGGCCGAAATGATCACTGGCAGGCCCAGGCGGCGCGCCGCGATCCGGCCCCAAAACATTTTGTCGCCGGCGCCCACCGTGACGACGGCATCGATTTGCCGTGTTCGCAGCAACCGGATAAGCCGCGGCAACACGCGCAGGTCGTATTTATTCAGCAGCAGATCATGATGTACTGGTACTTCGTCGGCAAGCTCCTCGCCGATTTCACCGAGCCCTTTCAAGCAGCACAGCTCTGGCTCGAACCGCCTACGATCCAACCGTCGAATGATGTTCGCTGTCACCATCTCCGCCCCGCCAATGCGCATGTCCGTCTGCATGAACATCACGCGCAGCGGAAACCGGAATTTCCGATTTCGGATTGCGGATTGCGGATTAGGTAAGTTGGATTGCAATCCGCAATCCGCAATCCGCAATCCGAAATCGGACACATCGCCTTTGTCGACGACGAGCACCCCGTTCGCAGCTGTTTCATCGCTATATCGCATGACCTGCTTCCGCTTGCTCCACTCGCGGCGCGCGATACGCCGCCAACCGGGCCAAAAACGCCCGACCAAACTCGGCGATCACTTCGCGCTCTTGTGGAGTAATAAGAGTTTTCGAGAACGGTAAGATTGCGGCGAGCACGACCAGAACCGCCGCGCCGCACCACGCTCCGCCACACATCGCGACCGGCGCGAGAGACAACCAAACGAGCCCCTGTTGAATCTGCATTCCCGCGCGACGATTGATCGCATACAGAATCGCGAGCGCCAGTCCGGTCGCGACCGTCGTGGAAACCACGGCCCCCAGCAGTCCCCACGTCGGAATGAGCGCCACGTTGATCGCGATGTTCGCCGCCAATCCCGCCACCAGCGGCACGGTCGCTAGCTTCGCCCGCTCAACGCACCACAGGTAGTTCTGGGCGACGAGCAACAGGCCGTACCAAACGCAGTACGTCATCGGCCACGGCATCACCGCGAGACCCTCGTCATAGCGGCCGGCGAAAGCGATGCGAAACAACAGCGGCGACACACACAACACAACTACGCCGCCGGCGAACATCACCAGCGAAGCGAACTTCAAAATAAGATTCAAGCGGTCCGACACACGTTGCCGCGCGCCGGTTTCCCAATCGTGGCTCAAGTACGGCATCACCACACTGGCCAGCAGATCGGCCACCGAGAGAAACAAAAGCGGCACAATGCGGCTAGCGTGATATTGCCCCACGAGCGCAAGCGCTTCGACGTTCTCGAGGCCGCTCCAATGTACCAGCATGTAACGATCGACCACTGCAAACAGGTGGATCAGTAGGTTGGCAATCCACACCCACACGGCAAATCGCACCAAAGGCGGCCAGAACTCGCGATGCGCGATACCCTCGTCGGGTACAACCTCCTCAGCCAACGCCCTGCCCTTCCACACCAACGTGCCCACCGCCGATATCAGGCACGCGCCGCCGTAGCCGACAACCACGCTCTCGGCGCTGAATTGCCACCACCAGAGTAAGCACAACGACAGTGCCGCAAATGCCATGCTTTGGAAAAAGTGCATCGTCGAAACGATGGTAAACTTGCGCAGCGCGGCGAAAAGCGATTCGAGAAAGTGGTGAAAGATCACGGACGCTAGGCTGGCCGCCAGTATCAGAACCATCGTCGGGCGGTCGGGTTGCCCAAAGATCAAATCGGAAAACTGCGGCGCCGCGACGACCAGCAGCGCGACCGCGGCGACGGTCAACGATGCCGTCCAAATCGAAGCGCGACGCAGAAACGTGCGAAGCTGCCCGCGCTGCCGAAAGCGTTCCAAATACCGGCCAAAGCAGCCGGGCAGACCGAGCACTACGACCGGCGCGGCCAGCAGCAGAAAACTGTAGGCCATGTCCCAAGTGCCGAGCTCATTCGGCGACAACCACCGGCAGAACAGCACCCCGCGGCCAAAGCCCACGCTGCGCTGCACGAGATTCGCCACAAGCAACACAGCCACACTCGCGGCCAGCGTATCGGGCCGCAGACGCGAAACCCGCGGTGTCGGTGCTTCGGTGGACTGATTCATGAACAGACCGCAGGTGTGCGAGTGCCTTCCATCCGATAGCTACCCGACTCGAAATCGCGCTGGTTTCGCTCCTTGCGCGGATCGACCGTGAGCCAGTTCTTGAGCCGGATCAATTCGGGATCGGCGTGGATGCGCCGCAGGTGAAACGGATCGTCGCCGGGAAAATTGTAGCCGCCGTACGCTGAGCAAACGCCCTCGTAACCGGCGTCGAGGGCCGCGCGAAACGCGGCCACGGAAAGGTTCTGATGCAAGCCGTAGGGAAACGCGAAGTATCGCACGTCGCAGTCAAGTGCACTTTCCAGCTCGCGCTTGCAGCCGGCAATTTCATCGACCAACTGTTTCGACGACAGCTTGCCCGCGTCGGCGTGGCTGCGCGTGTGGCCGCCGATCTCAACGCCGGCCGCCGCCAGCTCGCGCAACTCACTCAGCGAATTGGGCGTTAGCGGCTGGCCGGCCGCCACGTCATGCGGAAACGGCCGTCCACCGAAAACATGGTCGGTCGCAACGAAGTAAGTGAACGGAATGTCGTGCTTCAAAAGCAGCGGCACCGCGAAGCGCATGTTGTCGGCGTAGCCGTCGTCGAACGTGATGCACGCCGTCGGCCGACGATTGCAACCCGCGGCAATCCGCGCCTGCGCTTCGGCCAGGCTCACTATGTCGAACCGCGCCCGCAACCAATCGATTTGAGCCGCGAACGCCTGTGTCAACATCGTCCAGTCGTTCGGATGCTCGTCCGCGACCCGGTGATAGAACAGAATCTGCACCGGCTCGCCTCCGCGCGCGGCGCGACGCTTGGCCGCGCGCCGCCGCGCCGGCAGCGTTCCCCAGTAATAACCGCTCATCGCGAGTTGCTTCCAGTGATTCATGGCAGCCAAGTGTAGCTGAACTCGCAAGAGTTCAGATTCATTCCAGCAAGCTGAATTCTTGCGAATCCAGCTACCATAGAGTCGTCTTTGCTACTCGGAGAATTGCTGTACGCCTGTCCGGATCCAATCACTAACCGTTCCAGTAAATGTCAGCACGCGGCCACGCAGCCGCGCCAGCCGACGGTTCGGAACCACCCGATAGTCGTACGTCGTCTGCTGTTGGGCTCGCCAATGTGCCTTGTACGGCTCGTCGCCGCGCAGGAAGTCGAAACGCCGGTGCCCTTCCTCGATTGCGCGGCGCAGACAAATGATCGTCGACAACCGGCCCGGCTCTTCCTCCAACCGTTCCGGATCGACGCCGCCTTGGTATGCATACGTGGCCCCACGATCCGCGAATTGGTATTCGGCCGCCGCGGGCATGCCGTCGAGCGCAAGCCACGACATGCGAAGCTGACCGCGTTCGAGCATCCGTCGCGCGACTTCCTGATGAAAGTCGTGGAACGAACGCGACGCAAAGCAGCCCGGCTCGCCGAGGCTGCGTCGCCGCCGCTGATGTAAGTCGACAAGCAGCGGCCAGGCGGCCTCAAATTCCACGGCGTTTGTCACAGTGTTCCATTGCACTCGGCCGGATTCGAGCACGCGTCGTTCGAGTTGTCGCAACTTCTTGCGGTGCGACTTCGAGATTGCTGCCAGGTATTCGTCCCAACTTGCCGGCAAATCGAGCACCCAGCACGAATCGGCCGCTTGTCGCGAAACAAGGCATTCGCGTTCTTCGAGGTGCGCTGCCAGCGCCAACGCCGCATAGTCGTCGGCGTCAACCGCGCTCAAATCGAGTCGGTCCCAATCGTCGCATTGAACAGTAAGCGCCTCGGCCACTTCCGTGGCCACTCGCTCGCGATCTTCCGGTTTGCAAACGAGCGATAGGTGATCGGTGCAAACTTCGCCGCAGCCCAGCCAGCGCAGCACGTTGCCTTTCACGATCGTGCGATCGAGAAACCACGGCGCGACGCCGATGAGCGATTGCTGGTTGCCGTTCCCATTGCTTCCCTCGCCATACACGGCCAGCACGTGAAGCTGCCGATCGGGCGACGCTTTGCCGCAATAATCGCGTTGCCGACGGTCTGTCTCGCCGTAGTGATTCCACCATGTCGCTAGCCAGTCCCAGGAGCGAAACGGCGAGTCGCCGCTGAGCCCGTTCCAACCGGCTTCCAATGCGCGCAGCTCATCGAATGTCGTAACTACTTGAACCGTCATGATTCGATTGTGGGCTGGGTGAATGATTAATTCGCGGCTTCGAACACTTGCAAACCGGGTGCCTGTCTCCGCGCGCAGCGCCGCCGCCGGCCGTTGCACCAAAACTCTGCCGTAGCCGTCGAACATTGCAAGCCGCGTTCAGATCGTTGCGGTTGCAGGTTGCGATTGTGCCGAGTGTGCCGCGCGTGCGTTGCGTGGCTTCTTCGCAACGCGTTGCACCTGCGAAACACGAAAATGGCCAGCGAGCCGAGACGCCGCGAGTGTCTTAAACCACGGAAAACTGCGAGAAACAGGCCAGTTTTCGGCCCCGTGAACGGGGCCGCATTGGAGCCCTCCGAGGTCGGCCAGGGCCGGGCACACTCTTTGCCCCTGTCGCCGTCCACGGCACAACGCCACGTTCCGCCGACCAGCATCTCATCCCGGATCGATCTCTATGAACCCGCACTCCGACGCGAGATTGAATTCGTCCAGCGACATCGCTTGGAATCCAATCGATCTAATCCGCACACTCGGCACACACGTCCGTTGGTGGGCGATCCCCGCCGTCGTGCTTGCCGTCGTGGCCGCCGGTTATTCGCTCGTTGCACCGCGCGACTGGAATGCGACCCAGGCACTCATCATTCGTCCCGAAGCGGCCAGCGTTTCCGAGGAGCGGCTGGGAAAGTTTTCCGACCTCTCGGAAATGAAGACGCTCCAAGAGACGATCCTCGAACTTACCAAGAGCCAGAGCGTGGTCTCAGCCACACTGCGTGAGGTTGGCCCACCGCGAAAGTACCGCAGGCCCGAACAGTGGCCGACACCGTTCGACATCGAAGACTTCCGCGATTGCGTCGACATGCGGCCGCCCGGCGGGGCTGAGTTCGGCAAGACCGAAGTGTTTTATCTCTCGGTCCGCGACACGAACCGCGATCGGGCCAGCGCGCTCGTCGCAGCCCTTTGCGGACAACTCGAACACCGCATGCAGCAGCTCCGCGACCAGCGAGCCCAGAGCATGATTGCCGAGCTGGCGCGCACTGTCGCCATGGCCAACGGCGACCTGGACTCGGAGACCAAGCAACTCTCTACATTCGAAGCGAAAATCGGCGCCGACCTCAACGAGCTGCGGAACCTTAACGCTCAGGTCGGAACGCAGGGCGGCATCGCTCAGGAATTGCAAACGATCGAGACCGAACGCCGCGCCAATGAGGCAACGCATCGCGAAAACGTCCGGCTGCTGAAGCTGCTTTCCGCGGCGGAGAACGATTCGAAAAAACTTCTGGCCACGCCGAACAGCCTGCTGAAGTCTCAACCGGCCGTGAATCAGTTGAAAGAGGCGCTCGTCGCCGCGCAGATTCGCACCGCCAGCCTGCTCGGCAGCCGCTCCGAGCAGCATCCGTTCGTCGTGGCGGCGCGAGAGGTCGAGGAATTGATCCGCGTCCAGCTGCACGATGAAATCACGGTCGCCATTCGCGGCCTGGAGGTCGACGTCGAGCTCGGCGTCGATCGCGAAAAGGCGCTGGCGGAAAAATGGAATGCGTCGCGCGAGCGGATCTCGCGTTTGGCGGAGGCACGGGCCGAGTACGCCAACCTGGTTTCGTCCGTCGAGAATCATTCGCGTCTCGTGGAAGCGGCGCAAAAGAATTTGGCCGATGCCCGCGCCCGTCAGGCCGGGGCGCTCAGCGCGAGCGTCATTAGTCGAATCGACGGCGTCGAAGCGGGCGTCCGGCCGGTTGGGCCGAGCCGCAAGACGATCACCGCCGCCGGCGGCTTCGCGGGACTGCTGCTCGGCGTCGGCGTCGTGTTCCTGTTCGCCGGCTCAGTGCCGGCCGACAGCGTTGCACCGGTCAAGCCAGTCGCAACAGAAGTCGCTGCCGAACGTTCGGTTGTTACGAACGGCAAACCACGCGAGTGTTCCGCCGCAACCGTTTCGTGCAACGGAAAATCGACGTGCCACGCCAAAAACACGGCAAATTCTGAGGTAAATTTGTTCTCCGGCATGACGCTCGAGCAAGCGATTCGCAGCGTCGAACGCGGGTAATTGACGAATTCCCGAATGACGAATGACGAATGGATTCCGACATTCGACATTCGGCATTCGCCATTCGTGATCGAGCATCTTTTTCGAACTGCATCGCGACAATACGACTCATGCCCGTCGCCCTCGCCGCCATTGCCCTTGCCGCCGTCGTTTGGGGAGCGATCTACGCTCGCCGCGGATCGCTCGCCGTGGGCTGCGGTCTGTTGCTCTTCGTCAGCTACACGCTGGGCCATCAATTCTGGAACGCGCGGATCGGGCCGCTGCCGCTTACTCTAGATCGCATCCTGCTTCTCGGCCTCGCGGTCGTGTTCGCTATTCGCTGGCGCTGCGGCCAACTGGCAAAGCGGCCGTTCACGGCGAGTGACTGGGCACTAGCCGGCATGCTGCTCGTGTTCGCCATGAGCGCGCTCCTCAGCGGGCAACCGGATTTCAGCGACGGCGTCACTTCGAAATGGGGCCGGCTCGTTACGAGCTTCGTGATTCCCGCCGTACTGTTCGTTGCAATTCGAAATGCACAATTCACGCGGCAGGAATCGACGTGGCTGCTCGTCGCCTTCGTCGCCTTCGGCGTCTACCTGGCCGCGACGGCACTTTTGGAAGTCACCGGCGGTTGGTCGCTCGTGATTCCGCGATACATCGCCGACCCGAGTCTCGGGATCCACTTCGGCCGTGCCCGCGGGCCGGAGCTCAACTCCGTCAGCCTCGGCACATATCTCACGGCGTGCATCTTGTGCACATGGACGTTGTTCTCGCTCGCGGGACGTCGCTCGTCGCAGCTCGCGCTGCTCTTCGCGCTGCCGTTGATGGCCGTCGGCATTTACTTCACGTATACCCGATCGACCTGGCTCGGCCTGGCCGTCAGTGGCCTCGTCGTGGCTGCAATTGAAATTCCGCGCCGCTGGCGATTTCCGGCGATCACCATGGCCGGCCTGTTTGGCCTGCTCATGTTGGCCATTTCGTGGTCGCATGTCGTCGGCCTCGAGCGCGAAGGCACAGCCGCCGATGCCGCGCACTCGGTCAACCAACGCAAGTCGTTCGCGTACGTATCCTGGAAGATGTTCTGCGATCATCCACTGCTGGGCGTCGGTTTCGGTCGGTTCTACGATCGCAAACTCGAATACCTGTCCGATCGCTCGCAGAACTTCGAGCTCGATTCAATCCGCCCGCTGCATCATCACAACACGATCCTCAGCGTGCTTACCGAAACGGGCCTCGTGGGTCTTGCCGCTTATGTCACGCTGCTTGCCGTTTGGGCGCAGAATGCGTGGCGACTCGCCCAAAATGCGAATCTGCCTCGCTGGTCGCGCGCACTCGGCGTGCTGATGCTCGCCCTGCTGGCCAACTATTTGTGCTCAGCCGTATTCCACGATCTTACCTTGCTACCGTCGCAGCATTTGCTTCTGTTCGCATTTGCGGCGATCACAGTGAACGTTCGACAAGCCGCTCCGTCGCAAGACGTGACCTCCTGGAGTGACGGTACCGAGAGCGAGTGGCACGCCCTGAGGCCTGGCGAAGGGCGTGGTGCAATACCACAGGCCACTCCCTTCGAAGACTCAGGGCGTGCCACACCTGTTAAATTGTTTGGCATGCAGATCGCACGCGTCACGATAAGCGAAAGCGTAGATCGCGTTCTCACCTGGTGCCATGAGTCTCGCGGCGAGTCGTGCCGCTACGTAGTGACCCCGAACGTGGATCATGCCGTAATGTTTCAAAACCGGGCCGATCTGCGAGCCGCCTATGCGGATGCGGCGCTCGTGCTCGCCGACGGTGCCCCGATTGTTCTGGCCTCGCGAATGCTGCGCCGACCTCTGCCCGAACGCGTGGCTGGGAGTGATCTCGTGCCACGAGTTTTCCAGACGGCCGACAAACGGCTGCATGTGTACCTGTTGGGCGCCGCGCCAGGAGTGGCCGAAGTGGCGGCCGCGCGGGTCGAAAGCGAATCGCGCAACGTAAAAGTGGTCGGCACTTATTCGCCGCCTATAGGATTCGAATACGACGACGCCGAAAATGCCCGCATCGTCGCCGACATTGCCGCGGCCCAGCCTGACCTTCTCGTCGTCGGCTTCGGCGCGCCCAAGCAAGAGCTGTGGGTGCATCGACATCGTTGCCAGTTGCAAGCCAAGGTCGTGCTTTGTGCCGGCGCGACGATCGACTTTCTGGCCGGTAATCGCCGGCGTTCGCCGACCTGGATGCAGCGCGCCGGGCTCGAATGGCTGCACCGCCTCGGTTCCGAGCCGCGCCGCCTCGCCTCGCGATACGCCCGCGACGCCTGGGTTTTCCCGCAACTCGTGTGGCAAGAGCTGCGGACGAATACATACGGCAAATGACGAAATCCGAATGACGAATGGAATCGGAAATCCGTCATTCGTCATTCGCCATTCTTCCTGCTATATTCGCCGTCATGCCCGCGCACAACATCTTGGTCGTCGTCGTCGATGGGCTGCGCGCCTCGGCGCTGGGCGCTTACGGCAACACTTCGTTCCCAACTCCCGCGCTCGATCGCTTCGCCGCCGATAGCTTCCTTCTCGATTGGTGCTACGGGCAGGCCACGGAGCTCGACGCAATCTATCGCGATTTATGGCATTCAGCCGCGCGGTCTCTACCGCAACAGCTCAATAGCGCCGGTTACACGACGACGCTCGTGACCGATGTGCCTGAACTCGCGGCGTTTGACGCGGCAAACGCATTCGATCGGTGTTTGCAAATAGCCGACAAACCCTCGCGCAGGGCGGGCAACGCGCGCACTGCGGATGCATCGCACACGTCGCTGGCACGCTTGTTCGCGACTGCATCGGAGGTTGTGGCGTCGGCAAAACCGGGAACGTCGCAGCTCTTTTGGCTCCACGCCCGCGGCATGTACGGGCCGTGGGACGCGCCGCTCGAACTGCAACAGTCACTGCTCGACGAGAGTGATCCGCCGCCGGTGGACGAAGCTACGCCGCCCGATTTCGTCGTAACGGACGCCGACGACCCTGACGCAGCGTTTCGCTACGCCTGCGCGTATGCGGCGCAAGCAATGGTGCTCGACGAGTGCTGGGACGCGCTGCTCAACACGCTTGAGTCGAACGACTCTGCGAATCAATGGCTCGTCACGCTACTCGGCGCGCGCGGCTACCCACTCGGCGAGCATCGCCGCGTCGGCGGCGTCGACCCACGCCTGTACAGCGAGCAGCTTCACGTCCCCTGGCTGATTCGCTTTCCCGGCCAGCTTGGCCGACTAGGTCGGTCGAACCAACTCACGACGCACGTCGATCTCGCGTCCGTGCTGCTCGATCTCAACGACGGCGCGAACATTCGCTCGCTCGCAATGAGCGCGCGCCCTCGTTGGCGCGACGCGCTCATCTCCACTAGCCTTCTCGGCCAACGCGCGATACGCACTTGCGAATGGTGTCTGCGACAGGACTCGTCCACAGCGCCAAGCAGTGAACTGTTCGTACGGCCGGACGATCGTTGGGAGGCCAACGACGTCGCCAAATTGTGCCCCGACGTCGTCGAGACGCTGACGAAAACAATGGACGAAACACTGCATCCGTGACGAGATTGCGAAAGCACACCTTCGATTCGTGTGGTCGCCGCGGCGACCTTGCAGCGCACCAAACATCGTCGTTGCTCGACCTGACACTACTCGCTGTTAAGTAATCGCGCTCCCCGGGGAAGCAAGCAGTGCTTTTCGACTTGACCATACCCAATGCTGCGATGCGAGGTCGCCGTGGCGACCACGCGCTCGCTGATCTCGTCGGCTGACGCTAGCGTTCGAATACGGCCCGATTCACGACACTCGCGGCAGTACAAGCTGATCTAGTTGCCGGTGCTCGCCGCCACTAGAATCCGCGACCCGTACCGCAGCGCAAAACCGTTGCCCGGTCGGAAGTTAACGTTCTTTGACGGCGACCAATTTGGCGCCGTCACGCGCCGTCATTTCGACAGAAACTACGCACCATGATCGGACATGGAAGTCCGTCATTGTCGGTAACCGCTTGCGCGCGAGATGCGCCGCCCCCGGAGCGCGGCTTCAACCGCGGTCACCGCCGCGCAATCATTGCGACGATCGCGCTGCTGCTGTGCGCATTGTTCAGCGGTTCGGCTCCGGCCCAAGAACCGATTAGCGAACCAATGCGGCTGCGCATCGCCTGGGGCGGTGGCGACGCGAGCGCTTGGGTCGGACGCATCTCGCTCAGCAATGGTTCGCTATCGGAATTGAGGTTGCTCAGCCGGGCGGCCGATAGCGCGGGCTCGATTTGGCTGGAAGGCGGCCAGGTCCGTGTGAAGTCGCTCAGCGCACACAATCAGGACGCGCTTCAACTTGACGCCAACGCCGGTCAGTCGTCGCAACTGTTCGTCGAATTGTCGCCAGACGCAAGCAAACCGGCATCACCAATCGCAGTGCCACTGGCAGACGTTCTGCGCCGCCCGTTCGAGATTCGCCTCGACGATCGCGGCAACACGCTGAAGGTTGAGCACGTCCCCGCCGATCCGCTGCGCATCGTGCTGGACCGCGACACTCACATCTTCGCGCCCGGCGAGCAATTCTCGTTCGAGCTGCACCCAACACTACCCGATATGGCCCCGGGCACCACGCTCGATATCCACACAACGCTGTCGCCCGCGCGGCGTAAAGAGACTATTTGGAGCGACCCGCAGCGACTGAACGTGCCCTTCGATGGCGCTCCGGTCCTCACAATGAACGTGTCGCTGCCGCGAGCCGAAGGGGCGTACACGGTGCGGGTATCGGCGGAACGGCCGCCCGGATTTCGCCCGCGATTCTTTCCCGGGGGCGCCGCGCCCTTGGCGGAACGCGCCTTCGACGTCGTCGTGCTCGATGCCCGGCCCCAGCAAGCGGCAGCCAATGCGTCCTGGCAAACCGTTTTGGAAATCGATCCCACGAATCCGCGTTGGTGGGAGCGTTTGCCTACGTGGACGCAGGTGCGTCGCATTCCCGGTGTGAACTTCGGCCAGCTCGGCAGTATCCGCGCGGCCACCGTCGAGCGGCCGCTCGGTCGATTCATCGAGCTGCCGCCAACCGTTGCCGACGCCGATCCACACTGGCAGGCGTATTCCCTGCCGCTGGAAGCGCTTGGCACGCCACATCTACTGGAGATCGAGTACCCGGCCGACGAAGAGCAGCACTTCGGCATCAGTATCGTCGAGCCGAATGCCACGGGTGTGACAGACGGCATCGGACGCGATGGGGGCGTGTACGTCGAAGGCTTCGGCCGCGAGCGCGCGACGCAGACGCACCGCACGATGTTCTGGCCGCGCACGCAAGCGCCGCTGCTGCTCGTGACCAACCAGCATCTGACCGCGGCAGCTCACTTTGGTCACATCCGCGTCCTCAAGCGAAGTAACCCGCAATTGACCACGGCTCCTGCAGTCCGTTCTCCATCAGACCGGCTCGTTGCGGCATACATTGCTCGCCCGCTCCTTGCCGAATCGTTCGGCGCCAGCCAGGGATTGAGCAAGCCAGGGCGACCGAATGTGATTGGAGCGAACGCCGTGGATGACTGGCAAACGTTCTACGAAAGCGCCACGCGATTGTCGGAGTTCGCTCGTTACGGCGGATACAATAGTGCGGTCGTGAACGTGTTAGCCGACGACAGCGCGATTTATCCCAGTTCGCATTTGCCGGTCACCCCGTTGTACAACTCGGGACGCGGCGCGAGCGACGCGCCGCAGCGCGATGGCTTGGAGCTGTTGTTTCGCATTTTTGATCGCGATGGACTGGCCCTTGTGCCCGCGCTGCAGTTGGCCGCGCCACTGCCTGCGTTGGAGGAGCTTCGCCGCACGAACAATCCACAAACGTCCGGGCTGGAATGGGTGGGACCGAACGGAAAGACCTGGCTTGAGGTGAACGGCGCTCAGCAGGGCCTCGCGCCGTACTACAATTTGCTCGAGCCGCGAGTTCAGCAAGCCGTGCTACAAGTGGTGCAGGAACTCGTCGATCGCTACGGCAAGCACACGGCGTTCGCCGGCCTGGCAATTCAGCTTTCGGCCAACGGCTACGGGCAACTTCCGCCGCTCGATTGGGGACTCGACGACGCCACGATTGCCCGCTTCGAACGCGACACCGGGATCGCGCTAGCCGCCGACGGACCCAACCGCTTTGCCGCGCGACATGCCCTCGTTACACGCGACCACGCCGAAGCTTGGCGCGCCTGGCGGACCGAGCGTGTCGCGGCGTTTTACTCGAAAATCGCCGCATTACTGCGTCAAAGCGGCACGAAGCACGGTGATCGACGCCTGATTCTCACATTGGAAGAATCGTTCGATCATCCACATCTCGCGTCGCGCGTGCGTCCGAACATTCTGCTTGCCAATCGAGTCGATGCTGCGCTGCTCGATTCGGGAATCGACCGCCAGCGGCTCGAAAAGACGCCCGGCATCGTTGTGTGTGCGACGCGCTACGTCGAATCCATGGCACCGCTCGCGGAGCGCGCGATCGACTTCGAGCTCAACGAAGCGTTCGACGCCTGGCAAAGGCCGGCGGAATCCAAAGGCGAAGCGGCTGCCCTGCTCTACCACCGTCCAGAGCGGCGGCGACTTACATCATTTCGAGCCGACTCGCTAAAAATCGCGGGTGGCATCGATATCATCAGCCAGCCGTCGGCCCAGGGCTCGGCGGTCCGGCAGCCTTACGTGCGAACGCTGCTGCAACACGATCCGGTCCTCGTCCTCGATGGCGGCGAGCTGCTGCCGCTCGGCCAGGACGACTCGCTCCGCAAATTGCGCGAGATCACCCGGCAACTGCCGACGACGGCCGACGTCGCCGAAGTCTCAAAGCAACCGATCACGGTGCGCATGTATTCCGAGCCGAACCGCGTCACGCTGCTCGTGGTGAACGCCAGTCCCTGGCCCGCAAATGCGGACGTCACGCTTCAAAGTCCGCAGGCCGCGACGATGACGCCGCTGGTCGACCACAGCGATGCTCGCGCCGCGTCGCCCACGCTGCGCTCACTTGCGGCTGGGCAGCAGCCCTGGCCGCTGGCGCTGGAACCGTACGCAATTCAAGCGGTGCAGATCGACGCGCCGGGCGTGCAAGTCATTGACGTGAAAGCGGAGTCCGACGAGGCCGCCAAGGCCGAGCTGAAAGCTCGACTCACAGACCTCGAGAATCGTGATCCCACCGCGCCGCGTTCGTACTCGGCGCTTAGAAATCCGAGCTTCGAGCCGCTTGGCGGTGCCGGGCCGCCGTCGGGTTGGCGAATCACGACAAAATCCGCGGCCGTCGAACTCGACGCCACCAATCCTCAGGACGGCACGACGTGTGTCTACTTCCGCAACGATGGTCAGCTTGCGGCCCTCGAAAGCGAACCGTTCCCGATTCCGCCGACGGGCCAACTCGCGATGACCGTTTACGTGCGCGATCAGAAAATTGCATCCGGCGAGCTGCGCATGGTGATCGAAGCGATCCACGAGGGACATGTCTACCGACGGTCGGCGATCGTCGCGCCGCCCGCGCCGGGCCCGGCATCGGCATCGTCGCCATGGCAATACAAAGCGATTCTCGTCAACGACCTGCCGCTCGAGTTGCGCGGCGAGATGCGCGTGCGATTCGAGCTGACGGGCCCCGGTGAAGTGTGGCTCGACGGCGTGCAGCTATACGACCTGCTCTTCCCGCTCAAGTTCTACAAATACGATGAGGCCGAGATTCTGCAGTTCGTGCAACTGACTCACGCCGCCAAAAACGCGTACGAGGAAGGCCGTGTCGTCGACTGCGCTCGCCTCCTGGACCGCTACTGGCCGCGGTTCCTGACCGAGTACACGCCGCTCATACGGCCAGTGAACATCGTTCAGCCGGCCGCCAACGAGCAGCAGCCACTACCGGCGCAAGCCAACCAGAACCAAGAGCCGGCACCAGGCATTGGTGAGCGCATCAAAAGTATTTTTCCATTCGTGCGCTAACGCGCGCTCAAACCTCATGCGCTACACCGAGGTGAGCGCCGCCTCGGTGGAGCGAGGGTTCGGCTCGGTCACGTTCGGATGCACGCCGGGGCCTTCCGTGGCGTACCACTTGTCGAGCACGTCACGCCAGCCGCCCGGGTGGCGTACGGCACAAAAGTCGCTGCGCACGTCGATGTGTTGCGGGTGAAGCTGCGAGTATTTGATTGCGAACTTCCGCATGTCGGGCAGGCATCGCTCCGGGCCGTAAAGCTCCTCGGCCAGCCGGTAGTGTTCACAAATAACGTCCCGCTGTTCGTAAAGCGTCGGCGGCTCGGGCAGCGGCAGTCCGGCGGCAAGCGCTCGGGTTTGGGCAAAGATCCACGGATTGCCGATGGCGCCTCGGGCGACTGTCACGCCGTCGACGCCCGTGTAACGTATCATGTCGATGCACGCCTGTGCGGTGAACAAGTCACCGCTACCGAGCACGACGCGGTCTCCCGCATACGCCTTCACTTCGCGCAGGAACTCCCAGCGCGACGGCCCATCGTACCGCTGATGCACGGTCCGACCGTGCACGGTGATCGCCGCCACGCCTAAGGCGAATGCGCCGTCGAAGATCTCAAAAAACTTCTCGCGGCTTTCCGCCGAGTCGTCGATGCCGCGCCGCATCTTTACCGTGACCGGAATTTCCGCCGGCACGGCGTCGCGCACGCGGCGCACGATTTCCAGCGCTACCGCCGGTTGGCTCAGGTGGTATCCGCCTCGACAACGGCCCAATACTTTCTTTACGGGGCAGCCAAAGTTAACGTCGATCACGTCAAAGCCGTGCTCGACCAGTCGCAGCGCGGCCGGCGCGAAGTCTTGCGGGTCGGCGCCCATCAACTGCCCACCCGTCGGATGCTCTTCATCGGCCACCATGAAAAAATGCCGATTCCGCCGCCGCGGCTTCAGTTCGACAATGAACTTGTCGAGCATCACCTCGCAAAGCGTGTACGGCGCGCCAAGCCGCCGCGCGATCACCCGCATCGGCAGATCGCTATAACCCGACAGCGCAGCCTGCACCACGGGAAAATCAAGCCGCAACAAGCCGATGCATAGTTCTTTCAGCGTGCCTTTCATCAGTTCGATTTTGTCCGGATTCATACGATCGGGTCAACGGCGGCTGAAAGTGCCGTATCGATTTCCGATAACACTTCCTCGTCCGTTTCGAACATTCGGCGACGTTCCAGCGCTTGCTGCGCCTCGCTCTGCAAGCAGCGCCCAAGTGCCCATGCGCATGCACCACGCACGAGTGGCTCGACGTCATTGAGGCCGCGAACGAGTGCGGGAAGTGCCGCTTCGGTCGGCCGATTGCCAAGCACGATCGCCGCATTGCGCAACAACCCGAGACGCTTCGGCCGCCACAACGGCGTGTGTCGAAACCGCGCGCGAAACGCCGCATCATCCAATTCAAACAGCGCGATTAGATCAATCGGGTTACTGTCGCCGCGCGGCGCAAACCCCGCTTCGCGGCTGACAGGCGCCCGCGAATTCCAAGGACAAACGTCCTGACACACATCGCATCCAAACACCCAATCGCCCACGCCCGACCGCAACTCAACCGGCATCGCCTCGCGCAACTCGATCGTGAGATAGCTGATGCAGCGCGACGCGTCGAGCACATACGGCCGCGGAAACGCGTTGGTCGGGCACGCATCGAGGCATGCCCGGCAAGTGCCGCAGTGGTCCGTATCGTATGGCTGGTCGTACGCCAGTTCGACGTCTGTCACCAACGCCGCGAGGAAGAACCAGCTTCCCGCGTCGCGGTTCAAAACGAGCGTGTTCTTTCCGATCCAGCCCAATCCGGCGAGCTGCGCGAACTCGCGCTCCAGTAGCGGGGCGGTATCGACGACCCCCCGCACCCGGACATCTGGATTACAGGTATGCAAAAACGACGCGAGTTCATCGAGCCGCGCGCGTATCACGTCGTGATAATCGGCGTCTCCCCACGCGTAACGCGACACGCGTCCCTCGCCGGCATGCGGCGTTGCCGGCTCGGCCGTGCGGTAATTCATCGCCAGCATGACGATGCTTCGCGCGCCGTCGAGAACGCCGCGCGGGTGGCTATATGCGTCGCGGCGATCGGCCAGGTATCGCATTTGGCCCGCATAGCCGGCGGCCAGCCAGTCGTCGAGCCGGGCCACCCCCGGCAGCGAAACGGCCGGGCAAACGCCGCATTGCGAAAAGCCCAATTCGGCCGCCCGCCGCTTCAATTCGCCCGTAAGTGTCGCTGCGTGCATACGGCCATTTTAGCGTCTTTCGGCCCGGAACGAATCGAGTTGAATCTGCCGGCGCCGGCAATTAGCCTGGAAGATAGGTGGCGAAGTCCGAAATTCACATTCGCTGTCATTCCGAGGTCCGCCGAGGAATCCGGCCGGACCCCTCGGCGGACCTCCGGGTGACAGTGCAGATAGTTTTAATCGCCCACCAAATTGCATTGCCTTTTCTTTCAGGAACACTCCGAGGAACTATCCGATGATGCGACACTTTTTGATCTGTGCCGCGGCGCTGGGCGCGCTGTCATTCGCCACGGCCAAATCGGCCCGCGCCGACTGTGGCTACGGCGGCGGCTGCGACTGGGGTTACGGTTACGGCTACCTGTACAACATTCTGCGCTACGAAGTGCCGCACTTCGCCGCCTTCCCGCCCGTGTACTACAGCTATCCGGTTCCGCGGACCTACGGCTACAGCCCGTTCGCCTACCCGCCGCACGTGATGACGCCGGAAATCGTCGGCGAAGTTAAACCGCTCGAGATCATTAATCCGCACGTGGACAGCACGGAAGCGAAGCCGGCCAAGGCGAAGTCGGACCGCAGTGCCGCTACCAGCGCGCGCACCGAGCCCCTCGTTGTGATCAATCCGTTCGTGGCAGCGAACCGAGCGGTAGCCCAAGTCGATCGCTGACATTCTGGCCGCTAGCAACCGAAAACGTCTGCCTTTCGTGCATGTTGCCTGGGGCAGAGTCCGCGGTGGACTCTGCCCTTTGGCTTTTTTTGCAATCTGGGCGGACTCGGACCCAGCCATCGCCCGAGACATATCGCCTAAATCGCTCTGGACATACACCGCGACGCCGTTATCCTTGCGGCCCCTACTCATCTACCAATCGCTCGTCGGACTTCGCGCTCGGCTTGCGCCTCGCGGCCAAACATTCACGTAACAGATGCGCTCGTTCGTTTAGCCGCGAGGCGCAGCGGAGCGCGTCACAAGGAACACGCGGATGATACGGATTCATCCGAAATTGAGCCAGGCCGCGGCACTCGTCGCGCTTGCAGTTTCGTTTAGCGCCGGCGGTTGTCGTACGCCACAAGGCGGCATTGTGAATCCGTTTCTCGCGCCGAACCGCGTGCCGCCGCCGGCCACACGCTCGCTGCTGCCCGGCCAAGCGCAGCCGTACTATCCGGGCGACCCGTTGCCGGTGATGCAAAGCGGCGTCGATCAACCGAATGCGAATGCGGCCATTGCTTCAGCCGAGGCGCCGGAGATGCCGTCTGCCACCGAATACTTGAAGTGGGCGTCGCCACGCGGCGCATCGGCCGCGCCCGCGACAACGGCGGCCGTTGCGCCGCAAACGACTATTTCGCAAGAGAATGCCGCGCCGAAGCAATCGGTGGTTGCATCAAACGAGCCGTCCGTTGCGATTCCCTCTGACGGAGATTCGCTACGCTTCGCATTGCCGCCACAGTTGCCGCCCGAGCCGCAGCCGTTTACGCCGAGCGGTCCCGTGGCGCTCGCATCATCGCAGCAACCAGTGCCCGCTCCACAACAAGTTCCACCCACGATGTCGCCGCAACCTCAAGATATTGCGCAGGCGTCGTACGGCGCACCGGTGATCACCAACGCCGAATCGGCCGTGACGAGTCCGTGGCGCTCGCCGCAGATCGCGCAACAGAGCGTACCGGCAACGAATTACGTAGCGCCCATGAATCCGCAGCCAATCGTCGCCCAACCCATCGGTCAGCCTTTGGCACTAGCCCCACCGCCGTTGTTTCCGACGAGCGCGATGCCGCAAGCGTCGGTTGCTCACACGATGGACGTGCGCTTACGCGCCGTGCCTTCGCCGCCGGACATGATGGCGCCCAGCATGCCGCGAATACGCATCCCTGGATACGAATCTGGTCCGCCCACGATCGGCCGCAACGACGGTTTCCGCCCACGCACAAGCATGCGATGACGCGAGTTAATTTGCCGCGCTAGATCGGCGTTAGAGACGCCTTCTACTGTTACGGCGCAGCCGTTTTGAGCCACGTTGTAGCTGGCCTCTGTGAGGCCGGTTTGCTTGCATCAGCCGGGGTCACAGACCCCAGCTACAGGTTATGAAACCGGTTCTTGTAAGCTTGCTGCAGCACGTCCAGCAAGTCGTCTGCCGTGTAGACTCGGCCAGTGGGTTTGTTGACGTCGGCGCCGCCGCGCACTCCGGACAGCGATTTGCCCAGTCGGCGCCCACCTTTGGTTGTCGCCAGATAGGCGACCATCTCATCGCCGCCCGGCTTGCGAATCAGTTCACGCACAATCGCCTCGCCCCGAGGGATCGACGTCAGCCGATCGAGATGCGAGTACCCGCCGGGAAGCGTCGCAATCTTGCGCATGAACTTTCGTCCTGTTGGCGTGGAAAGCTCACGGACTAAGAATGAGTTGTCTGGCAGTCCAAGCTCCACAATCTCGCGGCCATTGTGCACTTTCCAACCAGCCGCTGCAGCGCTTTCGAGCACCGCGTCAATCTGCGACCGAGAAATGAGGTCGCCATCCTGGTAACCGGGTCGCGACGCAAAGTGCGACCGAACCACTTTCGCGACAGCGTCGAAATCCGGCGTTTTTGCCTGCGGCGATGCAATCACTTCGCCGACGAGCAGCAGGCAAACAAGCGCCATCGCGGCGCGAACCGGATGCCGGTATCGCTGGTCTCTGAATTGTGAACGCCACGGGTATGAGAGTTGCATAAGCTGGACACTTGGTCGGTTTGACGCGCCAGAAAAAACTCGCTTCTCTGGGACGAAGAAAACTCGCGCTCGTTGCGGGCCAGCCCCAAGTCGCCTGATGGCAAAAGCTTAGGACGCCCGTTTTATATGCTTCGTCCGCCGCTCGGAACCAAAATCATTGAATCTGCCGGCCGACGCGCTTATACTGAAACGTCGCGCGACGGATCATGGGGGATTTCGCGGGTAGCAGGAGATGCCGATATGACGCGAAACACGTATTTTGTGCAAGAATGCCCCACCTGTGGGCGGAATTTACAAGTCCGCGTACAGTATCTGGGCAAACAGGTCATCTGCCAGCACTGCGGGGCCCGCTTTGAGGCCTGCGACCCAAGCTCGGGCGCTTATCCTCCGCCAAGCTCAAGCCTGTCACTATTGGAACGGGCCGAGCAGTTGTTACAAACGTCCGCGGCCGCTGGGATCGGCCCGTCTGGCTTAGGCGCGAGTGCTATCACGACCGACGTGATGCCGATCTCCGTTCGCCCCAAGTAACGGCGTCGTTATCGACGCTTCTTGCATCAACGCTTTGACGACACGCTAGTGTTCACTCTTCCTTAATACTGCTGCCCGCTGATCAATACCGTCAGGTCGCGAAAGAAGTTCGGGTACGTTTTTTCGACGCACTTCGGGTTCGCAATCCGCACGCCTGGAATTCGCAGCCCGGCCAGTGCGAAGCTCATCGCCATACGGTGATCGTTGTATGTCTCGATTGTGCCGGCGTGTAATTGGCCGGGGTCGATCGTGAGCCCATCGTCCCATTCAGTGACGGTTGCGCCAAGCTTGCGAAGTTCGGTCGCCAAGGCGGCGATGCGGTCGGTTTCCTTGTGGCGAATGTGCGCGACGTTGCGAATCGTCGTCGCTCCATCGGCAAACAGGGCGACCACCGCCAGCGTTTGAACCGTGTCGCTGATGGCGTTCATGTCGACATCAATGCCCTTCAAAGCGCGGCCTTCAACGGTGATGGAGTAGTCGTCGCCGTATTCAACTTCCGCGCCCATCTGCTTGAGGCACTCGACGAACGCCACATCGCCTTGCAGGCTGTCGAAACTGAGCCCGTCGACTCGCACGCAGCCCCCGGTGATTGCCGCCGCCGCGAAAAAATAACTCGCCGCGGATGCGTCGGGTTCGATCGCGTAATCGCGTCCGCGATAGCGCCGGCGATTCGAAATCTTGAGTGAACTAAAGTTCGCGGTCGCGACCACATCGACGCCAAACGCTTGCATCACGCGGCGAGTCATGTCCACATAGGGAACGGAGACCAGTCGCCCCTCGATCGTCAGTTCGACCGGGGATAACGCATAAGGCGCGGCCATCAGCAGCGCGCTAAGAAATTGACTGGAAATGTCGCCACGGACGGTCGCCGCGCCGCCGGGCAAACCGTTGGCATGAACGACGACGGGCGGACATTCGTCGTCGTTCTCACTGACGGCTTGCGCGCCCAATTGATTGAGTGCGTCGAGCAAATCGCCGATTGGCCGGGCGCGCATGCGTTCGACGCCATCGAGTCGAAACGACCCATGCCCAAGCGTTGTGAGCGCCGTGAGAAATCGCATCGTCGTGCCGCTGTTGGCGCAAAACAACTCGGCTTCGAGCGCCGGGATGCGTCCATCCGCGCCGCGAACCACGAGAATTGTTCCGGCATCGTGCGAGTCTATCTCGAACCCCAACGAGCGGAGATCTTCGATCATCACACGCGTGTCTTCGCTATCCAGAGCGCCGCGGAGCGTCGAAACGCCGTGCGCCAACGCCGCACACACCAAGGCCCGGTTGGTGATGCTCTTCGATCCGGGCGGCTGAACGCGTCCGCGCACGGGCTGCGAAACAGACGTTATTTCCAGGGGATCATGCATTCGATGAGGCGACCGTTGCGCGACAACGTCGTGCGAAGGAGGTTCACAATCTGATATGCTATAGAGTATCGAAGATGCTCACGATTCTCTAGTCACGATCATGTATCACGCAAAGACGCAAAGGCGCAAAGAAACGACTCATTGGTCGGATCCTTAGCGCCTTAGCGCCTTTGCGTGAGGCATCCCACGTTAATTCGATTCCATGAAGAAGTACAAATCGGGCGGCGGTTGGCCCGCCGTTTTTTATACCTGGCGAAAGGCTCGCGAGGCCGGCGGCTTGTTGAAGCTGTGGCGGGCCATGCGCTCGAAGAACGCCTGCAAAACGTGCGCGCTCGGCATGGGCGGCCAGCGCGGCGGAATGGTCAACGAGCTGGGGCATTTCCCCGAAGTATGTAAGAAGAGTTTGCAGGCGATGGTCGCGGATATGCAGGGCGCCATCCGCAGCGATTTCTGGCAGCGGTACTCGCCGCGCGAACTGCAAAGGTTGTCGCCCCGCGAGCTCGAAGCTTGCGGCCGACTGGTCGAGCCCGTGCTCTATACGCGTGAGTCTGGTCGCTACACGCCGATCTCCTGGGACGAAGCGCTCGAGCGCATCGTCGCCAAGCTGTGCGCGACGCCAGCCGATGAAACGTTCTGGTACTTTAGCGGCCGCAGTAGCAACGAAGCCGGCTTCTTGCTGCAGCTCTTCGCGCGGCTGTACGGCACGAACAACGTCAACAACTGCAGTTACTATTGTCACCAGGCGAGCGGCGTCGGTTTGGCGAGCGTCACCGGCAGCGGCACGGCGACCATCCAACTGGAGGACCTCGAGCACGCCGACCTTGTGTTCGTCATCGGCGGCAACCCGGCCAGCAATCACCCCCGGCTGATGCGCACGCTCTTGCACGTGCGCCGTCGCGGCGGCAAGGTGATCGTCATCAACCCAATCGTTGAAACCGGCCTC
The DNA here is from genome assembly GCA_022614705.1 of Planctomycetota bacterium. Taxonomy (GTDB): domain Bacteria; phylum Planctomycetota; class Planctomycetia; order Pirellulales; family Lacipirellulaceae; genus JABDGM01. The sequence continues at coordinate 2,581 of JAKEIB010000137.1, read as the reverse complement.
GTGCGATTCAGCGTGCCGAGCGACATCAAAAGCCTGCTGTTCGGCAGCAACATCGCAAGCCTCTATATTCAGCCGCACATCGGTGGTGATCTGGCGCTGCTCACGGGCGTCGCCAAACGCGTCGTCGAGCTCGGCGCGCACGACGAGTCGTATCTGGAAAACCATTGCCAGGGTTGGCCCGAATTGAAGGCGCGGCTGGAAGAGATTTCTTGGGACGAAATCATCGCCAAGAGCGGCGTTGCGAGCGACGACATCGAAAAGATCGTGAAGTGCTACGCGGCGGCCAAGAACGTCGTGTTTAGTTGGACGATGGGCATTACGCATCACGCACACGGCGTGAAGAACGTGCAGGCCATCGCAAACCTCGCGCTATTGCGCGGCATGGTGGGCCGCCCCGGCTGCGGCCTCATGCCGATCCGCGGCCACTCGAACGTGCAGGGCATCGGCTCGGTGGGCGTAACGCCCAAACTCAAAGACGCGATCTTTGACCGGCTGCAGAATCACTTTGGCGTGTCGCTGCCTACCACACCCGGTCGCGATACGATGGCTTGCATCGAAGGTGCCGATGCCGGCGAATTGAAAGTCGGATTCTGCGTCGGTGGAAATTTGTACGGCTCCAATCCCGATGCAAAGTTTGCGGCGCAAGCCATCGGTAACCTTGACCACATCACTTACCTCAGCACGACCTTAAACACGGGCCACGCTTGCGGCTTAGCGCGCGAAACGATCATCCTGCCAGTATCCGCCCGCGACGAAGAGCCGCAGTCCACCACGCAAGAGTCGATGTTCAATTACATCCGCATGAGCGACGGCGGCCCGCAACGCCACGCGGGAACGCGCAGCGAAGTCGATGTGATCGCCAGCATCGCGGAAGGCGTGTTCAAAAACGTGGCGACAGGCGGCTCGCCTGTCGCAAACGCCGCAGCCGGGCCGCCCGCAGCTACGCCGATCGATTGGTCCTCGATGCGCTCGACGTCGCAGATTCGCCACGCGATTGCCCGCATCATTCCCGGCTTTGAAAAAATGGCGGATATCGACCAGACCAAGCAGGAATTCCACATCGCCGGCCGAACGTTCCACGTGCCGCAATTCGCCACGCCCGACGGCCGCGCGCGCATCCACACGCACGAGTTACCCGACTTGCAAGGCACCGCCGCCGCCGAAATTCGCCTCATGACCCTGCGCAGCGAAGGCCAGTTCAACACGGTCGTCTACGAAGACGAAGACGTCTACCGCGGCATCGACCGCCGCGACGTCATCCTGCTTCACCCCAACGACCTCTGCCGCTTGCGGCTTAGCGACGGAATGCGCGTAACCATCCACGGCCCCGCCGGCTCCATGCACAACATCCGCGCTACCACGTTCCCCCCAATCAAGCCCGGCAACGCCGCGATGTACTATCCCGAATGCAACGTCCTCATCAGCCGCACCATCGACCCGCAAAGCAAAACGCCGGCGTTCAAGGGCGTCGTCGTCCGCGTCGAGCCGATCGCCTCGAAGGCCGACACGCGAAATGAGCAACGATTCGCCAGTGTAGTCACACATTAGGCGCCGTTGTTATAATCCAACAGTATGAGCACGACTGCACTCGTTACCGCCGACGAACTGCTGGCCATGCCGACCGGCACGGGCAAGCGCTACGAACTTGTGGCAGGAGAACTCCGCGTAATGTCACCTTCCGGATGGCGACACGGGAATGTCGTCAGCAAGCTACACGTCAAACTTGCTTCGTTTATTGATCAACACCAGCTCGGTATGATGTTCGGGGCCGAAACCGGATTTCGCCTTGCAACGAACCCCGACACGGTCCGTGCCCCGGATATCGCATTCGTCGCGACAGAAAATGTACCGGAGGAATTGCCCGAACGGGGATTTTGGCCAGGTGCTCCGGACTTAGCAGTCGAGGTGCTTTCGCCAGGAGATCGAACGGGCGAAGTGGATGAGAAGGTCGACGCTTGGCTCGCTGCTGGTTGCACCGCGGTGTGGATCGTCGATCCAAAGCTGGAGACGGTCACGATCTATCTCTCGCGCACCAATGTGCAAGTGAAGACCGCCGGCGAAGTGCTCGAAGGCGAGCCGCTCGTGCCGGGGTTTTCTTGTGCAGTTGATGAGTTGTTTCGATAGTCCGTGGCGCATCATGCACCCAATCCACTACCGCTTCGCCACGCCGGAGGACGCGGAGCTGCTCGCGCCGCTGAATCAGCAGCTCATTCGCGACGAAGGCCATCGAAATCGGATGAACCTACTACAGCTTACCGAGCGCATGGCCGGATGGCTGCGAGGAGAATACGAAGCTGTACTGTTCGAGGACGGAACCGACGCTATTGGTTATACATTGTTCCGTCGCGAGCCGGAATTCGTATATTTGCGTCAGTTGTTCGTTGTGCCTGAATGGCGACGACAACACGTTGCTCGAAATGCGCTCCGCTGGCTTTGGCGCAACGCATGGGCGGACGCACCTCGAGTCCGAATAGACGTACTGGTTAGTAATGTCGCAGGTCGGGCATTTTGGCAATCCGTCGGCTTCCAGGACTACTGCATCACCATGGAGGCGCCCCGGCCGACGAGCGGTTATCAAGTA
>JAKEIB010000136.1 GCA_022614705.1 Planctomycetota bacterium | reverse complement strand
TCACCCAAAGCAAGCTCACACGTATGTCCAATAACCCTTCGCTAATTCGCGGCATCTTCTTCCGTTGTTGTGTTGCAGATTTTTTCGGATGAGCCATACCATCGCAAAAAGTCTCGGTCGACCTGTCGCTCATTTAGCTCGTACGTGGGGAACTTGTCCGAAACGAACATGCCGTCGAAGGACTCGGGCACGATCCCAAACGTACCCTTCCAGGCGAATAGTTTGTTGTAGATCACGTCATTCTTGCGAATGACAAAATGGCTCTTCTTCCGAATTTTAGACGCCGGCTTCAGTTCACGATGAAACGGTCCTCGCCCGTATAGCCGCATACCGACGAGATTTGCGTCCTCGGTTGGACCGAGTGTGTATGGACGCTTATTGGACTTAAGGAAGTCCGCGAAGCGTACGTGCGGCAGACCGTTGCTTGCCATCATGCGCTGGACCCCAATTCCGCCTTGATTTCTTCCATAATCTGAATAATTCGCTGCTCCTTCTTTAGGATATCAGCGACGAGTTGTTGTGGAGGCAAGTGTTCCAGTGCGTTGGCAGAGTTCGGATTCTTGAGGTCCAGATTGCACGAAACTAGATTGCCAGCGTCGTCGTACTTCAAAACATCACTCGCTGATACGCGCCAGGCATGATCGTTCTCCTTGCGTTTCTTGGCCGTGTACCACTCAATACAATGCGCGAACTCCTCAAACTGGATCGGTTTGGTTTTAGTGTAGTTCTTTCGGCCCTCGGGCAGCGGCAGCTCGTAATACCATATTGCATCAGTCGATCCCGAGCGATCAAAGAACAACAGATTAGTCGGGATCGGCGTATATGGCACAAATACGCCGTTGGGCAGGCGGACGATTGTGTGCAGGTTGTATTGGGTGAGCAACTTGGCTTTGATCCGCGCGCAGACGCCGTCGCCGAACAGCGTGCCATTCGGAACGACGACAGCGGCGCGGCCGGGTTTGCCGTTGTTGCGTTCGGGCTGCTTGAGCCGGCGCATGATGAGCTGCAGGAAGAGGAGCGCGGTTTCGGACGTTTGCATGTCGGCCGGGAAGTTGTTCTTGATGCCGGCCTCTTCCTCGCCGCCGAATGGTGGATTGGTGAGGATCACGTCGACCTGTTCGCGGTAGCCGATGTCGGTGATCTTGGTGGCCAGGCTGTTGCCGTAGGCGATGTTGGGCGAATCGAGGCCGTGCAGCAGCAGGTTCATCTGGCAGAGCAGATAAGGCAGCGGCTTGGCTTCGCCGCCGAAGATGGTTTTTTCGTGCAGCGTCTTGCGCTGCTGGATGGTCTGGCACTGCTTCAACAAATGGTTGAACGATTCGGCGAGGAAGCCGCCGGTGCCGCAGGCGGGATCCAGAATGGTTTCGCCGAGTTGCGGATTGGTGACGGCGACCATGAATTTCACCACGGGGCGGGGCGTATAGAACTCGCCGGAGTCGCCGGCCGCGTCGCGCATCTCGCGGAGCATCGATTCGTAGAGGTGGCCGAGCGTGTGGATTTCGTCGGTCGAATCGAAGTGGATGCCGTCGACAAGGTTAATCACGTCGCGGAGCAAGTAGCCGCTGATCATGCGGTTGACGACGCCTTGGAAGACGGTGGCAACCACGTCGCGGCGTTTGTCGCCGTTGGTGCTCTCGAGGTCGCGGAGGTAGGCCAGCAGGCCGGCGCCGCGCTTGCCGTCGGGCCGGACGGCTTCGTCCTGATCGACGAACGCGATGAGTTCCTTGCCGGTGATGCCGTCCTTTTGGGCGGCCCAGTCGCGCCAGCGGTACGGCCGGGCGATGGCCGATTTGTATTGCTTGCCGGCGATCTTCGCGCCGGCGTCGGCCAGCCGCTCGTGGTCGTCGAGAAACTTGAGGAACATGATCCAGGTGAGCATCGGCAGGCGGTCAAGGTCGCCGCTAAGACCTTTGTCCTTGCGCATGATGTCGCGGGCGCTTTTGATGAGGCTGCCCAGTTGTTGGGCCGTGGTTTGCGGGGCGACGTTGGCGGTAGCTCGTTTTCTGGCCATGACTTCCTGCCGTGGTCTGGATTAGGCGGCTGAATACAGCAGCGATTGCAACTCTTGGACGGCCGCGCGGAGTCGGTCGATGCCTCCGAACAGGTCGGCGATTTCTCTCACGTTGCCGTGCGCGGAAATTGGCGGCACTTGCAGAATCTCGGGAATCGAGAACTGCGTTGTGCCGTGCATGGAGTATTTCTCCAACAGTTCTTCGAGCACCTGTCTCGCTTCGGGGCCGTATTGGTCGAAAAAGTCCTGCCGGCCAGTGCGTAGGCGCTCAGCCCGCTCCCGCCGGGTGCGGAGCGGCGCATCGAACGCGACGTGGCACAGCAGGTCGAATGGATCGGCGTCGGGCTGGCCGGCCACTTCGGCCAGCTGGTCGAAATCAATGCCCCGCTCGCCGAGCGCGTCGATTATCTCGCAACGGCCGACCGGATCAACCCATCGGTCGCGCAATTCGGCCGCGGTGCGAGCCAGCAGGCGGACTTTCTCGGCCGTGTAATCGCTGTACTGCACGACGCGGAGCTGGTTGCCATCGGTGTCGAGTTCGTAGACGAGGTGGGCGGCGATTTCCACCTGGCCGCCGTCGACGTAGTACTTGCGGCGCTCGGTATCTCGATCGTCATCGTCGAAGTCCGGCGGAAGGTCGTCGAAATCGTCATCTCCGTCGTCGAGCGGCGGTGCGTCTGGCGGGACTTCCTCTTCGTCGCCGACCTGCTCGCCTTCATCATCAATTTCTATTTCGCCGATAAATTCCGGATCGCCGTCAAATTGTGGATCGGCGAACAGACGCGTCGATTGCGTGTAATCGAGGATGTTGAAGAATAGCTTGTTGTATTCATCGCGGATTCGCGTGCCGCGGCCAATGATCTGCTTGAATTCGACGATGGAGTTGATGACGCGGGCGAGGACGACATTGCGGCAGGTTGGCACATCGACGCCAGTAGTCAATAGTTGCGACGTGGTGACGATGACCGGCGTGATGGTTTCCACATCCTTAAAGCGATCGAGGTGGCCGCGGCCGATTTGCTGTTCGTCGGCGGTTACGCGGCAAACGTAATCCGGGTGCTGGCGGACCAGATCGGCATTGAGGTTGTTGAGCTCGCGGCGCATCTCGTCGGCATGTTCCTGATCAACGCAGAAGACAATCGTTTTGCCGAAGCGGTCGTACTTCTTGAGGAAGTCTGTGATGCTGCGGGCGATGGCCTTGGTGCGGGCCTTGAGTGCGACGACGCGCTCGAAGTCCTTGGTTTGATACTCTTCGTCGGGGATGTCGCGGCCGTAGCGGTCGCGTTCGCCCTGGCTTGGCCGCCAGCCGGCTGCATCGTAGGTGGTGATGATTCGATGCACGCGGTAGGGCGCCAAGAAGCCGTCGCCGATGCCTTGCCGCAGGCTGTATGTGTAAAGCGGATTGCCGAAGTAGCGATAGGTGTCGATGTTGTCGCGGCGTTTAGGGGTTGCAGTCATGCCCAGTTTATACGCGGGCTCAAAGTAATCGAGGATTTCGCGCCAGTTGCTCGCGTCGCGCGCGCTGCCGCGGTGGCATTCGTCGATGACGATCAGGTCGAAAAAGTCGGCCGGGAATTCCTTGTATAACCCCGGGCGGCGCTCATCCTTCGCGATCGCCTGATAAATGGCGAAATACATCTCGCGGCCGAGACTGATTGTGCCGTTCTCGATTTTGTAGCAGGCGTCGCCGAACGGGGCGAAATCTTTTGTTTTCGGATCATCGACGAGGATGTTGCGATCAGCGAGGAACAGCATTTTGGGGCGCCGATACTCGCCGGTGCGATTCCAACGTGATTGCCAGAGCTTCCAGCAGATTTGGAATGCGACCTTGGTTTTGCCGGTGCCGGTGGCGAGGGTGAGCAGAATGCGTTGCTGCCCGCGCAGAATTGCTTGCACCGCCCGCTTAATGGCGATGTCCTGATAGTAGCGAGGTTCGCTGCCTTGGTGGTTGTACGGCGTCAGCAAGCGCTGCGCAGCTTCATCGTTTTGCAAACCCTCGGCAGCGCGCAAGCGTGACCATAGATCGTCCGGCGATGGGAAATGGCCGATTGCGTTTTCCTGGCCGGTTATGTAGTCGAACTCGATGATCTGGTGGCCATTCGACGCGTACGCGAATTTGAGATCGAGTATTTCCGCGTATTCCTTGGCCTGCTGGAGGCCGTCCCCGGCGGTGCGATATTGCGACTTGGCTTCGATGATTGCCAGGGGGAAGTCGCGGGTGTAGCGAAGAATGTAGTCCGCCTGTTTTCTTTTGCCGCGGCGAGCCGTATTGCCGGCCACAATCACCCGACCATCGGTGAAGCAGCGTTGCTCGCAGATTTGTTCATCGTCCCAGCCTGCGTCGCGCAGCTTTGGCTCGATGAACCGGCGGCAAGTGTCGGCTTCGGAAATGGGCACGCGAGGCCTCTACGATGGACACAGTAGACGAGACTTCCTTTGTAACATGCCACGAATACGGGGGGAAGAAATCATGTTGGTGGGGGCTACTGAACTTGCGGCAGTAACACGTAGTCGGCTTTGAGGTTGGGGTGCAGGTCGCGGTGGAAGCTGTCGGCGTGGTCGCTCATGGTCGCAGGACGGCAACGGCGCGGTCGTTGACGTGCAGCGCGTCGTGTGGAAGGCGACCTCTTTCGGGTTGATGGACGAGATGGACGGAATCGACGAGATGGACGGGATGGGCGACGCGATGGACGAGATGGACTTGGGCGAAGGCTGTTAGCGGGTGGAAGGCGACCGCTTTCGGGTTGATGGACGGGATGGTCGAGATGGACGGGGGCGGGCTTGGGAGCGTGCCGCTCATTTGCTGCGCCGCTTGGCTTGTCGGACTCGGTAGAGCCGCTCGGTGAAGCCGCCTTGTTGTTCGAAGGCTTTGGCTTGGGCTGCAAGCTGGCGGTCGAGGAGGGAGACTGTGACGCCGATCAGGACGAGCGCGGCGTTGGCGACGAGTTCGGGATAGCTCGGCTTGATGGACGAGATGGACTTAATAGACGGGATGGACCTGGCGGACTGCTGTCCATGGCGTCCATGCTGTCCATCGCGTCCATGTTGTGCGATCTCTTTCACCCAGGCGGCTACTTCGTCGGCGGTTTTGCAGCGTCGCGCCACCAGTGCCTTGCGGCGCGGGTCATCCTCGGGCCACAGGGTGAGTCGCCGTTGGCGCAGAAAATCCTCGTAGTCCAGGCGCAGTTCTTCCAGGCTCGCGCGGGCCACGTT
>JAKEIB010000135.1 GCA_022614705.1 Planctomycetota bacterium | reverse complement strand
CTAGAGCGTCGAACAAAGCGGCCTCAGAGTTCAGGGACAGGCACATTTTGCTCCGCGACCATCGCAGCGATGGTGCCCGCCGCAAAATGAGCCAGTCCCCGGCGAAATTGCCTCAATGTCGCGTGAGCACGTCCGAGAACGTCAGCGCGAACATGATGGCCAGCCAGAGAAAACCGCCGGCCGCAAACACGCGCACCAGCGGCGGCGAGTAGCGGACGTGCATAAAGTATAGCACGATCAGGGTCGCCTTCACGAGTCCGATGCTCAGGGCGATCGGGGTGTTAAATACGCCCAGGGGCACCTTCGCAGCGAGCACCGTCACGACCAGCAGCAACACTAGCGCCGCGAATACTTTGAAGTACGTCGATCTAGGAACGATATGGAAACTCATGGGTCGCGTCTTTCCAAGCTGCGCTAGCGGATCAGGTACAACAACGGGAATAAGAACACCCACACGATATCGACGAAGTGCCAGTACAGGCCCGTCATTTCAATTGGGGTGAAGTATCCGCCGGAAAATGCGCCGCGCCCCGCGGCGACGATCAGCACGGCCAGCACGCCGATCCCGATGATCATGTGCAGCGCGTGCAGGCCTGTCATGGCGAAATAAAGCGAAAAGAACAGCTCAACTTGGCGAGGATCTACCTTCTCTTCCTTGGCCGGCTGCAAAGACTCGGGTACGTGGGCCGAGTGCGCGACAAAGCGAAAATTCCGCCCGGGCACCAGCCGCTCTTCAAACTTGTGGTGGTACTCATATCCCTTGACGCCCAAAAACGCCGCGCCGAGCAGCAACGTCAACAGCAAGTTTCTGACCAACGCGCCGCGGCGGCTGGTTTGCGCGGCGTGAACCGCCAGGGCCATTGTGAGACTACTCGTGAGAAGCACGGCCGTATTGACTGTTCCCAGCCAGACGTCGAGTCGATGGCTGCCGGCGATGAACTCCGCCGCGTATTTGAATCGGTAAATTGCGTAGCCACAGAATACGCCGCCGAAGAAAAGCACCTCGGTCGCCAGAAAGACCCACATTCCGAGCTCGGCCGCGACGAATTGCTGCTCGGCGTCGTCGAAATGGTGGGCGACGTGACGAGTGTCGGGCATCGGTGCGGCGGTTATTTCCATGAATCGCGGGTGAGCCGGCCTCACAGAGGCCGGCTACAGTACATGACTGTGGCTGGCCTCTGTGAGGCCGGTGTCGTAGTGATACGCTTCTTCGCGCACGACTGGTGTCTTGTCGAAATTGAACGTTGTCGGCGGCGATTCGGTTTGCCACTCGAGGCCAGTCGCACCCCACGGGTTAGCACTTGCCAACGGCCCATAACGGAGCGACCAGATCAAGTACGCCAGCGGAATGAGGTAACCCACACCGAGAATCGACGCACCGGCGGACGACATGACGTTGAGCACTTGAAACTCCTCGACGTACTCATGTACGCGCCGCGGCATTCCGAGATATCCAAGCACGAACTGTGGGAAGAACGTCAGGTTAAATCCAATAAAGATGATGCCGGCCGACAACCGGCCCCACCACTCCGGATACATCCGCCCAGTCATCTTGGGCCACCAGAAGTGGATGCCGCCCAAATATCCCATCACGGCGCCGCCCACCATGATGTAATGAAAATGGGCTACCACGAAATAAGTGTCGTGGACGTGCACGTCGATGGCGAGTGTGGCGAGGAACAGACCGGTCAGGCCGCCGAGCGTAAACAGGCCGATGAAGCCGAGCGCGTAGAGCATCGGCGTCTCAAGCGAGACTGCGCCCTTGTGAAGCGTGGCCGTCCAGTTAAAAACCTTGATCGCCGACGGCACGGCCACCAGCATGCTCATGAACGAAAACACCATGCCGGCATACACCGACTGGCCGCTTACGAACATGTGATGGCCCCATACTAAAAACCCAATTACCGCGATCGCCAGGCTCGAGAACGCGATGAACTTGTATCCAAACACGCGGTTTCGCGCGAAGCAGGCCACGATCTCGCTGATCACACCCATGCTCGGCAGAATCATGATGTAAACGGCCGGATGGGAGTAGAACCAAAACAGATGCTGGAACAGCAGCGGATCGCCACCCATCTTGGGGTCAAAAATGGGAATGCCCAGTCCGCGCTCCAAAACGACGAGCAGCAACGTGATGGCGATGACCGGCGTGCCCAGCACCATGATGAGACTTGTGGCATAGTGCGCCCACACGAAGAGCGGCAGGCGGAACCACGTCAGGCCGGGCGCCCGCATCGTATGTATCGTGACGATGAAATTAAGGCCCGTGAGAATCGACGAGAACCCGGCAACGAAGACGCCAAGTGCCATCAGAATGACGTTCGTGTTCGTGTAGGTGCTGCTGTAGGGCGTGTAGAACGTCCAGCCCGTATCAGCGCCGCCGGCGATGATCGCTCCGACCGCCATCACGCCGCCGAGCATGAAGATGTACCAGCTCGCCAGGTTGAGCCGCGGGAACGCAAGATCGCGAGCGCCGATCATCATGGGCAGCAGAAAATTGCCGAGCACGGCCGGAATCGATGGAATCAGAAAGAAGAACACCATGATCACGCCGTGCAGTGTGAACAACCGGTTGTAGGTTTCGGCGATGGTGAGATCGCCGCGCGGCGTCATCAACTCCAGCCGAAACAACACGGCAGCCGCCCCGCCCACGAAGAAGAACATCGTGATCGAGATCATGTACAGAATGGCGATTCGCTTATGGTCGGTCGTCCACAGCCACGATCGAAAGCGGTAATCCGCATTCAGGTAATTGCGGTGCGCGAACCCTTGTACTGTCATTCCGAGGTCCTCCGAGGAATCTGGCCAGACCCCTCGGAAGACCTCGGGGTGACAGCGCGCGAGCTCGCCGGAAAGCCTCGAGCGGGCGATTCCACGGGCGTGGGTTGTCCGGTATCGGCCGGCATCACGGACAACGATTCGATGTATTCGATTAAATGAAAGATTTGCTCTTCGGAAAGCTGGCCTTCGAACGTGGGCATGATCGTCTGATAGCCGGCCACGACCTTCGCCGCCGGATTCAAAATCGATTCTCGCAAGTAAGCTTCGTCTACGGTCACTATCGTTCCGTCGGCGAGTCGCACGGGTTGGCCATAAAGGTTGGCCAGCGACGGGCACCGTGGCTGGCCGCCCTGGTAGTGGCACGTGTCGCACCGAAGTTGCGCGAACAGCTTTTCACCGGTCGTCACTGGCGGCTGCTCCCTGCCGCCCGCCAGCCACTCCGCGTACGCCGACGGCTGCATCACGATCACGCGGCCTGACATGTCGGCATGCTCCGTGCCGCAATACTCCGCACAGAAAAGGTGGTACACGCCCGGCTGCGTCGCCTGGAACCACAGCGACGTGTATCGCTGCGGCAACACGTCCATCTTCACGCGAAACGCCGGAACGTAAAAACTGTGAATTACGTCCTCGGAAATCATCCGCAAAACAACGGGCTGTCCCACCGGCACGTGCAGCTCGTTGATTTCGCTGCGGCCCTGCGGATGCTGAATCTTCCACATCCACTGCTTGCCGACGACCGTGAGTTCAATCGCGTCCGCGGGCAACACACGCTGCTCAATATACGCGGCGGTGCCCCAAAGAAACATCACCATCGTCAGCGCGAGCGGAACGATGATCCAAATCGCCTCCAGGACCCAGAGCTTGGCGCCACTTCCCCGCTTGCGATCGCGGACCGCAGACCGGCGGTAATAAAGCGCTAGAAACACGATTGCCAGGAAAATGAGAATCGTGAAAAACCCTGCCACGCCCAGTAGAAAACCGTACAGCGCATCGACCCCCGGCGCGAAGCTCGAAGCCTGTTCGGGAAATAATTGGAAACCGGGATCCATTTGGCATTCGCTACCTGTCATCCTGAGCGCAGCGAAGGATCTGCCCCCGCCTGCAGGACAGATTCTTCGCTTCGCTCAGAATGACAAAACACCACGTCAGCCATCCGTCGCCGCTCACGGCGGACCATCATAATGATGGATGCGGCCAATGCCACGACGGTCAACACGCCGGCCGCTCGAATCACGGTCATGATCGCAAAGCCGTATTTGCCGACCGTCGGATCGTACATGTAACACAGCATCAGCACCTGATCCGCTGCCGTGCCGACTTTCCCGTCGCTGGCCTCGACAAGCGCGAAACGCAGATCGCGCGGCGAATAATCGATTCCACCCAAGTAGCGCGAGACCGTGCCATCTGGCGTCAGCACAAATATCCCGGACGCGTGCGCGTACTGGTTCGTGTTTTCGTCATAGACATACCGGAAACCCACGGCATCGGTCACTGCGGCGATAGCCGGTTGGTCTCCCGTGAGAAAGTGCCAGCCTTTGTGGACCGCCTCTTTGCCGCACCGCGTGATTGCCAGTTCGCGGGCTCGCGCCGAAAGCTCCGGTCCTTCGCGCGGGTCGAAGCTCAGCGTCATGATCGTGAAATCTTCACCCGGCTTCAGCGATAACGTCGAAAGTGTACTAAGCAATCCATCTGACGACAGCTTGCACAGCATCGGACATTCGTAATAAACGAGATGCAGAATCACAGGCCGGCCTGCAAAGCAGTCGTCAAGTTGAATCGTCTTGCCGTCCGCGTCGACGAATTTGACGTCGGGCGGAAGCTGCTGGCCAAACTTCGGCGCGATGCCCGCCTGCTGAATCACGGCCCCGGCAAACTGTCCTGAAATGGTCGGACCGGACGGCGCGCCGCTGTCGCGGCGTTCGACGGCCGGTTTCGGAATGTTCGCCTCGGCGGCCGCGCACGCAACCCCAGCGACGGCCATCGTCACGCCCAATATGCTGATAGCCACGTTGTTAGTTGGCACGATCATCGTTTAACGGTGCCGGTGCCGGATTAACACTTTCCCCCAAAATCTCCATGGCGCGCTTGATGGGAATCCGCGCAATGCCAGCCTCCGAATCAAGCCATGCGTATTCGGTGAGAACCTTGCTTTCACGCGCTCGCAGCGCGCGCAGGCTGCCGCTTTGATCGGAGTCGAGCAGCGGTACTCCTGGCGGTGTCGCCGTCGGGATATCGGGTGCGTTAACCGTTGGCATTCCGCCGTCCACCTTGGCGAGCAGAAGCATCAAACCCGCAATCATCAAAAGCGACACAAACACAACGCCGAACAACACGCCAAACCCCTTCGACACGGTGCGTGCGCTGATCGCGATCGGCTCGTGTCCAAGGTCTTCAGCGTTTTCCGCGTCGCCGTTTCGCATCTTTAGCACCTCTCTTGCCCGCGGGATCGGTCAATCGCGCCACCGAAATGCGTTCGCAGTAGCCGGCCAAGCTGCCACGCGTTCAATGCCGACCACAACCCGCCCAACGTAAGCATGGCGCCGGCGCTCGCCAGCAGCTCCTCGGTATTTACGGGTTGAAACGCCGGCACGACCGTCCAGTACATGTTCAGTCCGTAGCCGACCAGCACGATCATCGCCACCACGGCCAACGGCCAAATGTTCTGCTTCACGTCGCGCGACAGCAGGATGAAAAACGGCATGACGAAACACAGCGCCACGACGCCGAGCGCCGCAAACTGCCATCCGCCGTCGAGCCGTCGTTCGTACCACGCGATCTCGCTCGGCAGATTCCCGGACCAGATGATGAGGAATTGCGAGAACGAAAAATACGTCCATACCATGATGAACGCCAGCAACAGGTTGCCTAAGTCGCCGAAGAGGCCCGCCACCTGCTTCTCGTCACCCTCGACTACTTCCTCGGCGGCCGCGTCCACAATCGCCCGACGAAGCCGCGCCGGCGTGCGCGCGAGGCCGTACACCGCCAGTGCGTGTGCCGCCACAACGCCGCCAGCCGTCAGGACGGCGCCGAAAATCGAAGAATACCAATGCGGCTCGAGCGACATCACCCAGTCGAATGCCGCGAATGTCACCGTTGGCACGAGCAGCACCAGCGACAAAGCGCCAGCGCGGCGCATCTCTAATGTGCTTCCAGGCAGCAACTCGAGTCGCGAAACACTCGCCAGCCACCGGGTGACAAACAACCACACGATCAAGTACGCGGCCGCACGAGCGAGAAAAAACGGCGGACTCAGGTAATCCGCTTTGGCGGCCGAAAACGATTCGCCGCCAGTCGAGTTGGCCTGAGTCCAGGGGTAGATCTGAGCCAGCGCAAACGCCAGCGGTACGAGCAACGCGGCAACGACGGGCAACGTTTTCATTGAGGCTAGGTAATACGGCCGAGCAGCCGCGGCCCATTTGCCGCCGGTAAGATTGCCGATTGCGATCAAGCCCGCCGCACCCATCGACACCAGCCAGCATGAAACAACGCCCAACAAGTACGCCCGCCACAAAATCGCCGGCCGATGCGAGGCCAACGCAATGCATATCCCGACTCCCAGAGCGCCAGCCAGCAGGCTAAGTCCCATGCGTCGGTACGTCGTTGGTTCGCGTGAATCGTCCATGTGATGACTAGAAGTAGTTTTAAACCCGTGCTGTCATCCTGAGGGAGGCTCGGCGACCGAAGAATCTACGCCCCCCACTGCGAGATTCTTCGCTACGCTGCGCTTCGCTCAGAATGACAGCACTCGCGGATACAAGGTTTTGGAACTGCTTCTACATACTCGCGGTCTTACCAGTTGCGGCCTGCGATTCGAGCTGCCGCACATCCTGCGGCGCCAGTTGGTCGCGCGGCGCGTTTTGACTGAACTGCAGCGCGCGAATGTAGGCCGTGATCGCCCAACGATCTTGGGGCACGACCATATACCCATGAGCCGGCATCCGGCCAAATCCATTCGTGATCACATCGTAAAGGTAGCCGATCGGCAAGTCGCGCAGGCGCGGTTGATGAAAAGTGGGCGGCGACGGAAACCCGCGCTGCACGACCATTCCCACCAGCTCGCGCATCTCTTCACTTCCGCCCGTGCCGCCGCCAACCTGCCCGTGACAATGCGAACACACTACAACGAATCGTTGCTGCCCGCGCGCGAGCAGCTTCTCCATGCTCGTGCCGTTAAAGGTGCGAGCCGGGATCTCAGTCACGAACAGATCTTGCTCCTTGCCTGTAAAATACGCGTCGTCAAGCTGCAATTGGCCGCGGGCAACCGTTCCCTTCATGGGGCCAAGCGACTCCACGCCTTCTGGCAGCGTAAGCGGCTCCAGCGGCTCGTACCGCGGCTGGTCCGCCATCTCCTGCGCGCATCCGGCGGCGAAACACGCCGTCACAAACAAACATTGATATAGGTATCTACAGCGGCACATCGATGACCTCTTTAGCTCCCAGCCGCTGAAGGAATTCGCGAGTCGTTTGCTCGTGGAACAACGGATCGGTGCGCCGGATGCAAACGAAGAATCGATCCTGCGTCACGCGATCGAACTGCGGCACGCCGAACAGCGGATGATGCGGCCGCGGCAGCCCGTTCATCGCCAACATGCCCAGCACCGCCGATAACGCCGCAAACAGCACCGTCAGTTCGAATACCACGGGCACGAACGACGGCCAGCTGTTCAGCGGCCGGCCGCCAATGTTCAGCGGATAGTCAATCACGGTGAGATAGTACTGCATGCCGAAACCGGTCAAACAGCCGACGACCCCGCCAATCAGCACGACCAGCGGCATCCGGCTGCGCGGGAAACCGACCGCCTCGGGCAACCCTTCGACCGGCATCGGCGCGTACGCTTCGAAGTCGCGGTACCCGGTGTCGTAAATGCGCGCGGTCGCCTCCACAAGCTCGTCGGGCTCGACGAACTCGGCCAGCAAGCCGAAGTTTTCAGTCGTCATGCTCATGAGGATTCCCCGTGCGACTCTTCCACCATCTCGCGCATCTCAAAGATCGAAATCACCGGCAGCAGTCGAATGAACAAAAACATCAATGCGGTGAACAGCCCGATCGTACCGATAAACGTCGACCAATCCCAAAATGTCGGGACGTAAATATCCCACGACGAGGGCAGAAAGTCCTTGTGCAGGCTTACGACGACGATGATGAACCGCTCGAGCCACATACCCAGGTTGATCACCAGCGACAGAGCGAACAGGGCATAAACATTACGCCGCACATTGGCAAACCATAGCAGCTGCGGAATCACGATGTTGCACGCAATCAACAGCCAGAACAAAAATGCATAAGGACCTGTCGCGCGGTTCACGACCGAAAACCACTCCGATTCGTGCCCGCTGTACCACGCCGTGAACGTTTCCGTCAGGTACCCGTAGGCAACAATCAGCCCGCTCGCAAGCATCACCTTGGCCATGTTGTCGAGGTGGCGGTCGGTGATGAAGTCGCGCAGGCCGTAGGCGGCGCGCAGCGGAATGGCGATCGTCAGCACCATCGCGAAGCCGGAATAGATAGCTCCCGCGACGAAGTACGGCGGAAACACCGTGCTGTGCCACCCGGGCACGATCCCCGTCGCGAAATCAAAGCTCACTACGCTATGCACCGAAACCACCAGCGGCGTAGCCAGCGCGGCGAGCAACAAGTAGGCGTCCTGGTAACGCCGCCAATGTCGGGCCGACCCGCGCCACCCCATCGCCAGAATGCCGTACGCGACTTGCGGGAAGCGGCGCTTTGAGCGATCGCGCAGCGTTGCCAGGTCGGGGATCAATCCGACGTACCAAAACAGCAGCGATGCGGTTGCGTACGTGCCGACGGCAAAAAAATCCCAAATCAGCGGGCTGCGAAACTGCGGCCACACGCCCATCGTACTGGGGTAGGGCGCCATCCAATAGAAGAATTGCGGCCGGCCAAGGTGCAGCAGCGGAAATAGCGCCGCGCACGCGACCGCGAACAGTGTCATCGCTTCCGCAAAGCGATTGATCGACGTGCGCCATTCCTGCTTGAGTAGCAACAGAATCGCCGAAATCAGTGTGCCCGCGTGGCCAATGCCCACCCACCACACGAAATTCACGATTGCAAATCCCCACGCGACCGGAATTGCGATGCCCCAAATCCCGACTCCTTTGGCAAATAGCCACGCCACCGAAAGGAAAAGCAGCATCGTGAGCGCGAACGAGATCAAAAGCCCGACGATCCAGCCGCGCTTCAGCCGCCGCGCGAGCACGATCGACGCGATCTTATCGGTCACGCTGGCGAAGCTGTGTTCGCGCGACAACAGCGAGTCGGAATTGGTGTCGTCTTTCGTTCCGGTTGTCATTCCGAGGCCCACATCACTGTCATTCCGAGGTCCTCCGAGGAATCTGGCCGGACCCCTCGGAGGACCTCGGGGTGACAGCCCCCAAGATTTCACTCATTCCATCGCGCCGTGCGGATTGCGCACAACGGCCAGGTAGGTTGTTCGTGGCCGCGTGTTGAGCTCGCCCAACAGCGCGTAGTTGAGGCTGCTTTCCGATAATTGTCGGACTTCGCTCTGCTCGTCGTTCAAATTGCCGAAGGTAAGCGCCTGCGTGGGGCACGCGGCCTGGCAGGCGGTGAGAATCTCTCCGTCGCGAATTTGCCGGCCCTCGATGTCGGCCGCGATCCGCGCCGCGTTGATCCGCTGCACGCAGTACGTACACTTTTCCATCACCCCGCGGCTGCGAATCGTCACGTCCGGATTCGGTCGCAGCTGCATCGTTTTGTCTTCGCGCAACTCGCCGTTGTAGTCGAAAAAATTGAATCGTCGCACTTTGTACGGACAGTTGTTCGAGCAGTACCGCGTGCCGATGCAGCGATTGTACGTCATCTCGTTGAGCCCCTCGTCGCTGTGGGTCGTCGCCGCGACGGGACACACGGGCTCGCACGGCGCCAACTCGCAATGCACACACATCACCGGCTGATGATAAACGGTCGGATTGGCCGGCTCGTCCTCTCGGTCGTGATAGTAGCTATCGATCCTCAGCCAGTGCATCTCGCGACCGCGCCACACCTGGTCCTTGCCGACCACCGGAATGTTGTTCTCCGACTGGCAGGCGACCACGCACGCATTGCAGCCGATGCACGCCGACTGGTTGACGACCATGCCCCACTTGTAACCGTCGTATGCCCGCTCCGGATACATCGAACTGTGCGGCTCGGCGTGGCCGTGCGCGGCCATAAACGCGGGGTGATCGGGCGCCTCGCGAAACTCCGCGAGCGTGCCGGCGCGAACCAGCTCGCGACCGGCCATGTGGTGATGATGCTGCGTTGTAGCAAGCTCGGCCGTGCGGCCCGTGTTGCGGATTTCCGTTACGTCCGCGAACCAGCTTGCTGAACCTCTACGTAACGGATAAACATCGGCACCCACGCCGTTTCCGACGCGGCCGGCGCGCTGCCGGCCGTAGCCCAGGTGAAGCGTGAGCGTCTGGTCCGGGTGCCCAGGCACCACGAACGCGGGTAGCTCCACGCTTTGATCTCCCGCGCTAACCGCGATGACGTCTCCGGTTCGGATTCTGTGCTCATCTGCAGTGCGCGGACTAATGAGCACGGCATTGTCCCAGGTGAGCTTGGTCAACGGCCGCGGCAATTCCTGCAGCCAACCACTGTTGGCGAAGCGGCCGTCCCAAACCGAGGAATCGGGTCGAAACGAAATCTGCGGTAATTTCGAAACCGTCGCCGCAAAGACCGGCGCGACCTGCGCGGCGATCACGTCGTTGAAATCAGCAGTCAGCGCAGGCGTTCGCACGTCACTTTGCGTGCCGGCCATGACACCATCGTGCAGCGCCGTCTTCCATAGCCGCTCGAAGTCGCGGCTACCGTCCGTCGCACTCAGTCGTTGCTGCCAATAGCCGCGCACTAAGTCGTGGGACGAAGAAGCGGGGCTGCCGGACAACGCAGCGAGGAGCTCGTGCGCCGTCTTGCCCTCGTACAGCGGTGCAATGAGCGGCTGGACAATCGATGCTGTGCCGTCCACCGCCCGCGTGTCGCTCCACGACTCGAACAGATGGGCCTCGGAAATGTGCCACTTGCACCGAGCCGATGTCTCGTCCACGTACTGCGACAAATGCAGCGCGAACGGTACCGTTGCCAGCGCGTCTGCAAACTTCGTATCGACCGGCGCATTGTAAGCCGGATTGCCGCCAAGGATCACAAGCGCCTCGACCTCTTTCGCGTGGATCGCTCGCGCTAGCTCGCCGATCGATGCAACGACCGACTCCGATCGCACTAAGATCGGCGCGCGATACTCAACGGTCTGCCCAACGTTGCCAAGCGAGAAATTGAGCCAGTGAGCAACCGCATGAACCACCGGCGGTTGGCCCCGACCAGCAATCACGACGCTTCGGCCACGCGAGCTCGTCAAATCTTGAACAACTGTGTCGACCCAATTCTGTGGAATTTTCTTTTCCGCGCCGACGTAATCTTCGCCGCCACTCACTCCCAATCCCACTTCCCGCGCTACAGCAAGTGCGAAAGCGACCACGCCGCGCGGACTAACCGGCAGTCGGTGATCGGCCACAGTCCCAGTGATCGTCGAGCTGCTTTCGACGACATACAGACGCGGTAGCGCGGCGCCGCTCGCCTTCGGCACTTGTCCACGAATCTTGCGCGCCAACTGCAGCCGCGATGGGCCGTCGCCGAAGCAATCGGCGTCCAGTGAAAGCACTACCTGCGGTGCGTTGAGATAGTTGATGCCCACATCGTCACCGAACGCCAGCCGAGCGCCAGCCAATACATTGTCGTCGTGTATTGGTTCGTATTGGTGCCAGCGCGCGTTGGGAAATTGGGTCAGAAGCTGCTGTATCTGGCCTGCCAACGTCGGTGAGAGCACGGGCTCGGTGAGGAGTCGCAGCCCTTGGCCGCCGCCTGGCGCCAGCCGTTCCAACGCGGTCCGCAGCTCCGAGTACAGCGTTTCCCACGTGTCGATCTGGCCGTTACGCAAGATCGTTTGCGAACGATCCGGATCGTACAGCGACAGCATAACCGCTTGAGCAAACGCGTCTGTCGCGCCGAATCGCAGCACGTCAGCCGGCGCGACGCGGCTGGCCGCCGGCATCGCTTCCGGCACGGCCGGATGCAGCGGGTTGCCTTCCACTTTGGTCGGCCGGCCCATGTGCGTTTCGACCAACAGGCCCAGGCTCCCGCCGGCCAGAGTCATCGCCGTCGCATAGTACAGCGGCTTGCCCGGCACCAGTTGCTCCGGCGGCCGCACGTACGGAACGATCGTCTCCTGCGGCTGATTAACACAGCCGCTCGCCGTGGCGAGCGCCATGGACGCGCCCATGATTTGCAAAAAGTGCCGCCGCGTTGGCTCGTCCGGAGGCAGATCGGCATACTCGGCAAATTCGGGACCCAACGATCGCAACATCCCCTCATCATGCACCCACTCGCGAACGCTCGGCCGCGACGAAGCACTCTCACTGCGGGCACCGGACGCAACCGCCTGCCCAATAATCGGCAGTCGCGGATCGGCCGACGATTTTCCCCAAAATGCGTTCATGGTGACAGATTTAACGATGATGGAAGATCATTAACAATTCTTCCGAAGCCACAAAAAGGCACAAAAATCACAAAAACCCAAAGAGACTACCGCCCGTAGACATCTTCAGAAGTTTCGTATCCTCCTCCTGTTTTTTGTGTCTTTTCGTGCCTCTTCGTGGCTAACCGTTCTTGTCTCCGTCGATTTTCAGTGATGACAGACGGAACAATTGGTCAGCAGTGCGCAACGGGCGTTTTTCCAATCGGCATGCGGCTCGAAGCTGATAATCGGCGACGGAACGCCCGCGGAAGCGAACACGGCCGCCAGCGGCCCAATGCGCTTCTCCGGATCGCGGTGACACTCAAGACACCACTCCATGTACAACGTCGATGTCTTCCAAGTGAGCGGCATCTCGGCCAGTTGGCCATGACACGTCGTGCACGCCACGCCGCGCTCGACGTGAATGTTGTGATAGAAGTACGCGAAGTCGGGCAGGTCGTGGACGCGGTTCCACACCAGCGGCTTGTCCTTTTGGTAACTCGCCCGCACGGGCTCCAACATCGGACTTTCGGTCCAAAGTTGACTGTGGCAGTTCATGCACGTCTGCGTGGGCGGAATGCCCGCGAACGACGACTGCTCGACGCTTGTGTGGCAATAACGGCAATCGATGCCCGCCTCGGCCACGTGGTGCTCATGACTGAACGGCACCGGCTGCGACCGGATAACGCCCACACCGCTCACATACGGCGAGCGCACGATGGTCATCATCAGCCAAATCAGCACCGCCAGAATGAACACCGCGCCAAAGATGGTGGCGCGCGAGATCGTGTTCATGCTGGGATGAAAAATCTGCGGCATCGGTCGGGCGTTGCTGCGATGGCGGAGGGCAGAGAGCTGAGGGCTGAGAGCCAGCAATCTGATTCTGGCCCTCAGCTCTCCGCCCTAGGCCCTCTGCCGCGTTAATTTAGACGCAACGATGCCACACCAACATGAACCAGTACCGGAGAGAGGACTTGAACCTCCACGCCCTTGCGGGCACCAGATTTTGAGTCTGGCGCGTCTGCCAATTCCGCCACTCCGGCGCATTCTATAAGAGTATCCGAGAGTACCGCAGCGGCAAAGGGGATAGTGTGGGCCTCTCGCTCCGCGAGAGGCACGCTTCCCGCGGAGCGGGAAGTCTACACTCTCACGCCCGGCAGCCGATCTCTAGCGGCGGCGTGTCCTGGTGCTTGTACGTAATGAAATACTCACGATGGCCCAGCCGCTCGGGCTTTGTGAGCGTGCCCGTTGCTACATCAATCACCAAATCAAGCAACTCGTCGCCAAGCTCGTCCAGGTTGCGTTGGCCGCTGAGCAGCCGGCCGGCGTCGAAGTCGATGTCGTCCGACATGTTGCGATAGGTCTCGCTGTTGCCCGTGATTTTCACGAGCGGCGCCACGGGCGAACCGATCACGCTGCCGCGGCCGGTTATAAACAGGATGATGTGGCTCCCGGCCGCGATGAGGTCCATGATTCCTTCCGTGTCGTTCGGGTTGGTGTAGCCGAACTGCATGAAGTGCGGATCGGGGACACTGTCCAGCAGCCACAGGCCGGGGCAGGGTGGCGGCTGAGAAACCTTGATCACGCCTTGAATCGGCCGCGAACCGCATTTTGAAAACGCGCCCAGGCTCTTTTCTTCGATCGTCGTGATGCCGCCCGCGAAGTTGCCGGGCGCGATGGAGCACTGCCGCACGTCGCGGCAGTACTCGACCGCCTTGTCGTAGGCGGCGACCAATTGCTCAGCGGCAGCGGCGTTCGTCGCCCGGTCCACCAGCACTTGCCGCAGACCGATCATTTCGACGATTTCCTCGAAGATGGCGGTGCCGCCCGCGTCGACGAGCCGGTCGAACATCCGACCCACGGCCGGATTGCCGGCGATCCCGGAAGTCGCATCCGATCCGCCGCACTCAGCGCCGATCACCAGTTCGCCCAGCGACATCTCGACGCGCCGTGTGCCACGTAACTCGTCGCGCATGCGAGCGACGATCTCTTTCCCCCTCGCAATGCTCGCAGCCGTACCGCCGCTCTGCTGAATGTAAAACCATTCGGTCGGCCGGCCGGATTCGCTGACTTTCGCAGCCAGCCGCTCCGGCTGCGTGTACTCGCAGCCGAGCCCCACGGCCAGCACGGCGCCGACATTCGGATGCCGAGCCAGCGCGAGCATGAGCCGAATGGCATATGCGTTGTCGTAACAGCCTGGAAACCCGATGACGTGCGTATCGCGTTCGCCGGCTGCAATTGCGTGTGCGACGTGTTTCGCGCACTCCACCGTGTACACAACTAGCACGAGGTTGCGGATGCCCTTGCGGCCATCGGGCCGCAGGTACGCCTGCCAGGTCGCGGAACGATTTTTGAAGCTTTTGTCAGACATAGCGAGTATCCGTCGGTGCACCGGTGTGGCGGTCGAGCGTGTGCGACCGCTCGTCCAGCCCGCTGCGGCAATTATGAGTGTGAACCCAGGCGCCCACAGCAATCGGCTCCGCGGCGTACCCGATCGCGACGCCATACTTCCGCACGACCTCACCATCCCCGATCGGTCGCAGCGACAGTTTATGCCCGCGGGCGACCTGTTCGATCGCGGTGAACGATTCAGTCCGGCCGGCACAGATCACGCGAATCGGCCCCACGGCGATATCGTCCAGCGCGACGGCGACATTGTCGTCGCCGTGAAGTTGCAAGCAATGCGGTAGCCGAGCTGTGCCGTTGTCAATATCGGAGGGACGTTTCATGCGCGCGATTTGCCAAGATGCGGCCGTGCCTAGTGTGCGTCGATTATAGCACGCACCGGTCGGCGATGTTAAACCCTAATGTCAGGCGCGTAGAACGCTGGTCACATACAAGGTATAACTGAGCCCATAGCAAAACCAAGCGAGCGGCGGGGTTTATCCCCGCCGTAAAGGAGCAACCGGTACATGGCATTGAAAATCAAACCGGCGGACGCGTGTGCCTTCGACCACGTGGCATTGGGCGAGTGCATGATCCGGCTTTCTCCGGCCGGGCATGGGCGGATCGAATTCGCGCCGTCGCTTGAGGTATGGGTCGGCGGCGGCGAATACAATGTGGCCTATGCCCTCGCGCGGCTCGGATTGCGGACGGGCTGGGTCGGCGGCCTCAACACGTCGCCCATGGGCCGGCTGATCGCCAACCACGCGCGGTCGGTGGGAATGGACGTCGCGCACGCTGTGACTCGCAAGTACGACGGCGTCGGCAAGGTGGACCGCATCGGCCTCAACTTCACGGAAGTCGGTCACTCGAAGCGGGCCTCCGTCACGCTCTACGACCGCGGCCACTCCGCCACAGCCGGCATGAAGCCCGGCGACGTCGACTGGAAAACCTTGTTCGGCAAACAAGGCGTCCGCTGGCTACACACCGGCGGCATCTTCGCCGCCCTCTCCGACAATACTCGCAAAGTCGTGGCGGAAGCGGTGAAGGCGGCCCACGAAGCCGGCACGATCGTCAGCTACGACCTCAACTTCCGCTCGAAGCTGTGGTCGTCGCAAGAGGCGATCACCACCACCCGGCCGCTCGTCCCGTACATCGATTGCTTGATCGGCAACGAGGAGGATTTTCAAAAGGTACTGGGTTATGACGTGGAAGGGGTCGACGTCGAAAAGGGCGAGCTCGACACATCGGCGTTCAAGTCGATGGTCACGCGCGTGGTAAAGGATTTTCCGAACGTAAAGGTCGTCGGCACGACGCTTCGCAATGTGAAAACCGCGCTCGTGAACGATTGGTCGGCCATCATGTGGCACGACGGCACGTTTTACGACGGGCCTTCGTACCCGGACCTCGAAATCGAGGACCGCGTCGGCGGCGGCGACGGCTTCGCTTCCGGTTTCACCTACGGATTCCTCACCGGCCGCTCGCCGCAAGAATGTGTCGACCTGGGCGTCGCCCACGGCGCGCTGCTCATGAGCACGCGCGGCGACACGAGCCAAATCACGCTCGACGAACTCATGCACATCGCCGCCGGCGGCTCGGCGCGAATTAAGCGGTAGCGACCTAGTATTCACCACGGAGGACTTGGCGCGGCGTAGCCGCGCCAAGTCCTCCGTGGTGAAAAACTTTCGGTGAAATCCAATTGAAGCACCGTGATCAAAGTTGATCCAAAGCTGACGCCCATCGATTTGCTCCCCCAGCTCGAGCGTTTCTGGGCGCGGTCGGCTCAGTGTATCGACGCCGTCGACGCGAGTTGCCCACCGGGTTCCGCATCACCTGTGTTCACCTTAAATGGGCGTTACACGAACAAAGGCTGGACCGAATGGACCCAGGGATTCCAACATGGCTCGGCACTGCTGCAGTTCGACGCCACCGGCGATGAACGATTTCTCGAGCTTGGCCGCACGCGAACGATCGCCTTCATGGCGCCGCACCTCACGCACGTCGGCGTCCACGACCACGGTTTCAACAACGTCAGCACATACGGCAATCTCTGGCGGCTAATGAACGAAGGCCGATTCCCAGAGAACCACTGGGAGCGCCAATTCTACGAGCTCGCGCTCAAGGCGAGCGGCGCCGTCCAGGCAGCTCGCTGGGCGAAAACCGGCGATGGCACAGGATACATCTATTCGTTCAACGGTCCGCAGTCGCTGTTTGTCGATACCATCCGCTCATGCCGGGCCCTCGCGCTCGCGCATCAGCTTGGCCATGTTCTCGTCGGCGAACGCGATGAGCGAATCAACTTGCTACGGCGGCTCGTGGAACATGCTTCCAATACGGCCCGCTACAACATCTGGTACGGTGAAGGCCGCGACGCGTACGACGTCGCCGGCCGCACGGCGCACGAAAGCGTCTTCAACACGAACAACGGCCAGTACCGCTGTCCGTCCACTCAACAAGGCTATTCGCCCTTCAGCACGTGGACCCGCGGCTTAGCCTGGGCAATGGTCGGCTACGCCGAGCTACTCGAATGGCTGACGACTCGCACCGACTCGGAATTCGAGGCGACCGGCGGCCGAGAGGCGGTCGAAGGCGTGTTCACCAAGGCTGCGCGGGCGACGTGCGATTTTTACATTCGCGAAACGCCCACCTGTGGCGTGCCCTACTGGGACACCGGCGCGCCCGGGCTAGCGAAACTGGGTGATTATTTGAACCGTCCCGCCGATCCGTACAATGAATACGAGCCAATCGATAGCTCGGCCGCCGCGATCGCCGCGCAAGGACTCCTGCGTTTTGGTCACTATTTGGTCCACGAACGAGGTGAAACGGCGGCCGGTGTTCGCTATGTCGAAGCAGGGCGAACCGTCGTGAAGACTTTGCTCGGCGAGCCGTACCTGTCGACCGATCCGCGACACGAAGGTCTTATCCTGCATTCGGTCTACCATCGGCCGAATGGCTGGGACTACGTGCCGCCCGGCCGCCGCGTGCCCTGCGGCGAATCGAGCATGTGGGGCGATTACCACGCCCGCGAAGTCGCGCTCTACGTGAAGAGATTGGCCGAGAATGCGACCTATCATACTTTCTTCGGTCCGGCGACAAAGTAGTTTCACCACAGAGGACACAGAGGTCACAGAGAGCAAGACCAGAGTGCAATTATAACAATTGCTTGAGTCGAGTTGCCATTTCGTTGCAGGGGCAAAAAACTCACGATCCATACCTTCCCGTCTCTGTGCCCTCTGTGTCCTCTGTGGTGAATTTCCTTCGTTCTGAAAGGGGAAAGCAGACGTTGGCCAAGAGCAAAAAACGTGTCGCACTCGTGACCGGCGGTAGCCGCGGCATCAGGCGCGGCGTCGCCGAAGCGCTCGCCGATTGCGGCTTTGATCTGGCAATCCGTGGCGTCCACGAGCAGACGCAAGTGGCCGACCTCCTCGATGGACTCGCCAAGCGGGGCGCCGAAGTCCACTACTGTCGCGGCGACGTCGCAGACGCCAGCGACCGCCAAGCGATCATCGACGCCGTTCGCTCTCGCTTTGGCCGGCTGGACGTCCTCGTCAACAACGCCGACGTCGCGCCGAACGTGCAGGCCGATATCCTTGACGCAACCGAAGAGAGTTTCGATCGCGTGATGGGTATCAACCTCAAGGGACCGTACTTCCTCACGCAGCTTGCGGCGCGCTGGATGGCGGAGCAACGAAAGGCGGACGGGGCGTTCCGCGGCGGCGTCGTCAACGTGACGTCGGTCAGCGCCACCGAGGCCTCGATCAACCGCGGCGAATACTGCATCAGCAAAGCCGGCCTGGCCATGGCCACGCAACTCTGGGCCCACCGACTGGCGGAATTCGGCATCGCCGTTTACGAAGTCCGTCCCGGCGTCATCCACACCGACATGAGCGCCGCCGTCGCCGAGAAATACGACCGCCTCATCGCTGCCGGCCTCATCGTCGAAAACCGCTGGGGCGAACCCGAAGATGTCGGCCGCGCCGTCGCCATGCTCGCCCGCGGCGACCTCACCTACG
Organism: Planctomycetota bacterium; assembly: GCA_022614705.1. Taxonomy (GTDB): domain Bacteria; phylum Planctomycetota; class Planctomycetia; order Pirellulales; family Lacipirellulaceae; genus JABDGM01. The sequence continues at coordinate 36,955 of JAKEIB010000135.1, read as the reverse complement.
CCACCGGCAACGTCCTCAACATCGACGGCGGTATGACTATCCGCCGACTTTGACATTTCCTAATTACCGAATTGAGAATATGCATCTCGCGGAAGCGCGGAGATTCGCGCTGCCGAGGAACGACAATCGGTGCTAATTCTGCCTAAATTGAAATATATTTAGGGGACACATCGGCGTCCTTTGTTGTGGGCGAACGATACCCATGCGATTCTCATTTGGAACTGCGCGGATGCTGTTTGCCGTCGCCGTCTTCGCCGCTGCATTTGCGTTCGCGCGCTTAATCGGCGTCGATAGCATACGCGTTCCCCTGTTGATTGCGATCCCAAGCGGTTGTCTAGCCCTCCTCTCACAAAGGCGTGACTTCAAGCGAATACTGAGGTCGTTTATTTGGACGGCAGTTGGTGCATTTACGGGCTTTCTTCTCTGCCCGGCAGTCAGTCCCCCATACGAACCAGGCGACGCGTTTCGTTACATGATTGGAGGCGCTTTGGTCGGATGGGTAGTCGGCGCTGTATTAAACCGTTCAAGAGAAAGGGTTTCTTGAGAAACGTCACCCGATCGGAAAGGAACGGTGCCAAATCTGACGACGAACTTTCGAGCCGCGGCAAGTATCGCGTCAGCTATTCTGGCTCGCCATCACGATTCGCAGCGCCTGGTTAACGGCGTCGTCAGTGGGAAATGCTTGGCGAACGTCGGGGGCTAAGAGCGCGAGATTTGTTCCAGCACGATAACGCTCTAAGTATTTGCCGCGCACACCGCCCTTGAGCTGTGTTAGATCGTACTCCGGGCGAAGTTCGTTGTCGTCGAGGTCGATGCCTTCGTTATTGTTGTCCTTCTTCATATGCCTTCCTCTCTTTGCGGGTTGCCCGTCGAGCGCTGATGATTCTTACGCGATCCTCACGATCAGTGTGTGAGACTATAAGTAGTCCTCCCGCACTCGAATGGCCGACGGTAAGAAACCGGTCCTCGTCTTGCGAGTGATCGGGATCGTAATATGTCATCGCCAGCGGATTGCCGAACACGGTAGCAGCCTCTTGAAACGACACACCGTGCTTGGTGAGATTTCGGGCCGCCTTTTGATCGTCCCATTCGAACTCCATGCAAGTGTATACTAACTCCTCGGGCGTATGAAGCAAGTATTACTTCCACCCAACTTACTGAGACAATCCGAATTGTGGCATAATTCGTTCTACGCGTTCTTGGGAACCGCTGGAGGTAACAATGGCCGACGTCATGCAACGTATCGCCGAGCTCAAGCTCATCCCCATGGTCGTCATGGACAAGGCCGAGCATGCGGGCGCGTTTGGCGACGCGTTGGTGAAGGGTGGGCTGCCAATTGCGGAGATTACGTTTCGCACACTGGCGGCGGAGGCTTCCATTCGTGCATTGGCGAAGCGCGGCGACTTGATTGTCGGCGCGGGCACGGTGCTGACGACCGAGCAGGCCGATCGGGCGATTGACGCCGGCGCCCAGTTCATCGTCGCGCCGGGAACCAATCCCGCAGTCGTGGAACACGTCCTTATGCGCGGGCTGCCGATGGTCCCCGGCGTCGTCACGCCGAGCGAGATCGAGCTGGCGATGTCGCTGGGCGCCACCACATTAAAATTCTTTCCCGCGGAAACGATGGGCGGCGTTGTAACGCTCAAAGCGTTGGCTGGGCCGTATCCGGACGTTCGCTTCATCCCCACCGGCGGCATCACGCCTGAATTGGTGCCCAGCTATTTGCGGCTACCCATGGTCGTGGCCTGCGGCGGCTCATGGATGGCGCCGCGCGATCTTCTCAAGGCCGGCCGCTTCGATGCGATCACGTGCCTCATTGAGCAGGCGGCCAAACTGCTCGCCGCATCGCCCGAAGTGGCGACATAGCAAATGGCAATCGACCCGATTTGCGGCATGACGGTAGACGAGCGCTCGGCGATCTCGGCCGATCGCGATGGGGACACATTCTACTTTTGCAGCGAGCATTGCCGACGAAAGTTCCTGGCCGGCGAAACCGGACGGGGACACGCCGAGCACCATCCGCCCGAACTTGTGACCCTGGGCCCGCCTCCGACTCTCGACTCTCCCCTCGGCCGTGAGCTCGGGGCCAAACGGCGACCCGCGACTTTCGACACAGTCTACACCTGCCCGATGCACCCGGAGATCGAGCAGGACCACCCCGGCGCCTGCCCCAAGTGCGGCATGGCGCTCGAGCCAAAGACCGTCTCAGCCGCGCCCGAAGACGACAGCGAATTGCGCGACATGACGCGGCGTTTCTGGGTCGCCTGCGCGCTCGCACTGCCCGTGCTGTTGCTCGCGATGCTGCCAATGCTCGGCGTGCCGCTAGAACGGTGGATTTCGCACACCGTGTCGCCATGGTTGCAATTCGCGCTGGCGACGCCGGTCGTGCTCTGGGCCGGCTGGCCGCTACTCGAGCGTGGCTGGCAGTCGCTCGTCAACCGGCACCTCAACATGTTCACGCTGATCGCACTTGGCGTCGGCGCGGCGTTCGTGTACAGCGCGGTCGCCACGGTATCCCCATCGGCGATCCCCGAAGCTTTTCGCGAACATGGCCATGTGGACGTTTACTTTGAAGCAGCGGCGGTGATTGTCGCCCTCGTGCTGCTCGGTCAGGTGCTCGAGTTGCGAGCCCGCCAACGTACCGGCAGCGCGATCCGCGAGCTATTGTCCCTCGCGCCGCCGACGGCGCATATTGTCCGCGACGGACGCGAGTCGACTATCCCTCTGGATCACGTCCACACCGGCGATGTGCTGAAGGTGCTGCCAGGAGAGCGCGTGCCGGTCGATGGCCAGATCACGTATGGCCGCAGCAGCGTCGACGAGTCGATGCTCACTGGCGAGCCGCTGCCAGTTGCAAAACAATCGAGCGACGCGGTCATCGGCGGAACGGTGAACCAGACGGGTTCATTCGAAATGCGGGCCGACCGTGTTGGTGCGGACACCGTCCTCGCACAGATCGTGCAAATGGTGGCCGACGCCCAGCGCAGTCGGGCGCCGATTCAGCGTGTGGCCGATGTCGTGGCCGGCTGGTTCGTGCCGGCCGTCGTGATCGTCGCCATCCTCACCTTCGTCGCCTGGGCAATCTGGTCGCCGGTGGAGCCGCGGCTGGCGTATGCATTTGTAAACGCCGTCGCAGTGCTGATCATCGCCTGCCCCTGCGCCCTCGGTCTGGCGACGCCGATGTCGATCATGGTGGCGATCGGCCGCGGTGCGAAGCAGGGCGTGCTCGTCAAAAACGCCGAAGTGCTCGAGGTGATGGAGAAGGTCAACACGCTCGTCGTCGATAAGACGGGCACTCTCACCGAGGGCCGGCCGCGACTGACGGACTGTCTGCCAGCCCGCCAGTTTGTAGCCGGGGTCTATGACTCCGGCCAAACTGTAGCTGGGGTCTATGACCCCGGCCTCACAGAGGCCAGCTACAGCGAACGCGAGCTATTGCGATGCGCTGCGTCCGTCGAGCAGAACAGCGAGCATCCGCTGGCCGCGGCGATCGTCGCGGCTGCTCGCGAACGCTCGATCACGCTGCCTGCAGTCGTCGAGTTTCAATCAGTCACAGGCGGTGGTGTGACCGGGACCGTCGATGGCAAGTCGGTACTCGTGGGAACCGCTGCCTTCCTTCGCGAACACAACATCCCCGCCGGCGAAACGATGACCGAACACGCAGCAAGGCTGCAGCGCGACGGCCGCACCGTAGTCTTTGCCGCAATCGGCGATCAGTTCGCGGGATTGTTGGCCGTCGCCGATCCGATAAAAGCGTCCGCGCCGGAGGCGATCCGCCGGCTACACCAGCTCGGCCTCAAAATTGTAATGCTCACCGGCGACAACGAGCACACAGCCCGCGTCGTCGCTAAGCAACTTGGCATCGATCAAGTTGAGGCCGGTCTGAAGCCCGCAGACAAACTCGACCGCGTGAAAAAGCTGCGCGCCAGTGGACAAATCGTGGCGATGGCCGGCGACGGCATCAACGACGCCCCGGCCCTAGCCGCCGCCGACGTCGGCATCGCCATGGGCACCGGCACCGACGTGGCCATTCAAAGTGCCGGAATCACGCTCGTCAAAGGCGACCTGCGCGGCATCGTGCGTGCCATGCAGCTCAGCCACAAAGCGATGCGCAACATCCGCCAAAACCTGTTCTTCGCGTTCATCTACAACCTGGTGGGAGTGCCGGTGGCCGCCGGCGTGCTCGTACCCATCTTCGGCATGTCGGCCCTGCTCAATCCCATGATCGCCGCTGCCGCCATGAGCTTCAGCTCCGTCTCAGTAATCACCAACGCACTGCGGCTACGCGCCGTGAGCCTGAATTGACGCGCACAATGCCGATACATCGCAACCCCGAGTTCGGCATTCTGGCTCTCGACCCTCCGCCCTTGACTCTCGACTAACAGCGCGCCCGGCAGGATTCGAACCTGCGACCTGCGGATTAGAAGTCCGCTGCTCTATCCAGCTGAGCTACGGGCGCATGAGTTAATGAAAAAATGGCTGTTATGTGATATTGTAATTTCTTTGGCGCGCGAACCGACCTACAAGTTATTGATGTGGTTCATTCTACTCGACCCGCACGGCCCAAGTAACGGCACCATGACTTGGCGGTAAGAAACGCCGAAGGACCCTTCATGCGCCACACGCAGCTCTGGCTTTCTGCAATTGCGCTGTTACTATCCATGGCCTCGGCATCCGCGCCGACGGCGCATGCGCAGTCACAGGCATTTGCGACGGCATGCGAGTTTCCACCGGAGCTGGTTGATTGGGCACCCCGCGCCGGGAATCCAGTATTCACAGCCGAAGGCCCCGGGCATTGGGATGTGAAAATTCGCGAGCGCGGTTGGATTCTGCGCGAGGGCGACACCTATCATCTATGGTTCACGGGCTATGACGGCTCGCGCGACGGCGTCAAAAAGCTCGGTTATGCAACGTCGCCCGACGGCATCGGCTGGACGCGCTCCGCCGACAACCCACTTATCAGTGACCATTGGGTGGAAGACATGATGGTCGTCAAGCACGGCGACACGTATTACATGTTCGCGGAAGGAAATGACAACAAGTATTCCGTCATGTTGACGTCCAAAGACCGGGTGAATTGGGAGTGGGCGGGCCAACTCGACGTTCGCTTCGCCGATGGAAAGCGGCCGGTCGACGAAGCCGTTGGCACGCCCACCGTCTGGATCGAGAACGGCACGTGGTACCTGTTCTACGAACGGGGCGACAAGGGCGTCTGGCTCGCGACATCGAAAGATGTTCGTTCAAAGGTATGGACGAACGTGCAGGATGCCCCTGTGCTCGCACTTGGGCCGGCGGACTACGACAAAGACATGATCGCGCTCAACCAGATAATCAAGCATCGCGGCGCATACTTCGCCCTTTACCACGGAAGCGGCACTGAGTTGCCGCGTACTTGGAACACCAACATCGCGCGGTCGTCCGACCTTGTGCACTGGCAAAAATATTCGTCCAATCCACTCGTCGAAGATAACAAGTCCAGCGGCATCGTCGTTCCGTGCGGCCGCGGCTACCGTTTGTACACGATGCACGACCAGGTCGACGTATTCATTCACCACAACGGCCAATAGGGCAACCAGGCGACAGTGGCCGAGTCTCTCCGAGACTCGGATTTTTCGCGTCCGCCGCGGCGGACGCGGCCACATAGTGAGCTACGCTCGCCGTCTTCGCGGCGTCGCGCGCATGAAATGACGCGTGTGCTTCAGCGCAATGATTCCCAGAAGCGGCAGGTGGGCGGCCGATGCGCTGCCCCTCACTTTGAACCGCAGATCGTCGCCGTACTTCAAATCGTCGAAAAGTGCGGACGCCGAGCTTCCATTTTTCGTATTGAGATACGTGCCGCAGGAACCGATCGTGCCCAGCCGATGCGAGTCGCTGCCAACCGTGAGTCGCTTGCCACAGGTTTCCGCGTACGAACTCGCCTTGAGATTCGCCCGACGATGCACGCCGCCGTTGTGCAGCTCGATGGCGTCGACGCCGTCCATAATGGTTTCGACAAACGACCGTCCGCGACGGCCGTGCTGATATTCGAGCGACTTCCGCCCCAAGGCGAATGGATGCGCCAGCGATACGTAGCCACCCATTTCCTTGGCGACCGCCAGGCAACGCCCCGATCGAATCCACGAACGCACCATGAACCGTGTGCGCAAAAACGGCTCGACGGCATCGATGTAGAATTCCTCAAGCCCTTCCGCAGTGGGGAAATACACGAGTAGATCGACGCCTTCTTCCGTGCCTACCTCGATTCCGGGGAGCACCGGAACGCGCTCGCGTTCGTAGAGACTGGTGGAACCGCGGATTTCGTTGTGGTCGGTGACCGACAGGCCCATGCCTCGGTTTCGGCAGAATCGCTCAATCCGCGCCACGCCGGCGGTGCCGTCGGAGTATTTCGTGTGGACGTGAGTGTCGACGAGCAATTCCGATTGCTCGGGAAAGGCAACGTACATGGATTCGCTTCCGCTCGGCGGCGACGGATATCGAGCACCGCCAGATGCGACGCAATAGTACGTCGTCGCCCGCCATCCGGCAAGCGAAAAGCTGTCGCGGTGCTGCGCCGGCCGTCTGACCGACGCCACGATTGACGCCGTTTTTTCCGACGGCGTCAAACCCACCGGCCGTCGGGAAGCGACGACACTTACTTACTTCGAGTATTCCCAAATTCACTGTCATTCCGAGGTCCTCCGACGAATCTGGCTGGACCCCTCGGAGGACCTCGGGGTGACCGTGCGAGGAATCTTCGACACCTATCACTTACTTGGCCTCGGCCAGAATCTGCACCGCCGCGTTCACCACGACGCAGCCGAATATGATGGCCACGCTCGTCACCAGGGCCAGCGCCGTCCAGGGCCCCATCCGCACGCGGCGATCAGTGCGGAACTCCAGCCAGCATATGCAGAACATCAGCAGCGGCGTCAAGAACGCACCCAGGATGAAGTGACCCGATGTAACATAGCGTTCCGGCTGCGTGTTCAAGAATAAAAACCCGATGAGTAGCCCGATAAGCCACAAGGTTTGCACTACCTGGTGGCAACGGTGGACGACCTCCCGATTCGTCGGATCGATCAGCTTGAACACGCCGAACAAGTCGGCCGCCATGCGCCCGCTCGCGGCCGCCACGACGACCAGCGTGGAAAACAGCGTGCAAAACGCGCCGATCACAAATATGGCCTTCGACCACTCGCCCCACGATTCGGTAAACACGCTGGATATCTGGTCAACAACTTCCGGCCCTTCGGGCACGATTCCCTGGCGAAACAGCACGGCCGCGCCGAGCAGAAAAAACGCAGCCGTCACGATCGTCGCCAGTGCCGTGGCGAACCCCGCATCGAGCCAGATCCAACGCACGCGTTGCCGCACGCGCTCCGCCCATCCCGAGCTGTTCGGATCGCCCAACTCTCGCCCGTAGCCCTTTTCCAGAATCCAGTACGGATACATCAACAGCTCATTGGCCGCGACGCCCAGCGCGCCCATCAAGCTGATCACGGCATACGCCGCCCCCTTGCGATCGTCGCCGAGCGATAGAGTCAGCCCCGATAGAACTTCGCTCGGCGAGATGTGAAACGGCGTTCCTTGAATCAGCAGCACGGCGATGCCAACGGATATGCTGAACCCGCCAACGAGAATCATCACCAGCAATTCCAGCTGTCGATACCAACCTCCCCACAAAAGGCCGATGCTGAACAGCACCATGGCGGCCCCCCACAGCCGCGTGGAGAGCGCTGGCGACGCGGCCAACGGCCACACGCCGTGCATCAACCCACCCAGCGCGCCGATGATGCCAATGATCGTCAGCATTGCGGCAAAGTAGCCGACGATGTACAGCAGCACGACCCACGACGCTCCGCCGAGCCGCGGGCCCGGAATCTCGTTGAGCGCCTGAAACGTCGTCTTATTCTCAACCAGGCAATGCCGGGCGATCTCCACTTGCAATACATACTTGATCACGCACGACAATAGCACGACCCACAGCAATACGAACCCGAACTTGGCCGCCTGCAACGGCGTGTTGATCAGCTCGCCGCTCCCAATGACCGAGCCCGCCACGACAATGCCGGGGCCGATGGCAGCCAACGAACGCAGAAGTCCCCCGCGCTTGAGGCCCTGAGTTTCGCTGGCGGTCGTCATGCTTGGATCAAGCTGCAAAGATTAGCGTGGCACTCGTCTCATTCGCATCAAAAACGCGAGCCATGTTGCCATCAGCGCCGCCGTCGGCTCCGGCACCGCGCCGCGCTGACCGCTTGCCGGCGAAACCAAACCAACTGCCGCCACGCTCTTACGCCACACTACGTAGTCCGCGACGTCGACATTGCCATCACCGTTCCCATCGGCGCTTAAGTCCGTCATGGAGCCGAACGATCGTTTCCACGCGGCATAGTCATCGAGGTCAACATCCAAGTCGGCATCGTAATCGCCCGTGGGAAGTTCGGCAACGACCGTGTACGTCCAGAACCCGATATATCCCCCCGTGTTGGCGATCCATCGCTCGGCGTTCTCCTCAACATACCCCGGCCAACCATCCAGAATTTCAATCGTAAAATCGGCGAAGCTTTCAAACCTCGTCACGTGCCACGACCAGGGCGGCGAACCAGGCGCCAGATAGTTGCGGTTAATGCCGTTCGCTCCAGCGGCAATTTCGGCGACGACAATCGGCGCACCAGCCGAGAGACCAGACTTGATCAACTCTCGAGCGTGAGCAATCGCGGCCGGATCGCTCAACGGCAGAACGTACGAATCATGATGCTGCGCCTGGCCGGGAAACTCCGCCACCAAAAAGCGAATGGCTCCTGCCCGTGCATCCTGCGCGCTTGCCGTAAGCGCAATTACCGCGCCACACGCCACGGCGCACCAGCTTTTCCGATAGCCACGTGACACGGCCAACACCCCCGCCCCCACACTTCGATCGCAATTCATTCTACCGGCGTAGTCGCCAGGCGGCCACCGTGTCGGCGATGGAGTAGTGGGGTCATTTGAATGTAGTCATCTCGCTCCGCGAGATGAAACTCCGCTCGCGGCTTCGGCCGTGAGCTCAGCCGAACGGAGCGAGCGGACTACATTGTTCTGTGCAAAATGCCCCACTACCGGCGATGGCGAGACGCCACGCCGCGCGATATAACGTCGTGATGCCATAGCACCGCCGAATCTCTAGAAGCAGTATCAAAACCCTGTATCGGTGAACGCTGTCATTCTGAGCGAAGCGCAGCGTAGCGAAGAATCTCGCGATGGGCAGCGTAGATCCGTTCGGCTGAGCTCACGGCCGAAGCCTTCGGTCGCCGAGCCTCCCTCAGGATGACAGCACGGTTTTGAAACCGCCTCTAAGCAATTCACTGCATTTCAACCAAAGGACGTCCCGATGTCCCTGCTCATCAAAATCGGCCAGATCACCACCGCCGCGCGTGCCAACGCGCGGGCCAAAGTATTTCACACGTCCGACGACTACGCCGCTTTCCTGCGCCTGCAGCCACTCGCCGTCGAACGTTTGCCGATGCGCGTGCTGGCCTTCTGCGTCGTGCCCAAACAATTTCACCTGGTTCTTTGGCCGCACCAAGATGGCGACCTGGGGCGCTTCACGCAGTGGCTGCTCACCAGCCACGTGCGGCGCTACCATCGCCACTACCGACCGAGCGGTCACGTCTGGCAGCGCCGCATAGGAGGACTGACCGATGTTCCCTGACAAACTGATCGCAGTGGCGGCTACGGTGTTGTTGACGCAAAGCCCTTGAGCAGTGACCCTGTTCCTTACCTCTTACCAAGCTCGAAGGAGCCACTATGAAAACTGTCACGGTCCAAACTTTCGTCGCCTTGCTGAGCGTCGCGCTCGCCGGTGCCTCCCTCGCCGCCGACAACCTCGACCGCAGCGTGCTGCCGATCCACGAGCCGCAGCCCACGACGATCACCACCCTCGACGCTCGCGACGCAAAAGCGCCTCCGCGCTTCGAGGTGAAGGCCCCGGAGGGCGCGCCCAACGTCGTGATCGTGCTCATCGACGACATCGGCTTCGGGCACAGCAGCGCGTTCGGCGGACCTATTCGCATGCCTACGCTGGACAGGCTTGCGAATGGCGGTTTGAAGTACAACCGCTTTCACACCACGGCGCTGTGCAGCCCCACCCGCGTGGCGTTGCTCACGGGGCACAATCACCACCCGAACAACGCCGGAGCCATTATGGAGCTGGCCACGGCATTCCCCGGCAACACTGGCGTGCGACCGAGGAACATTACGCCGCTCGCTGAAATCCTGCGCCAGAACGGCTACAGCACGGCGGCCTTCGGCAAATACCACGAGACGCCGCCGTGGGAAGTTTCCGTCTCCGGCCCCTACGACCGCTGGCCGACGCATTCGGGCTTCGACAAGTTCTACGGCTTCATCGGCGGCGAGACCAACCAGTGGGCGCCAGCCATTTTTGACGGCTCCGTGCGGGTCGAGCACAAGCAGACGCCCGACTACCATTTCACCACGGACATGACCGATCAGGCGATTAACTGGGTGAGCGCGCAGAAATCGCTCAGTCCGGACAAGCCGTTCTATATGTATTTCGCAACCGGCGCGACGCACGCCCCGCACCACGTGCCCAAGGAGTGGATCGCGAAATACAAGAGCCAGTTTAGCGGCGGCTGGGACAAACTTCGCGAGGAAACCTTCGCGCGGCAGAAAAAGCTGGGCGTCATCCCGGCTCTCGCCAAGCTCACGCCCCGGCCAAAGGAGATTCCTGCGTGGGATGAGATGAGCGCGGATCAAAAGCGCCTTTTTGAGCGCCAGATGGAGACCTTCGCCGGTTTTGCGGAACATACCGACCATGAAGTGGGACGCTTGGTGAGGCAGTTGGAAGCCATCGGCGAACTGGATAACACGCTCTTCTTCTACATCGTGGGCGACAACGGCGCGAGCGCGGAGGGCGGACCGGAAGGCACCTACAACGAAATGATGGCGCTCAACGGGATTATCGGAAAAGCCGAACAGATGATGAATCACATCGATACGTGGGGCGATCCGACCACGTTCCCGCACTTTGCCATCGGCTGGGCGTGGGCCGGCAACACGCCCTTCCAGTGGACCAAACAAGTGGCCAGCCACTTCGGCGGCACGCGCAACGGCATGGTGCTCCATTGGCCAAAGGGGATCAAAGCCAAAGGCGAAGTTCGCAGCCAGTTTCATCACGTCATCGACGTGGCACCGACCGTGCTTGAAGCGGCGAAGATCCCGCACCCCAAAACGGTCGACGGCGTCCAGCAGCGCCCGATGGACGGCGTGTCGATGCTCTATTCGACGCTCGACGCCAAGGCGGCCGACCGCCGCACCACGCAGTATTTCGAGATGTTCGGCAACCGCGGCATTTATCACGAGGGATGGGTCGCCTGCACGCGGCATTCGATCCCGTGGCTGATGGCCCAAAATCCCCCGCTGAAGGACGATGTGTGGGAGCTTTACAAAGTGGATGAGGACTTCAGCCAGGCGAACAATCTCGCCGCGCAGAATCCCGAGAAGCTTAAGCAACTACAGGCAATCTTCCTCAAGGAGGCCGAGCGCAACCACGTGCTGCCGATTGATGATCGCCGCTCCGAGCGCTTCAACCCGGCCATCGCGGGACGGCCCGACATCATGGGCGAGCGCAAGACGCTCACCGTGTATCCCGGCATGGTCGGCATGATGGAGAATGCCTTCATCAACGTCAAAGGCGTCCACCACACCGTCACCGCCGAGGTCGAACTCAAGGACGACAAGACCAGCGGCGTGATCATCGCGCAGGCCGGCTACTTCGGCGGCTGGACGCTCTACCTGAAGGATGGCAAGCCGCATCACGAATACAACTGGTTCGCGCTGGAGCGCACGAACATCGGCGGTGACGCCGCGCTCGGGCCCGGCAAGCACACGATTCACTACGAGTTCATCCCCGACACCGCCAGGCCCGGCACGGGCGGCAAATCGATCCTCAGCGTGGACGGCAAGAAAGTCGCCGAAGCACACATCCCGAAGACTCAGCCGTTCGCGTTCTCCGGCGACGAAGGCGCGGACGTCGGCGTGGACGGCGAGACCAATGTGTCGCCCGACTACAAGCAAGGCGACAACGCCTTCACCGGGAAGATCGTCAAGGTGACTGTCGAGCAGAAGTAAGGTCCGGAAGACTGGGTGCGGGACACAAACAGATTTATTCGCCGCTGATCACGCTGTGAACACTATTTGAGTCAGATTCCCAGTGTAGACCAGGGAACTAAAAGGGGGCTCGGAAAAGGTTCCAGGAACCGAATTGTCGAATCGCCCAGTTCCAACCGCCGGGCGGCCAAATTTGATGTCTGTACAGGCGTATAGAAATCGGCTATGCTCTAACCCGAATTACATGTCAGGTGTCAGGCGTCGGGTGTCAGGTTCTGAAAACTGACAACTGACACCTGACACCTCTCGCGCTACCGCTGTGCGCATCACCAAAAATGCCGACACGCTCAGCCTACACACCCGCAACCCTGCGCAAATGCCACACAAAATTCTCGCCGATGGCCACACACAGAACTGTCCCCTTGTGTCCCCTTCCGGAGATTGCGCGTTTTCGGCTGGCCAGAATGTGCCTTCGAGCGCCGCCCTCCACGCTGTCGCATTTTCGCGACATGATTGCCAAAACCCCCGGGAGGAGTTTTGGCCATCTACGCAAATCTCCGGGGACTTGCTCATTTTGCCGCGGCTACCATCGCCGCGGATCGTCGGCACAGGTTGCTTGTAGGACGGACAATTCTGTCCGTCCAATGCCGCAAGACGGACAGAATTGTCCGTCCTACGGGTCGTTCGATCTTCGCCACAACGCAAACTGTATCTCAATCCGGCCGCCGGCTTCGCCGAACGGAGCGAGAGGACTACATTATATTTTCTGTGCACCACTACGCCGCATCTCCATGAGGCTGCTCATGTCGCTGCTCATCAAAAACGGCCAGGTCATCACCGCCACGGATCAATACGTCGCCGACATTTTGTGCGAAGGCGAAACCATCGCCGCGATTGGCCGCAATCTGGCCGCCCCCGCCGGCGCCGAAGTGATCGACGCCACCGGCAAGTACGTGTTTCCGGGCTTCATCGATCCGCACGTTCACATCTACCTGCCGTTCATGGGCACGTTCTCCAAGGACAACTACGATTCGGGCAGCCGTGCCGCGCTGGTGGGCGGGACGACAACACTCATCGAAATGTGCTGCCCCAGCCGCCAGGACGAGCCGCTCGACGGCTTCAACGTGTGGCTCTCACAGGCCGAGGGCGTTTCGGCGTGCGACTTCACGTTCCACATGGCCGTCTCGCGTTTCGACGCCTCGGCCGAAGAGCAACTGCGGCAGATCGTGAAGCGGGGCATCGCATCGTTCAAGATCTTCCTGGCTTACAAGGGCGCGTTCGGCATCGACGACAACGAGCTGTATCACACCTTGCGGCTGGCCAAGGAGTTGGGCGTCATCGTCACTGCCCACTGCGAAAACGCCGAACTGGTTAGCGAACTGCAAAAGCGACTCATCGCCGAAGGCAAAACCGGCCCAGAATGGCACGAACCGTCGCGGCCAATCCGTGTCGAGGCCGAAGGCGTGCACCACTTAATGACGTTCGCCGAGTTGACTGGCGCGCACGTGTACGTCGTGCACACCAGCAACAGCGACGCAATCTGGGTCGCCGCGGCCGCCCGGCAACGCGGCGTTCACGTGTGGATCGAAACCGTGGCGCCCTATCTCGTGCTCGACGAAACGTATGCGCAAAAGCCAAATTTCGAAGGCGCCAAATACGTCATGTCCCCGCCGCTCCGCGCCAAGCGGCACCAGGACGCGATCTGGAACGCCGTCGCTTCGCGCGTGGTCAGCACCATCGCTACCGACCATGCGCCGTTCGACTTCAAGGGCCAGAAGGAAATGGGCCGCGACGACTTCACGAAGATCCCAAACGGCATTCCCAGCATCGAAGATCGCATAAACCTCGTTTACACGTACGGCGTGAAGCGTGGCCGCATCGACCTGCACACGTTCGTCGACGCGTGCAGCACTCAAGCCGCCAAACTCTTCGGCCTATTTCCACGGAAAGGCACGATCGCGCTGGGCAGCGACGCCGACCTCGTGGTCTACGACCCCGATTACCGCGGCAAAATCTCCCAGAAGACTCAGCAGATGAACGTCGACTACAGCGCGTTCGAGGGTTGGGAGCTCGAAGGCCGACCAAGCGTCGTTACCGTCCGCGGCAAAATCCAAGCCCGCGACGGCAAATTCACCGGCCAGCTCGGCCACGGCAAGTTTTTGCAGCGGCAGCCAAGCCACTTCTAACGTGTCCTTGCTCGAAGAGATTTTCAAGCGCGCAGTTTCTGGCGAGCTTACCGCCGCCGCCACACAATCCGCACAGACGTGCTAAAGCCAATATCCGCGCCAGCCCCGCGCCTTTCCCGCTGATGATCGGCCTCCTTATCGTCACGGACCGTTTCTTCGACCCCATCCCGGCGAAAACGACGACGCCAACCTACACTGGCGCAGGTACCTCGGCCGCCGTGCCGCCGGCCGAGGCTCCCCGATTTACTCCACAGCGGCATGGGTCACTCGTAGCCAGAGGTTTCACATGGAAATCAAAGCATTGGTCGCAGACAGCTCCACCAAGACGCGAAAGAACATTGCCCGCTCGCTGAACGAGATCGGCGTGCGTAACGTCGTCGAAGCGACCGATGGCAACCAAGCCATCGAACTCTTGGAATCGGGCAATTTCGATGTTGTCTTTGCCGAGTGGAATACGCAGAGCGGCAAAGTGGAAGAGCTGGTCAAAGCGGCCCGCAAGATTAACGCCAAGCTGCCCATCATCGTGACCGCCCCCCATTCGAAGCAGATGGCCGAACTGAAGAAGTCGTGTCCCACCGCCTCGAATTACTTGACGGTGCCATTCACGACCGACCAATTGCGAAAGACGGTCGCCCAGTACGTCCCGTCGATCGCCGGCTAAGTCTGTCGCTAACCGTAGTTACGGCCATCCGCGTGTTTGCGCGCGGGTGGCCGTCGTTGTTATCCCTCGCCCCCGCCAGCGAGAGAGTGGGTGAGGGATTTCCAGCCGACGGCCGAGAGTTCCACGAAGCGGTCAAACAACACAGCCCGGGGTCACCGGGCAGCGGAGCACCCTGGGTAACTCACAACGCACCGTCATTGCGCCGAAGGCATTACGCATACCGGCCTCGCCCTCAAGCCAGCAGGTTTGGAATCACGGAAAAGGTTCCTGACACCCTCATATCATCCAAGGTGCGTTCATTAGTCCGGCTCCTTTCCCTTTCGAGACAACACCAGCGCGTGATCGCGCGGCCGGACCTAGAACCCGCAGGAATCTATTCCCCAGCTCTTGCGGCACGGGCGACAGATTGGCGAACTGGAACCCGAACGCGTACATGTCCGAGCGGAAGCCTGGCAGCGTGATCTCCTCCGTCGTCGCCATGCCGCCGACGGTGTGGTATTGATCGAGCACCAGTGTCCGCAGTCCGGCGCGGGCCAAATAGCACGCACACGTCAGCCCGTTGTGGCCAGTCCCAATGACGATGGCATCACGAGCTTCGTTCATGGCAACGATACGGCCACGGACTGCCTAGGCCGGTGCCTTGCGAGCGGCAATCGGCGTTTCCTGATAGAAGACCGACGACCACTTACCATGGCGCTGCTTCCAAACCGAGGTCGCATACGCCGTCGTGGTGGTGGCCGGTTGCCCCGTCACTCCGCCAGTCCAGGAAAACTTGTAGGTGAGAATTGCCACGTCCGGGCTGACGGAAACCGTCTTTACGTCGGTGATCTTGTAGTTGGTAAACGAGATCTTTTCCAGGCCGGCGACGATCTCGGCCGTTGTTTGCAGGCCGCGGCTGGCGGTAATCGACATGGCCTCGCCGGCGAGCAGTTCGCGGATCGCCGCCTTGTCCTTGTTATTGATTGCGTCGATCAATAACTTCTCTTGAGCCAGCAGAGTTTCCTGTAACTTGTCCTGAGCAGAGGCAACAGCCACCAGCATTACAATCGTCAGCAGGCAATAAACAACTCGCGGCACCATGGCATTCCTCCATTTCAAAAAAATGCAGTTGCACAGATGGAGACCAGGCGTTGTTCTACAAGCGATCGAGCTAGACTGCAATTAGCGAGCGAATAGCGATTTCGTCGGCCCGCTCGGCCACGGAAAGTTATCACACGGCCTTGGGGGGATGCGCCAGCCTACGCGCTTTTGATCGCCGCAGAACGAATTGACCAAATTGCAACCACGCTGGTTGCTCATCGGGCGCGCAGCAGCCTGTCGCTCGCAGGGCTAGCGACCTTTTCTAGCAGAACGGCCGCGAATGCCGCCAAATTCGCGAAGTTTTTGGCCATAAATTGGGGCAGTCATCCCGTCGCGGCACACTAGTTGCGTTCTCTCAATCACCACTCTGGCGCCGGCAAGCCAACGCCAGACTAGCGGTTTCGTTGAGATGGTTTGAGGCATGGCGAGCGTGTCGTTGTTTCGATCATGCCGCCGACGGTTCGTACATAGGAGCAAAGAAATGACGATTACGATGGCGAACATTCGCAAGGTGTTTCCAGCCGCCCTCATGGCGGGCGTCGCATTGATCGCGGCCGGCTGCGCCGAGAGGACCACGAAAGAAGACGTAGCGGCTGCCCGCGAAGAGCTGCAGGAGGAACAGCAGGATGTGGCGGAGGCTCAGCGCGAGGCGCAAGACGAGATCGCTAAAGCGCGGGAGCACACAGTCGGCAAGCCCGTGACCGAGGATGATGCCGCCAAGGCGCGGCAGGAAGTTGCCGAAGCCCGGCAGGACGCCGCCGAGCAAATCGCCGAGGAGAAACAGGACGTCCAGAAAGCGGCCACCGAGCTTCGCACGGAGGAGCAGAAGCTGCAAGCAACGCAAGCGCGCGACGCGTACGTCAAGGACGCGGAGGCGCGACTAATGGAGATCGAAAAGCAGATTGATCAGATGGAAGAACAAGCGTCAACTGCGGAAGGCGCCGACAAAGACGCCATCAACCGGCGTATCGAGACGTTGCAGGCGCAACACGATCGTGCGGAAGAAGCTCTTGAACTGCTAAAGAACGCTGATCTTGCCGAATGGCAAAATCATCGGCAACACGTCCACGTGGCGCTTCAAAAGCTCGAGAGCAACGTGCGCTAGCTGTTGCTGGATTCAATTTGACGAAGCAAGACGTCGGCCGTCCACTTGAAGGTGGACGGTCGACTTTTGCCGCATGCCGCATTGAACTGTCACGGGGCTTGTCACGGCGCGATCAAGCCGATAATCTGCGGCACCGTGTACGAACCGGCCGGAGCAACCGCACCTCCCAACGCCACTCCGTATTGATCCCACAATTGCTGGTTCGTCAGGCCAACGTACTGCGGGAGCAATCCGCTAATCGGCGCGGGGAACGGCACGGCATCGGCGGCTTGCTGTGTGTAGTACAGCCGCTTATTCGCAAACGGGCCAAAATTGAGTGTCACAATGTCCTGACCGAAGTACCGAGACACGTCGATTCCGGTCAGACTTGGGTCGACGATCATCGAGATTCTCGGCGCAACGCTGAAACCCGTAATTAAAGCGTTGCGACCGCCTGACGTGCGAATGTAAATGTCGGTGGCGTTATTGAATTGGCCGCCGTTCACCACGGAACTCCCGCGCGTGGGCAACATGATGCCGATTCGATAACCTGAGACCGTGAGGTTGTCGTACACGATATCCGTCGTCACCGCGTTCATGCGGAGACCGTTCATCGGCTCAATTGCTTGCGGGGCGTGAATCACTGTGAGATTCCGCAATACTGTGTGTTGCGTATATCCGAGCTCCACGCCAATCGTGTTGTTCCAGAATATTGAGTTCTGAAGTAGGCCCATCTGGCCAGGCGCGGCATTTTCCATGTGATACCAAGTCGCCAAGCCCTCGGCCGAGGCATAGCCAACGTTGTTTTGGAACTCGAAGATTGCCATCTTGCCGATGTCAATGGTCGGTTCGCCGCCGGCAATGGACGGATCGGGCAAATTGGCGGACAAAAACTCCTTCTTTACGCCGCCTTCGGTAAGCGAGCGGACGAAAAACAAGTACGCGGTTCCGGCATTGCCAGCGGCTATGTTGTCGCTCACCTTGATTCCAACGCCTTGGAACCAGAAACCCTCGCCGCTGTGACCAAAATCCTGGATCGACTTGCGTGCTTCCACCGACTCGCCCGAGCCAGTCGTTCCGATCGCGAGATTGCCGCGGAAGCTGCCGATCTCATCGCCGACTTCGGTGCTGAACGATGCACCATTCACGTCGAAAGCGACGTTGTCGATCATGTCGACGTAACTGCTATGATTGACGTATCCCCATCCAGGAGCATCCACGACCGCGCTTCCGCGAATAACCATTGGGTTGCCATCATCGACCGTGCCCGTGCGATGGTAGTGAACCGGATATCGAGCTCGCGGATTGGTGCCCGTCCCGGCCTGCAAACTCCAGTCAGCGTTGACGACAGGATCGTTGACGGGCACGTCCTTGTTCGTTCGGCCCAAGCGATAGAAACCGGCGTAGGCAATGTCCACGTTGCGATTGTGCATGAACATCACGTGGCCGCGTCGATCAACCACCGCGCTTTCCGACTCAATCACGGCATTGCGCGTGACGTGCGCGACGTGCACTTCAAAGTCGGCCCAGGCAGGAATATGGTTGTACGCCAACGGCTGGTTGAGAGTCACGAGGTTTCCAACAATGGCCGCGATCTGGCGTTGCTCATTTTGCTGAGTGCCGGCCGTCGTTGCGGCGACCACGATCGTGTCGCCTACCTTCCAGCCCACCGGAATCTCTTTGAGCGTCAGTGTCGACGTGCCGATCACCGCGGCCGACGCGATGGCTGCGTATGAAGTAACTTGCGCGCCGTAAATTGAAACGCGGCCGTGACTGAGCAGCCCGCGGCTCATGCCAAACGGATCCACGGTCCGATCAATCGGGCCGTCGTCCGTGATCAACAATCGGGCCGTCGCGTTCGGCTGAATCGGCGCGACTTCCGACCCCATTTGAAACGCTCCGGTGCCGGATACGGCGATCGTGTCGACTCGCAGTTCGGTGTTAACGCTCGTGGCGAACGATAACGTGCCGTCGACGCGAATGGTCGCCAGCCGCGACGTCAGCATCGTATCGACTTCCACGTCAACGTCCAGGGGGATCAGCACGCGCGCTCCGTCGCCTGGCACGACGCCGTCGTGCCACGTGGTTGGGTCGGACCATGCGCCGTCGTGGATCGCATAATGAGTAACCTGGTCGTAGCGGACCACTTCAAACAACGACATATGCTCTCGCTGCAGCAAGGGATTATCCGCGTGCGGCAATGTCGATCGTATCACCTCGGTCGACTCGCGATCGCTAAACATGTCGGTCGCGGAAACCAGCTCGAAGCCCTCGAGCGCGGGCAGAGAACCGATCACGTTCAGGCCCGGATGAAGATGTCCATCATTCGGTTGTGACGGGTCTTCCGGATTTTCCACGTCGGCTGGAACGAAGACGCTCATATAACCGGTTTGGAAGAACCAGTCCTGTCCGTCGCCGCCAAACACGGCGTCGGCAATTTCGTCGTCGATAATCGTGTTGCCCGATATGAGCGGGGCCGTGAACGCGGCGTTCTCGATGGTTGCGATGCGGTCGGCGTATGGGGCCAGCGAAGACCAGGCGAGCGCCAGGGCATTGAGCTTTGCCTTGTCGAGGTCATAGGCCGTGGAGCCGCCAATGAGTAGGTCATCGCCCCACTGGCCTAATACCTGGTCGACGCCTCCCCCACCGATCAAAACGTCGTTGCCGTAGTCGCCTTCGAGCAAGTCGTCGCCAACATCCCCAACCAGCAAGTCGTGGCCATCGCTGCCATTCAGTTGATCGTTGCCTTCTCGTCCCAATAGCATGTCATTCCCGACGTTGCCCGTCAAAACGTCGTTTCCGAGGCCGCCGTTGAAATAATCGTCTCCTTCCGAGCCGGTCAGCGTGTCGTCGCCGCTATCGCCATAGAGCTCATCGTTTCCTTCGTGGCCGGTGATCTGATCGTTTCCATCGCCGCCGCCCAATACGTCGTCGTCAGCTCCGCCATACAGGATGTCGTTGCCGGCCTGTCCGTACATCCGATCCTTGCCTGTTTGCCCGTTGAGCTCGTCATTGCCGTAACCTCCAAAAAGTCGGTCGTCGCCGTCGGCGCCGACGAGGTTATCGTTACCGCCTTCGCCCTCGAGTTTGTCGTTTCCGGTCCCGCCAACCAGCCGATCGTTTCCCGCCTGCCCATTCAGTTCATCGGCACCGTCTTCACCGGTCAGGACGTCGTCTCCGTCCCCGCCCCAAAGGAAATCGTTGCCGATCCCTCCGGTGAGAACGTCGTCGTCTGCGTCCCCTTGTAGCGTGTCGTTGCCTTCGTCTCCGTAGAGTTCGTCGACGCCGTCGCCTCCCAGAAGCTGATCGTTTTCGGTATCTCCGGACAAGTAATCGTTTCCGGCGCCGCCGGACAGATAGTCGTCACCGGCCAATCCAAGAAGCCGATCGTTGCCGTCTTGACCGTAGACGTCATCGGCGCCTTCGTTTCCGGTAAGAATGTCGTCTCCTATCCCGCCGACGAGCAGATCATCGCCTGCGTTGCCCGTTAGCGAATCGTTTCCGTCTTGTCCGTACAGCCGGTCATTGCCATCGTGACCAATCAGCACATCCGCCCCTTGCCCGCCAAATAGCCGATCAATGCCCGTTCCGCCTTGGAGGCTGTCGTTTCCGCCGTGTCCGTTGAGCAAATCGTTGCCGTCGAGGCCAAGGAGTTGGTCGTTGTCTTGTTCTCCGTTCAGTTCATCGTTGCCTTCATTCCCGGTGAGCCGATCCTCTCCAAACCCGCCGTACAGAAAGTCGTTGTCCAATCCGCCAGTAATTTCGTCGTTGCCGTTGCCGCCGAAGATCTGGTCGCTTTCTTCTTGTCCGTGCAGTTGGTCATCGCCATCGTTTCCATAGATCACGTCGTTGCCGACGTCGCCGTAAATCCAATCGTTGCCGCTTCCGCCGATGAGCGTATCGTCGCCACTGCCACCCACCGCGCGCGCAGCGACGTCGGTCGCATTCTCGAAGCGATCGTTGCCGTAGCTTCCGGAATAATCGATCGATGAAACAGCCGAGCGGAGAAAACTGGCTTCCATCACCGTGCCAGCCGACTCCATGCGCACATGAATCGTATCGGATACCAGAGAAACGACCGTATTGTCGTCGACGCTGGTGCCCCGGATGACCAGTTGTGCCGTCGCGGAATCCAAGTAGATCGGATTCGCCGCCAGCAGGTGACGATCCTCCAACAACTCGGCGTGGAGGGCAATCGTCCGCGAGTCGCGATGCGAGCGCGATTTGCGCGTCCCCTGCTTGCCAAAGAGTGGTGCAATTGCGGTGTGAATAGATTTCCAGACATCGCCCATCATGGTAACGAATCCCTGTTTAGACCGGGACTAGCGGCAAAGCGCTTACGCTCAACCGAACAGCGCGTAATTGCCCATGCGTTAGGCTAGCCGGCGCGCTTAGAAAATAGTTAGGCCCCTGCGATTCGACATTTTGTTGCCGCCGGCCGATCAATGGCCGTCAGCAACGAACGACAAGGCGCGATGCGATTGCCGCCAGCGAGCGCGACAATGAATGTCACCGGCGTTCTCGTGAAGTCGAACGCATGGTGAAACGGTTCCCTCCGTACACCTGCTTACGCCGCGCGTCTCAGAATAGAGACGTCCGAGTTGCGATGCACCTTAGCGCAAGAGGTCGATCTGCGACCAAATCTGTTCCAATCCTTCATTAATACAAATTTCGGCCTGCAGGCAATAGTCTTTGCTCACATTCCGAACAATTTGGGAAGAAATTAGCAACGGAAATCACTATGCAATTTACCGCTCTGCCTCAGACTTTGCAACTACTGGGTTAATTGAGATCAACACCAAGTAGGACGGGCCAAGCACGGCAATTCGTCGCAGCACCTTCGCAGGTGGTTAGCCACGCGCCAGGGCCTCGGTTTGCTTCACGAACTCGTCACCCAGCCAGTCCGCATCGGACTTAATGACCTTCTTCCGCTCGTGTTCGGCCTTTTTCGCGGCCCGCGCGTCGGCTTGTCGCTTCACAAGGTCGGCGTGGGTCGTGAAGAACTGAACGCTGTGACCCTTGAAATCCTCGAGCCGTTCGAACTTGTGCTTCTCCATAAACGCGAGCAGTTGATCCTGCATCTCGCGCACGATTGGGTAGCCAAATTTCATCACCCCCGTGCAGACTTGCACCGTGTCGCATCCGAGCAGGATGAATTGAGCCGCGTCGTTGCCAGTCTCGATGCCGCCGATGCCGCTCAGCGTGCGGCCCGAAAACTCGTGTTGTATCACCTTGGCGATCTCCATGCACATCCTCAGCGCGATCGGCATTACCGCCTGGCACGAGTACCCGCCCGGGGTCGTGAAACCCTCGACCGTCGGTTCCGGCCGCAGCGTGTCGAGGTCGACGCCCAGTACGCTACGAATCGTGTTGATCGCACTGATGCCGTCGCAGCCGGCGCGCAGCGAAGCCCGCGTTGGATCTTCAATGTGCGTAACGTTCGGCGTCATCTTGGCCCATACCGGCCGCTTGGCCACCTCCATCACCCAGCCGCACACTTCTTCCAAGATATCCGGGTTCTCGCCCATCGCCGCGCCCATCTTCCGTTCGGGCAGCCCGTGCGGGCACGACATGTTGAGCTCGAACGCATCGACACCCGCGTCCTGGCAACGCTCGACAATCTCGTGCCAGGCGTCGCGGTTGTACTCCTCCATGATTGAGGCGATGAGAATCCCCTCCGCGTATTTATCCTTCACCTCCTTGAACTCGTCGATCCACGTCGCAAAGCTGCGGTCGCTAATTAGCTCGATATTCTCCCACCCGTAAACCTCACCCGATTCCCGGCTACGCAACCGCGCATAGCGCGGCTGCACGTTAATCACCTTTCCCGCGTCGAGACTCACCGTCTTGCAAATCACGGCGCCCCAACCCTCCTCGAGCGCCTTACCGATGACGTTTGCGTTAGTCCCCGGCGGCCCGGAACCAATCACAAAAGGATTCGGCAGCTTCAGGCCATTAACGGTAGTTTCCAGCGTTGGCATATTACGCCTTTCAAGATGCGAGCTGTGTTAAATACTCACGCAAAGGCGCTAAGGCGCAAAGATTTGCGTTTGGGGACCGTTGCCAATATGGCTATTCTTCGAGGCCATTGACGATCCGCGAAATGCCGTTCTTGATCAATTCCTCACCAAAATTTATAAGCAGCCCTAACCGCTTATCAGCATGACGCAGATGCGTTAAGACCTGTTTCTTATCGACCGGTATAACTTTCTCTTTCGATTTCAACTCGACGATCACTTTGTCCTCAACAATTAAGTCGGCTCGAAAACCTTCGTCAAAGTGTAAGTCATCCCAGATGATCGGCACCGGAACCTGGCGAATCACCTTCAATCCTCGCTTCCTCAATTCATAAGCAAGCACTATTTCATAGACAGATTCAAGCAATCCCGGTCCAAGCCTCTGATGAATGTGGTATGCGGCATCAACAATCTCCTTAGCAATCTCGTTTTGAGTCAGTGCAACAGCGCCAGCCACTTGCGTCAGGTTTCCGTTCCTGTGTGTACTTTGCGCCTTAGCGCCTTTGCGTGAGTCCTACTTTTCGACTGCAATTTCCGCGAGCACCTCATCCAGCATCGCCACCAGATAATCCGCGTCATCCTTGGTGATGCACATCGGCGGTTTGATGCGGAGCGTGTTGCCGAACAGGCCGCCTTTGCCCACTAGCACGCTGCGCTCCTTCATGCGTTCCATCACGTCGGCCGCCTCGGTGTTGGCCGGCTCCTTGGTGACCCGGTCGCGCACGAGCTCGACGCCCAGCATGAGCCCCAGTCCGCGGACTTCGCCGATCATGTCGTGCTTCTCCTGCAAGTCCAGCAAAGCGTCTTTCAGACGTGTACCGACATCGAGCGCGTTCTGCTGAATGTTTTCCTCATCGATGATCTCGATCGTCGCCAGCCCTTGCGTCATGCTGATCGGGTTGCCGCCAAACGTGTTGAAGTGCACGCGGTTCTTCATCACTTCGGAAATCCGCACGGTGGTCGTCATCGCACCCAGCGGCGCGCCGTTGCCGATGCCCTTGGCCATCGTGATCATGTCCGGTACGACATCCCAATTCTGGTGCGACCAATAGTGATGGCCGGTGCGGCCAAAGCCGCCTTGCACTTCGTCAGCAATGCAAATTCCGCCGTGCTGTCGGACGATGTCGTACACGATCTTGAAGAATTCTTTCGGCGGCGTCACTGTGCCGCCGACGCCCTGGATCGGCTCGCCGATGAAGCACGCAATCTCGCCCGGCGTTTCGTATTGAATCACGTTCTTGATGTCGTGCGCGCACTTCACACCGCAGGACGGATACTCGAGCCCGAACGG
Organism: Planctomycetota bacterium; assembly: GCA_022614705.1. GTDB lineage: Bacteria > Planctomycetota > Planctomycetia > Pirellulales > Lacipirellulaceae > JABDGM01. The sequence continues at coordinate 12,552 of JAKEIB010000135.1, read as the reverse complement.
GCAGCGGTAGCAGTAGCCAGCCAACGTGTGATGCACGTTCGTGCCGTTGTTCGACTTGAACTTCCACGTGCCGTGCGCCGTAAGGCTCATCGGCACCGACGTGCCGCCGTGGTAACCGTTGCGAAGCGCGATCACGTCCTGGTTGCCCGTGTACTCGCGCGCCGAAAGGATCGCGATCTCGTTGGCCTCGCTGCCGCTGTTGGTGAAATACGACCGCGTCAGTCCAGGCGGCATCTTCTCCGCGAGCTTCTCGGCCATCTGCACGATCGTCGGGTGCAAGTAAATCGTCGTCGTGTGCTGCAGCTTTCCCGTTTGCTCACGGACGCGCTCAACGATCTTCGGATGGCAATGACCAACGCTGATCGTGACGATCCCCGCGAATGCGTCCAAATACCGCCGCCCCATCTCGTCCCATACGTACTGCATGTGGCCTTCGACGATCATCAACGGATCGCGATAGTACGTGATGATGCCCGGCGAAAGATATTGATGCCGCAGCGCGAGCACCTCCTCCCGGCTCGGCCCGTCATACGGTTGCGGCGTGTGATCGGTAATCGGCAGCGAGGGACGCAGTTCCGTGGTCACGGCAAACTCCCTGGCACTGGTTGGAAAAGGGGTCAGGCAATGTTCAATTTTATCGCCCCCATCGGAAAACCGCTACGTCCAGTCCACTTCCTTGGAGTGCCAATTCGGCTGCCGTCCATCCACATTGCCGTTGACCCTCAACGTTGGCCACGATTAACTGGTTAGCGTCATCTTATCTCCTTCAACGATTGGGCTAACTCATGGCGCCCCAAAAACCCGGCCCAGCCGACGGCATCCAAGAGCTCACCGCCGACCTTTCCGGCTCGCCGTATTACAGCCACGACATGGGGCCCGTGCCGCGGGCCCAGCGTCACTGGGGGCTCAAAGACATCGCCGTTCTATGGATCAGCATGTCGGCCTGCATCCCTACCTACATGCTGGCCTCCGGCTTGATCGCCGAAGGCATGAACTGGTGGCAGGCCGTGCTGACGATCTTTCTCGGCAACGTCATCGTGCTCGTGCCGATGGTCCTCAACGCCCACGCCGGCACGAAATACGGCATCCCATTCCCCGTTTACTGCCGCGCGTCGTTCGGCATTCTCGGCGCGAATATCCCGGCGCTATTGCGTGCGCTTGTGGCCTGCGGCTGGTTCGGCATCCAGACGTGGATCGGTGGCGAAGCCATCTACATGATCATGAAGGAATTCTTTCCCTCGTGGGGAGAACTCGCTCCGCTGTCGCTGATCGACATCAATGCGGCGCAGCTCGGCTGCTTCCTGTTTTTCTGGCTCATCAACATGTTGGTGATCTACAAAGGCATCGAGTCGATTCGCATTCTGCTCAACATTAAAGCGCCGTTGCTGATCGCGTTGGGACTGGTGCTCTTGGCGTGGGCGTATCACGCGGCCGGCGGTTTCGGCGATATGCTTTCACGGCCGTCGCAGTTCGCGCCCGGCCAGCCGAAAGAAGGGAAGTTTTGGGGCTACTTCATTGTGGCCCTGACGGCCAACGTGAGCTTCTGGGCCACGCTCGCCCTCAACATCCCCGACTTCAGCCGCTACGCCCGCTCGCAACGCGATCAAGTTTGGGGGCAGGTGATTGGTCTACCCACGACGATGGGTCTGTATTCGTTCATCGGCGTCGCGGTAACGTCGGCGGCGTTTGTCATCTACAAGGATTTGCCGGCGGACAAACAAGCGTCGTTGTGGAACCCCACATTTCTGCTCGCGCAGTTTCAGAATCCTGTCGTCCTCATCGTCGCCATGATTGCCCTGTGCATCGCTACGTTGGCCACGAACATTGCCGCGAACGTCGTGAGCCCGGCCAACGATTTCGCCCATCTCTGGCCCCGGCGGATATCGTTCCGTATCGGCGGCTTCATCACCGGCCTCATCGGCATACTTATTCAACCGTGGCGGCTACTGGAAAACGCCGCCGTTTACATTGATAAATGGCTAGTCGGCTATTCGCTGTTGCTCGGCGCGGTCGGCGGCGTGCTGATCGCCGATTACATTGTTATCCGACGCACTCACCTCGATCAGGCCGGCCTCTACAAGAAGGACGGCCCCTATTGGTACTCCGGCGGATTCAACCCGGCCGCCATCGTCGCCCTGGTCTCGGGAATTGCCTTCACGCTTCCGGGCTTTCTAGCGCATCTCGGATTTCTAGCTGTCCGCGGCGACGCTAGTGCCCCGCCTGAACTGCCGGCAATCCCGGCTTTCTTCGCTCACGTCTACAACTACGCCTGGTTCGCCAGCTTCGGCGTCGCGTTTGTTGTGTACGTTGCATGGATGTCACTCGCCGCGAAACCGACGACACGACGCTAACGTTTCGTTCGATCACTTTGTTAATGACCGAGCGCACAATGCCATGTCGACTGATGATGGATATAGCCGGCTGTTTCGCCACTCATTCGCAGCACTCGGCGCTTGCGTCTTCGCAGTAGTGATCTGTTACTACTTTATCGATCGCCCCGTCGCGTTCTTCGTCCATAACCACAAGATTGCCAAGATCGAGGGCTTTCGCTGGCTCACCGAGCCGCCGCCGATGGTGCAGGGGTGGTCGCCGCTGGTGCTCGCGCTACTCGCCATTCGCAGAGCCTGGGGACCGTGGCGACGCTGGCAGTACGCGCTGTTCATTGCCTGCGTGAGCCTCATCATCGCCGATCAATTCCGAGAATCGCTCGGCGACATCTGCGGCCGCTATTGGCCGGAAACCTGGCACAACAACAATCCGTCGCTGATCGGCACCGGCGCCTACGGCTTCCACCCGTTCGAAGTCGGCGACGATACGGGCAGCTTTCCCTCGGGCCACGCCGCCCGCATCCTCGGCTTCTTCTCAGTCTTATGGCTCGCGATGCCTCGCGGCCGCTGGCTCTACGCAATCGTAGCACTGCCCATGCTCATCGCCCTCGTCGCCATGAATTATCACTTCGTCAGCGACGTCATCGCCGGCAGCGTCCTAGGCGCGATCATCGGCGCTTGGTCGATCACTCTCAGTGATAGTATTGGTCGCACTAAATAGCCGGACCGCCACGCGGTCCGGATGTGACGTAAAACCCGCGGTTCGCAATGTGCCACTGGCTCCGCCAGTGCATTAACGTAGCTCTACAGCGCCGTGATCGCCCCGTACGTCTCCGGACGGCGATCGCGGAAGAATTGCCACGTGTTGCGCACGTCGCGGATCATGTCGAAGTCCATGTCGGCGACGACGATGTCGTCCTCGGTCCGCTTCGGCGAGGCGGCAATGAATTGCCCGCGCGGATCAACGAAATAGCTCTGGCCATAAAACTCGCCGATGCGCCACGGCTCCTCCCAACCCGGCCGATTGATTGCGCCGACGAAGTATTGATTCGCCACCGCGTGCGCCGGCTGCTCGAGCTTCCACAAGTACTCGCTCAAGCCGGCAACGGTCGCCGACGGATTGAACACAATTTCCGCTCCGCCAAGACCCAGGCACCGCGCCCCGTCGGGAAAATGCCGGTCGTAGCAAATGTAAACGCCAACCTTGCCGATCTTCGTGTCGAACACCGGGTACCCAAGATTCCCTGGCCGAAAATAAAACTTCTCCCAAAAGCCCGGATTGCAATGCGGGATATGAATCTTGCGAAACTTGCCGAGATACTCGCCACCCGCATCGATCACCGCGGCCGAATTGTAGTACACGCCCGGCAGATCCTCCTCGTACATCGGCACCACGATGACCATCTTGTGCTTCTTGGCCAGGTCCTGCATGAGCTTCGTGGTCGGCCCCGGAATTGGCTCGGTGAGGTCGTACCACTTGATCTCCTGCTCGGCGCAGAAGTACGGCCCGTAGAAAAGCTCCTGCAGGCAGATAACTTCAACTCCCTTTTCGGCCGCCTGAGAGATCATCGCGACGTGCTTGTCGATCATCGCCTTCTTGATTTTCTCAACGGGCGACGTGGCCGGTTCACAAAGCGTGGCCTGAATCAGTCCACCACGAACAATTCGGGGCATGGCAAACCTCAACGCAGAAAAGTAGAGCGAGTACTTGCTTCAATAGCCGCGAGCCAACGCTCGCAGGCTGTTCGCCGGACGGGAAGCTGCTAATATAACAGCTTGGCAACCAGCGCGTAGGGAGTTTGTAGGCGTCACGCTCCGCGAGACGCGATTTCCTCTCGCAGCGCGAGAGGACCACAATGTTCTCGACCCGCCTGTAGTCGGGAGTTTTCACCATGGCTACCACCACAGCCTCGGCCGTCGAATCGGTCCCGATTTTCTCCGGCGGAGAATGGACCGAGGTATCATCCAATCGCGCCGGCGACGTTTTCAATCCGTCCACGGGCAGGGTTATCGGCCGCGTGCCGTTCTGCAGCGCCAAGCAAACGAGCGAAGTCGTGGAGGCCGCGGCGAAGGCATTGCCGGCTTGGAGCGAAACGCCCGTCGTCGAGCGCGCCCGCTTAATGTTCCGCTTCCGCGCGCTGCTCGAGCAACATTTCGAGGAGCTGGCAGCGCTGGTGACGCGAGAACATGGCAAAACGCTGGCCGAAGCACGCGCCGAAGTGAATCGCGGCATTGAAGTGGTCGAGTACGCGTGCGGGATCCCCAGCCTCATCGCCGGCGACATCCTGCCCAACATCGCGGCCGACGTCGATGCCGAGGCAGTCCGCCACCCCGTCGGCGTCTGCGTCGGCATTACGCCGTACAATTTCCCGTTCATGGTGCCGTTGTGGATGTATCCGATTGCGATCACCTGCGGCAACACGTTCGTGTTGAAGCCGTCGGAAAAGGTGCCGCTGTCATCCGTGCGCGTGGGCGAGCTGCTTGAAGAAGCAGGCGTGCCCGACGGCGTGTTTAACGTCGTGCACGGCGATCGCGAATGCGTCGACGCGCTGCTCGATCACCCGAAAGTCGCGGCGATTTCATTCGTCGGTTCCACCGCCGTAGCCAAATACATTTACGAGCGCGGCACGGCGGCTGGCAAGCGCGTGCAGTCGGCCGGCGGGGCGAAGAACCACCTCATCATCATGCCCGACGCCGAGATGGACCAAACCGTCAAAGCGCTCGCCGCAAGTGCCTACGGTTGCGCCGGCCAGAGGTGCATGGCCGGCAGCGTGGCGGTCGCGGTCGGCAAGGCGGGCGACGCGGTCGTCGAAGGCTTGGTCGATGTCGCCAGCCGCATGCGCGTCGGACCTTCCGACGGCAACGAAAACATCGACATGGGACCGGTGATCCGCGCCGAGCATCGCGACCGCGTCGCCAACTATTTAGACATCGCCCAGGAAGACGGCGCCACCGTCGCCCTCGATGGCCGGCGCGAGTTCGACTCCGACGGCTTCCTCATCGGCCCCAGCGTCGTCGACCGTGTACGAACAACGATGCGCGTGTGGAAAGAAGAAATCTTCGGCCCCGTGCTCTCCGTCGTGCGTGCGTCGGACCTCGACGAAGCGCTGGCCGTCGGCGAGCGGTGCGAATACGGCAATGGCGCCGCCATCTTCACGCGCAGCGGCTACGCCGCCCGCCAGTTCAAGCGGCATTTCAACGCCGGCATGATCGGCATCAACGTCGGCGTGCCGGCCCCGATGGCCTGGTTCCCATTTACCGGCTGGAACCGCTCCTTCTTCGGCGACCTGCACATCCAAGGCAACGAGAGCATCCAGTTCTATACACGGCAAAAGGTAACGCTCACCCGCTGGCCAAAATCGGACGATTCGCACCTCGATCCCGTATGGCGAGAAGACCGTAAATAGGCAGTCTCACGCAAAGGCGCTAAGGCGCAAAGTCAGGATGAAGGATGAGGGACGGAATATGAAAACCGACTCTATTAGACCGGTTGGCATCTCATCGTTCATCCCTCATCTCATCACCTTTGCGCCTTAGCGCCTTTGCGTGAGACAATTCCACATGCAACTGGCTTTCAGCTCCAACGCCTACTTGCGATTTTCGATCGAGGAAACGATCGCGCGCGTCGCCGCATTGGGCTACAAGGGCATCGAGCTCTTGGCCGACGTGCCGCACGCCTGGCCGGCCGGCTTGTTGGACGAGCAGAAGCAATCGATCCGCGATGCGTTGGCGAAACACCAGCTCGCCATCTCGAACATCAACGCGTTCATGATGAACGCCGTCGCCGACCCCCGGCAGCCGTACTGGCACCCGAGTTGGATCGAACCCGATCCGCACTACCGCGCGATCCGCCGCGAACACACCAAGCGCGCGCTCTACCTGGCGCGCGACCTCGGCGCGCCGAACATCACCACCGAACCCGGCGGTCCGCTCGCCCACGGCCAAACCTGGCGCAATGGCGCCGACGTTTTTTACGACGAGCTGATGCCGTGCATTGACGTCGCCGAATCGCTCAACGTGCCGCTGCTCATCGAGCCAGAACCCGGCTTGTTGATCGAACGCTTCGACCAATACCTGGAGTTCGTCGGCCGCATCGACTCACCGATGATCGGCCTCAACTTCGACGTTGGCCACGCTTATTGCGTCGGAGAAGACCCGCAAGATTGGATCGCGAAGATGCAACCGCACACGCGACACTACCACCTCGAAGACATCGCCGCCACGCGCGTCCACCAGCACCTGGTCCCCGGCCACGGCGCGATCGACTTCCCAGCCACACTCGCCGCCATCCAAAACACCGGCTACGCGGGCTGGCTCACCGTGGAGCTTTACCCGTACATCAATGATCCGGATAAAGCCGCGGGCGAAGCAACAACATTCCTTCAAAATCAACTCAGCAATGCCGCTCAAGCATGAAGGACAATCCACTAAATCTCCCCTCCGTTTCCTCTGTTTCCTCCTGTTCATGTATTCTTTGAACAGGAGGTAACAGAGGAAACAGAGGAATGGGGAATAGCCTTCGCCATCGATTGTTCGCCTGGTTGCAGTTGTTGCGGCTGCCGAACGTGTTCACGACTATCGCCGACGTGATGATGGGCTATCTCGTCACGCATCGCGCGTTGCAGCCGGCCGCGCATTTCCTGTTGTTAGTCACCGCATCCTGCTTGCTGTATCTCAGCGGCATCGTGCTCAACGACGTGTTCGACGCCGAGGTCGACGCCCGCGACCGGCCCGAACGGCCGATTCCTTCGGGCCGTATCTCGCGGCGCGCGGCGATGGCCGTCGGCTGGGCCATGCTAGCCAGTGGTGTGCTCATTGCGTGGTTCGCGAGCGTTGTTATAAGCGATTGGCGACCCGGCACGGTCGCAACACTGCTTGCAGCCTGCATCGTGTTGTACGACCGCGTGTTGAAGCGCACTCCATTCGCGCCGCTGGCGATGGGCGCCTGCCGCTCGCTCAACGTGCTATTAGGGATGAGCCTGGCGCCGCTGGCCGCTGATGCGGCCAGGCCGTTGGTCGAATGGGGAACGAGTGCTGCGTGGTTGATTGCCATCGGCATTGGCGTTTACGTCATTGGCGTGACGATCTTTGCTCGCACCGAAGCTCGCACCACCGCCCGCGGCCGACTGATCGGCGGCTTTTTGGTGCTGCTGTCCGGCATGGCGTTGCTCGCCAGCGTACCGATGTGGACCGGATTTCGCCCGCCGTTGGCGGTTGTGCATAACGGATGGTATTTTCTGTGGGCGCTACTCGCGCTCATTACCGGGCGGCGCTGCCTGGCCGCAGTCGTGCAGCCAACGCCGCAGCGCGTGCAAGTGGCCGTGCGGCACTGCGTGCAATCGATTATCGTGCTCGACGCGGCCGTGTGCATGGGTTACGCGGGGCCGGTTTGGGGATTCGTAGTGCTTGTGCTCCTGTTTCCAACGCTGCTGCTGACGATGTGGCTCAATGCTACATGACAAGTGCCAAGAAAACATGGATAGCGACCAATTGAATCAACTAGTCGCGAGCGCCGCGCAGCGCTTTGAGCAACGGTATCTCAAAGCGCCGCGATGGCTCGTCGCCGCGCCCGGCCGCGTCAACATCATCGGCGAGCACGTCGACTACAACGACGGCTTCGTGTTGCCGATGGCCATCGACCGCTACTGCGTGATCGCGGCAGGGGACTGTCCCCTTTTCTTGTCGACAGGCGCTGACCCGCCAAACAACGCTAAACAAGAAAAGGGGACTGTCCCCCTCGCAACCGTCTTCAGCGTGGCAACGAATGATGAAGTCGAAATCTCGCTCACATCGCCCCAGCGCCACACCATTCCCGGCCATTGGTCGGATTACGTCGCGGGTGTGCTCGCGGGATGCATCGAGCGGAACATGCGGCCGACCGGATTTCAAGCCGTCATCGAAACCAATGTCCCCATTGGTGGCGGCTTGTCGAGCAGCGCGGCGCTCGAAATCGCCACGGCCACGTTGATTGAAGCGATGACGGGCACGTCGCTCGAACTCACGGAGAAGGCATTGCTGTGTCAGAAGGCTGAACACGACTTCGCCGGCGTGCCGTGCGGCATCATGGACCAGTTTGCGTCCGTCATGTGCCGGCCGGATCATCTCATGCTGCTCGACTGCCGCTCGCAACAAACCGAGCACATTCCACTGCTCGATCCGAACGTTACCGTGCTCATCGTGAACACCAACGTCAAGCACGAACTCTCTGGCGGCGAGTATGCCGAACGTCGCGCACAGTGCGAATCGGCCGCTCGCAAGCTCGGCGTCACTTCTTTGCGCGATGCGCGATTCCCGCAGCTTCAAGCGCGACGTGGTGCGCTAGAACCGGTTGAATACCGTCGCGCCAGACACGCGATCGGCGAGATCGCGCGGACCGTGAAAGCGGCCGCAGCGGTGAAGGCCGCCGACTGGCCCGAAGTCGGCCGGCTGATGTACGCCAGCCACGATTCGCTCAAGGGCGACTACGAAGTAAGCTGTCGCGAGCTCGACCTGCTCGTCGACCTGGCTCGCGACATCGGCCCCAGCGGCGGCGTCATCGGCTCGCGAATGACCGGCGGCGGCTTCGGCGGCTGCACCGTGAGCCTCGTCGAAACCGGCAAGGTTGAGGCCGTTACGAAACATTTGTTGGATCGATATCACGACAAGACGAACATTGCAGCCAGCGCACTCGTCAGCCGACCCGCGCGCGGCGCCCATGTTATTCGCATCGACAATCAGCCAGGACTCCCGCAAATTCAATAAGGTGAAAGGGTGATGTTTCAAATTAGCGGAGACACACTTACATTCTTTTGAACAGGAGGAAACAGAGAAAACGGAGGATTGGCAAGCCTCTGTTCTCTCTGTTACCTCCTGTTCCAAATGTATTGTTTTTTTCTTCGAGCTTTGCGCCTTGGCGCCTTTGCGTGAGGCCTACTTACCCCATTAAGTCCGTGAAAGAAATAATCGAATTCCTCGATCCGCTCCGCCGGCTGCACGATAACATTCGCGCCCGGGTGGTCACCGCGTGCGAACAGCAGGCGGCGATCGACTTGGCGCGCGTGGCGCACGAAGGCGCGGACGACGTCACGTACGAAGTCGATCGCATCAGTGAGTCCGCCCTCGTCGAATGGTTCACTCGCGAGATCGCGACCCACGAGCCAATAGTTCTCATCGGCGAGGGATTGCCAGACGGGCGCGTGGTCTTACCGAACAACGCGGTGGAAGCGGATGCGCGCTGGCGCGTGATCGTCGACCCGATCGACGGCACGCGCGGTCTCATGTACCAGAAGCGCCCGGCCTGGATTCTCACCGGTGTCGCCCCCAACTCCCCCTCCCCTCGACGGGGAGGGGCTGGCGCTCGACTCCCCTCCCCAGCTCGGGGAGGGGCGGGGGGAGGGGGACAACACCCCTCCCCACATCGAGGAGGGGCAGGGGGAGGGGCGTCGCTCGCCGACATCGAACTAGCCGTGCAAACCGAAATCCCGCTCGTCAAACAACACCTGTGCGATCAACTGTGGGCAACGCGCGGCAAGGGCGCGCACGGCGTACGCATCAACCGGCTCACCAACGAATCGCAGCCGCTCGCGATTCAACCATCCACGGCCACCGACCTGCGCCACGGCTACGCCACGATCTGCCGCTTCTTCCCCGGCGGCCGCGACGTGCTGGCCGCGATCGACGATGCGCTCTGCGATCGACTCCTCGCCCGTCGGGGACTGGCTCAATTTGCGGCGGGCACCATCGCCGCGACGGGCACCATCCGTCGCGGATGGTCGGCGGAGCAAAATGTGCCTGTCCCCCTCTCCCCAGCCGACAGCGCCGCCGTCTTCGAGGACCAATACGCCTGCACCAGCGGCCAACTCTACGGCCTGGCCACCGGCCAAGATCGCTTCGTCGCCGACCTGCGCCCGCTTGTCCAACCACTCATCGCCGCCCGCGGCAAAACCCCCGGCCACTGCTGCCACGCCTACGACCTCTGTACCAAACTAATCGCCGAAGAGGCCGGCGTCATCATCACCTCCCCAACCGGCCGCCAAGTGCAAACACCGCTCGACACCGAAACAAACGTCGCCTGGATTGGCTACGCCAACCGACACCTACGCGCACAGATCGAACCCGTGCTGCGCGACTTGCTACAGGAATTCAACCTTACTAACCCGCTTAGCCAGCGCGATCAACAAAATCCCCCTCCCTATTAGGGAGGGGCTAGGTCGCTCGGGACTCGCCGTGGCGAGGGAGGGTTCGTCGCACAACAATCGACCCGCCGGACATCAAGCCAACATGTCGATGTTTTCCTATTTTGTCGACATATCCCCAAAACATGTCGCCGCCAACGACATCTCGCTCTGCCCCGTCGGCCGTCCACCATGGAGTCCCATCGGGATTCGATTTCTTCAGCCAGAGCTGCGAGTCCACGAGCTAACCCGCGACTCCGACAGTCGCATGAACGCTGGTCTAATGACATGTGTTATGCGCTTGCGGGTTAATGCCACTTACAACGCAGCAAGCTGGTTGCGAAGCCGTCGCAGCTCAAAGCATGCGGCCCCGAATTCTCCCTCGCAGCAATAGTCCAGAGCGTTCCGGAGGCGCTGCCGAGCAAGCTCGAATGCGCCGCTGCTCAGCGGAACCGATTCGAGCAACTCGGTTGCTTCAGCATACGATTCCGTCCAAGTCGCCTCCGCTTTTGCTTCTTCAATCAGCGCTTTCACTGCGAACTCCATCCGCCGGCAGCATTGGTCGACAATCGGCAGAGTGAATGCTTGCGCCGGCGGAGTGTTCGCGTTCTGATGGACGGTAGCTTTGTGACCGTCCACTGGTCGGTAGTCGGTCATCTCGATTTCTCCTCCCAAACAATGGGTTAGTCGCTCGGCACGCGATAAAATGGACCGCAAAGTAACTCAATCCATCCTCCAATGAAACGGACGCTTCTTGCATCCGTGGCCAGGTGGAACCCTGGGGAGACTACATGCCGTTGACTCCTCCTATTGCCAGTGCGACGTACGCGGCCCGAATGTGCCAAGAAAACTACTGGCCTTGCCAGTTGTGGGCTTGATTGTTAGCCGATCGGGGGGTGACCGACTGTTTTCACGACGAGAAGCCAGGAGCGCGATGTAAACTAATAGCCGGCGATGAATCTCCGGCGAGGTGCGAGCGGCTTGGCCTTCTCGAGTGCCGGCTTCCTCCCAGGAATTTCTTAAAAGTCCTCCTTCCGCGTACGAAAGTTAGTGTTCATAGCCAGTGGAAGGGGTATACTGTCTCCTTGCAGCAGCGGAGCTGGTTTCGTCGGAGCTCCGGTACTGGTGGTCATTGCCTCGTCTGTATCTCGGCCTTGTAAGATCAGCTTCAAGTATAGCGGAAATAGTCGGTCACCCCCCGATCGGGAACCCAATCGATCCGGCAACTTCGCAACGATACAAACTTTTCTTGGCACATCCGGGCCGCGAACGTCGCACTGTACTGTAGGAACCCAATTGGTGAGGGTTACATTGCGCTTGCAGGAGGATCAAAAAAAAATGGATCGCCAAGAGTGCAAGTGCGGGACCTCAATGCTAGACCCTCAGCACCTCGGTCGGTTGCACCGGGGCGGGATCTTCTCGTTTCAACCTCTTGCGTCAAAGGTCGTGCAATGAAACTGCTGCCCATTACGAATCCCGTAAGACTTGCCATCGGCCTGGTCGCAGCGGCGGTCCTCGTGTCGCCGGACGAACTGCGTGCCGAAAGAGTCGGGTTCAGCTTTGAGGGGGCCTTGCAACAAATAGGGACCCCGGGCACCTACACGCTGTTCGGGATCAGCGTTCCGAAAACCTCCCCCGTCGCCGGCACGTTTTCGTACGACACGACCACCCCGGGCGTGGACACGGAGCCCGGTGTGAGAACGTTCCATCAATTGATCCAAGGCGGCTACACGCTGAACATCAACAGCGGCGCAATCCAATTGTCGGCGAGCGATTATGTCGTCACCGTCGCCAACGACTTTCCGCGGATACCCGAAGCAGTGGATATCTTTAGCGTCGATTACAACTACGACAGCATTAATGGTATCACGCCTGCGCCGATCAATGTGAATGGCGGCCCGTGGGGAGGTACGAGGGCGTTCATTAAGGTCGAATTGAGTTGGCTCGCAGCCACGTTCACGGACCCAGATGAGCCGAAGCTCACTTCGGACAGGCCGCTTACGCCCATTCCGGGGGTCAGCGCGTTCGTGGGCAGCAGCGCTTCGCCGAGGTTCTTTTCCGTCACTTCGATT